>NZ_JANMBF010000101.1:0-8425 GCF_031360265.1 Phenylobacterium sp.
CGTCTCGATCAGATAGACGCCGGCCAGGCGCGCGCGCAGCTTGGCATCGGGAGCCACTTCCTCGGTCAGCAGTCGCGCCGCCAGGGTCCCGCCCTGCTCCACGCCGACGATCAGGAACGGGCGGCCCGCACCGTCATGGTCGCGCCAATGGCGGAAGGCCTGGCGTATATCGCCGTAGGCGAATTTGCGGGCGTCGCGCGCGTCCTCGCTGAGGGTCAGCAGGCTGTAGAGCCCGGCCTGGCGATAGCGCGGCGCGAAGATCCGTCCCACCCGCACGAAGGGGCCCGCGTAGTTGGGGGCCATGACCCTGCGGAAGAGCCGGTCGGATCGGGCGTTGCCGATGGCGTCGTTCCAGTCCTTGCCGCCGTCGAAGGTGGTCGGCGAGACGAAGAACACATCGGCCGGCGGGTCCGCCGCGTTTGGCGCGTCGGGTGTCGTCGGCATCAGCGCCCAGGCGCCGCGCTCCGCATAATCCGGCGCGGGCGGCGGACGATAGGTCTGGAACGGGGTCTTGGGATCGAGCGAATAGCGGATCAGGTCGCCGCGGAAGATCACGAAGCCCGCGCCCAGGACCGCGATCACCGACAGCAACCCCGCCGCCAGCCAGCGCCTGGACCGCGGCGGGGCCTGCGCCACGGCTACCGGTAATGGTCGGGCTGGCTGAGATAGGCGCGGACATAGTCGCCGATCCCATCCTCGAGCCCGGTCATGGGCTTGGCGTAGCCCGCGGCCGCCAGCCGATCCATCCGCGCCTGGGTAAAATACTGGTACTTGTCGCGGATCGCGGGCGGCATGGGGGTGTAGTCGATCTTCGCGGCCTTGCCGGCGGCGGTGAACACCGCGCGCGCCATATCCTCGAAGGATCGCGCGGCGCCCGACCCCAGGTTGAAGATGCCGTTCACCTGCGGGTTGCGGACCAGCCACTCGGTGACGTCGGCGACGTCGCGGACATAGACGAAGTCGCGCTTCTGGCCACCGTCCGGCACATCGGCCCGATAGCTCTTGAACAGCTGCACCTCATGGCCGCCCTGGACATGCGGCCAGATCTGCGAGGCCACCGATTTCATCGCGTGCTTATGATCTTCATTGGGTCCGTAGACGTTGAAGAACTTCAGGCCGACCCACTGCGGCGGGGCGTAGTCGCGCAGCGCCTGGCGCGCGGCGAAGAGGTCGAAGGTGGCCTTCGACCAGCCGTAGGTGTTGAGCGGGCGCAGCGCCGCCAGGGCCTCATAGTCGTTGTCGTCGTCGAAGCCGTTGGCCCCATCGCCATAGGTCGCCGCCGACGAGGCGTAGACAAACCGGCGCTGGCGGTCGGCGCACCAGCGGAAGAGATCGCGGCTCAGCGTGAAGTTGGAGTGGACGATCTTGTCGGCGTCCGGCTCGGTGGTCGAGGAGACAGCGGCCATGTGGACCACCACCTCGATGTCGCGCCAGCGTTTCTCCAGCCATTCGAACATCGCGTCCGGCGCCACGAAGTCGCCGATCGGGTGCTTGGCGATGTTCTTCCACTTGCCCAGCTCGGCTTCGCGCAGCCGGTCGCAGACCACGACGTCCAGCGTCCGGTCCTCGGCCAGCCGGGCGACGATGTTGGAGCCGATGAACCCGGCGCCGCCGGTGACGAAGGCGATGCGACGTTGGGTCATCGATGACCGACCTTCATCCTGGCGATGGCCGCCGTGGTGGAATAGCCCTCGACGATGGCCGCGAGCTTCACCTCTCCGCCCCAGTCCTTGACCAGTTCGTGGCCGACGACCTCGCTCTCGGCATAGTCGGCGCCCTTAACCAGCACGTCGGGGCGCGCCGCCTGGATCAGTTTGACGGGGGTGTCCTCTTCGAAGGGAACCACCAGGTCCACCGAGCCCAGGCCCGCCAGCACCAGCGCGCGGGATTCCAGGTCGTTGACCGGCCGGCCCTCGCCCTTCAGCGCGCGGACGCTGGCATCGGAATTTAAGCCCACCACCAGCCGGTCGCACCAGCCGCGGGACTGGCTCAGATAGGCCACATGGCCCTTGTGCAGGATATCGAAGCAACCGTTGGTGAAGCCCACCTTCAGGCCCTTGGCGCGCCAGCGGGCGACTTCGCTCTCCATCCGCTGGGCGGTGGCCACCTTGGCCTCGGCGGGCGCCATGTGCGCCGAGAGGGCGGCCTCGATCAGCTCGTCGGGCGAGACGGTCGCGGTCCCGGCCTTGCCCACCGCCACCCCGGACGCGAGCTGGGCAAAGGCGATGGCGTCCTCGATCGGCGCATTGGCGGCCAGCGCCAGACCGAGCGCCGCCAGGGTCGTGTCGCCGGCCCCGGAGGCGTCGAACACCTCGCGCGGCGCGGTCGGAAAATGCCGGATGGCCTGGCCGCGCACCGCCAGCGAGATTCCCTTGGAAGCCCGGGTCACCAGGATCGCCTTGGCCTCCCACAGCTCCAGCGCGCGCGCCAGCGCCGCCTCGATCTGCGCGTCGGTTTCGGTGGGCAGGTCGGTGGCGTGGCCCAGCTCGGCGGCGTTGGGCTTGATCATATCGACCGCGCCGTAGCGGGCGAAGGAACGCGCCTTGGAATCGACCACCAGCCGGCCGCCCGACTCCAGCGCGGCTTCCCGGCAGACGGCGATCACCGCCTCGGTGACGACGCCCTTGCCATAGTCGGAGAGCAGGATCGCACCGGCGCCCTTGGCCGCGTCGCGGATGGTCCGCACCAGGCGCTGCTCGACCTCGCCGGAGACCGGCTCATGGGTCTCGAGATCCACCCGCAGCAGCTGCTGGCCGCCGGAGACGAAGCGGGTCTTCAACGTCGTCGGGCGCGCCGGATCGGTGACCAGATAGCCCTCGACACCCGCCTCCTCGCCCACCAGCCGCAGGGCCATGGCGCCCTCTGCGTCACCGCCGACCACACCCACCAGCGAGACCTCGCCGCCGAGCGCGGCGACATTGCGCGCAACGTTGCCGCAGGCGCCCAGCATCATCAGTTCGCGCGACCGGGCCAGCACCGGCACCGGCGCCTCGGGCGAGACACGGCTGACCTCGCCATAGACGAAGCGGTCGACCATCAGGTCGCCGACGCAGGCGACGCGCCGGCCAGGCGCCATGCCCAGGAGGTGCTGGAGCGCGGAAAGATCCATGAGCTAGCGTGTGCGGCGGGTTGCGGGCGGGGTCAAGCCGGCTGCACGGCGGCGTGGACAGCCTTCAGGGTGGACAGCAGGTCCGCCGCCGCGTCCAGCGGCAGCGTGCTGGGTCCATCGCAGAGCGCCTTGTCGGGATCGGGATGGAACTCCAGGAACACGCCGTCGGCGCCGGCCGCCACGGCCGCCTTGGCGATCACCGCCACGCCATCGCGGCGCCCACCCGTCGACGCGCCACCCGTGCGCGGATCCGCGCCAGGCAACTGCACCGCGTGCGTGGCGTCGATGGTCACCGGCACGCCCAGCTTCTTCATCTCGCCCAGCCCCAGCATATCGACCACCAGGTTGTTGTAGCCGAAGGACGACCCGCGCTCGCACAGCACGGTGATGTCGGCGCCGCCGACGGCTTCCTTGACCTTGGCGATGATGTTGCGGGCATCCCAGGGCGCCAGGAACTGTCCCTTCTTGACGTGCAGCAGGCCGCCGGTGGCGTGGATCGCGCGGGCCGAGGCTGCCACCAGGTCCGTCTGGCGGCAGAGAAAGGCCGGAATCTGCAACAGGTCGACGACCTGGGCGAGCGGCTCGGCCTGGGCGATCTCGTGGATGTCGGTGGCGATGGGCACGCCGAACCGCGCCTTCACCTTGGCCAGGATGCGCAAGCCCTCTTCCAGGCCAGGACCCCGGTAGCTGGCGATCGAGGAGCGGTTGGCCTTGTCGAAGCTGGCCTTGAATATGTAGGGCAGGCCCAGGCCGGCGCAGACGCGCTGCAGGTGGGAGGCCGTATCCAGTGCCAGGGCCTCGCTTTCCAGCACGTTCAGGCCGGCGATCACCAGCAGAGGCTGGCCCTCACCCAGGGCGATGCCCCAGCGTTCAAGCTTCAAGACGGCCATGGCGCTCCTCGGCAAAGCGACGGTCGTGGCCTAGAGCCCTTCCTGCTCAGGTTGCTAAACCTGAGTGGGGGAGGAACTCCAGATATAGGCGACGACCCTGTTTTATCCCGGCTGACTTGGTTCAAGTCGGCCGGGACAGGGTCTAGGTGGCGCGCGCCGGACGCCTTCACAAGCCACATTTCCCAAACCTGGCGCGTCCGCCGCCGCCGTCCGTGCGTATTGACCCTGCGCCGATCAAACCCGGTCGGCGGACTCGCGGATCATATGGCAGTGTCAGTAACAGCTTGGGGACCCCGATCATGAGTATGGCTCAAGGCCTGTCGCTTGCGGCCATCGCCGGGGATCGCCGGGCGTTTCGACGGCTCCCCGAATTGCGAGGCGCGCCGGCGACGTTCCGAGCCGCGCTGAGGATCATCGCCCGGAACTGGGTTCTTGGGTCGATCACCTTCGTCATGCCGTCTGGCGAAGAGGTCTACGTTCAAGGCGCGGAGCCGGGACCCGATGCGCGCCTGGTCATCCATGATTTCCGCTTCATTCGCCGCGCCCTGGCGGCCGGCGACATCGGCTTCGCGGAGGCCTACATGGCCGGCGAGTTCGACACCCCAGACCTGCCGGACCTGCTCTATGTCTTCGCCGCCAACTGGAACCGGCTGCATCATGTGACCATGGGCAATCCGCTGTCCTGGACCATCAACCGCATCCGCCATGCCTTCCGGCCCAACAGCCGCGAGGGCGCGCGGAAAAATATCCACGCCCACTATGACCTGGGGAACGCCTTCTATTCCCGCTGGCTCGACACCACGATGACCTATTCCTCGGCCAAATATGACACCCCCGGCCAGTCGCTGGCCCAGGCCCAGACCGCCAAATATCGCGCCCTGGCCCAAAGCATGGACCTGCAGTCCGGACAAAGCGTGCTGGAGATCGGCTGCGGCTGGGGGGGATTCGCCGAATTCGCCGCGCGCGAGGTCGGAGCCAAAGTCACCGCCATCACGATTTCCGAGGAACAGTACGCCTTCGCCCGGCAGCGGATGTTCGACGCCGGCCTTAACGAACGCGCCGACATCCAACTGGTGGACTATCGCGACGTCGAGGGCCGGTTCGACCGGGTCGCCTCCATCGAGATGTTCGAAGCCGTCGGGGAGCGCTACTGGCCGTCCTATTTCAACAAGGTCAACGAGACGCTGAAGCCCGGCGGCCAGGCCGGTCTGCAGATCATCACCATCCGCGACGAATATTTCGAGGAATATCGCAGCCGCGCCGACTTCATCCAGAAGTACATCTTCCCCGGCGGCATGCTGCCCTCCGAGGAACGCCTCAAGAAGGTCACCGACAAGGCCGGCTTCATCTGGACGAAGATCGATCGATTCGGCCACGACTACGCCGACACCCTGGCGCAGTGGCAGAAAAGCTTCGACGCCGCCTGGGCCGGCATTCGCCCTCTGGGGTTCGATGAGCGGTTCCGCAAGCTCTGGAAGTTCTATCTGAGCTATTGCGAGGCCGGCTTTCGCACCGAGCGGACCAACGTTGTCCAGCTGTCGATGACCAAGGCCTGATCCCACTGTCGCATCGCCGCGGCGGCGCTTAGATAGGGGCCATGACGATCGCTCGCAGCGTCCTGGACGCCATCGGAAACACCCCGCTGATCCGCCTCAACCGGGCCAGCGCCCTGACCGGGTGCGAGATCCTCGCCAAGGCCGAATTCATGAATCCCGGCCAGTCGGTCAAGGACCGCGCGGCGCTGTGGATGGTGCGCGACGCCGAAGCCAAGGGCCGGCTCAGGCCCGGCGGGCGGATCGTCGAGGGAACGGCGGGCAACACGGGCATCGGCCTGGCCATGGTCGCCAGGGCGCTGGGCTACCGCTGCACCATCGTCATCCCCCGCACCCAGAGCCAGGAGAAGAAGGACGCCATCCGGCTCTATGGCGCGGACCTGGTCGAAGTCGACGCCGTCCCATATGCGAACGACATGAATTACGTGAAATATTCCGGTCGGTTGGCGATGGAGCTTGATGCCAGGGAGCGCGCCGGCGCGGTCTGGGCCAACCAGTTCGACAACGTCGCCAATCGCCAGGCCCACGCCCAGTCGACCGGCCCGGAGATCTGGGCCCAGACGCAAGGCCAGGTGGACGGCTTCATCTGCGCCGTGGGGTCGGGCGGCACTCTGGCCGGCGTCGCCCAGGCCCTGCGCGGCGGAAATCCGAACGTCGCCATTGGCCTGGCCGATCCGCATGGCGCGGCGCTTTACAACTGGTACGCCCACGGCGAGTTGAAATCGGAGGGAAATTCGATCTCCGAAGGCATCGGCCAGGGCCGCGTCACCGCCAATCTGGAGGGCCTGAAGGTCGATCGCGCCTATCGCATTTCCGACGAGGAGATGCTGCTGGCGATCTACGATCTGGTCGAACACGAGGGCCTGGTGATGGGCGGCTCGACCGGGATCAATGTGGCGGGCGCGATCCGCATGGCCAGGGACCTAGGCCCCGGCGCCACCATCGTGACGATCCTCTGCGACCACGGTCAGCGCTACCAGTCCAAGATCTACAACCCGGACTTCCTGCGCGCGCGCGGCCTGCCCGCGCCAGGGTGGCTGGCGTGAGCGACCCCCTGGTCTCCACCGCCTGGCTGGCCGAGCGGCTGGGCGCGGCCGACCTGCAGGTGATCGACGCCACCTGGTTCATGCCCGGCGACCCGCGCACCGGGCGCGAGGGGTTCGGGGCGGCGCATATCCCCGGGGCGGTGTTCTTCGACATCGACGCCATCGCCGACCCAGCCACCGACCTGCCGCACATGCTGCCGCCGCCGCGGGCGTTCGCCGCCGCGGCGGGTGCGCTGGGGTTGCGCCGCGACGCCACCGTCGTGGTCTATGACGGCCAGGGCGTCTTCTCCGCCCCGCGGGTATGGTGGACCTTGCGGACGATGGGGTTCGCCAAGGTCCGGGTGCTCGATGGCGGCCTGCCGAAATGGCGCGCGGAAGGTCGAGCGGTCGAGAGCGCATGCGTCGCCCCCGCCCCGACCGTTCTCCACGCTGTCTTCGAGCCCGCGCTGGTGGCGGACCTGACGTCCGTCCGCGACCTGCTGGACCGGCGCGCGGCCCAGGTCATCGATGCGCGGCCCGGCCCGCGCTTTCGCGCGGAGGTCCCGGAGCCCCGGGCGGGCCTGCGCGGCGGCCACATGCCGGGCGCCCGCAACGTGCCGTTTGGCGGCCTGATCGCCACCGACGGGACGATGAAGTCCGCCGACGAACTCCGCGCCGCTTTCGACGCCGGCGGCGTGGACCTCTCGGCGCCCATCGTCACCACCTGCGGCTCAGGGATCAGCGCCGCGGTGCTGGCGCTCGCCCTGGCGCGGCTGGGGCGCGAGGACGTGGCGGTCTATGATGGATCCTGGATCGAATGGGGCGGTCGCGCGGACACCCCCGTGGCTACCGGAGCGTGATCTGTGAAGGTCCGCCCCGCCACGGCCAACGACCTCCTGACGCTGCCGGACATCGAACGCTCGGCGGCGCTGGCGTTTCGCGGGTCGAGCCAGGACGCCATCGCCGATGGCGCGGTCAGCCCGGTGGACTTCTACATCCCCTTCCAGACCGACGGCCTGGTGCTGGTGGCCGAGGACCATGGGCTGCTGGGCTTTGCCGCCTGCCAGGCCTGCGCCGACGGGCTGCATCTTTGGGAGCTTGCGGTGCGCCAGGAATGGCAGGGCCAGGGCGTTGGCCGCCAGCTGATGCGCGCGACGATCGAGCTGGCGCGGCTTCGCGGCCTGCCGGCGGTCACGCTCAGCACGTTCCGGCACATCGCGTGGAATGCGCCGTTCTACGCGCAGCTGGGTCGTGTCTCAGTTTGCCAAATCGTCGCCCTAGCCCCCTCGCGCGAGGCGCACTATCCTTCGAACATGCCCAAGGGACCGCGCGGCGAGAAACGACCTGCTGATGCGATCGGCGCTGCTGTCATGGTGGGGCGGATCGCAACGGGCGAAATTGAGGAGAGCCCTGCCGCCGTTGCCCCCCAACGAAAGGGCGGCACGGCGAGGGCCGCGCGGCTGACACCCGAAGAGCGGTCGGAGATCGCGCGGCGGGCCGCCGAGGTCCGTTGGGCGGCAAAGACGAAATAGGCGTCATGCGCCGCCCTAGACCTTGAGGGCCTCCAGAACGTCAGGCGGAAGCTGGAGCAGGGTCTGCTGTTGCGCCTGCATCCTGACGTGGGCGCGACCACGGTGATCTTCGATAATCTTGAAGGCGGGCGTGTTGGACAGCGTGTGCATGAAGCAATGGTGGACGGTAAGGATCAAATCCTGAAGTTCTTTGTCGCCCTCCCCAGGCGCAATCGACGCGGTGCCAGAGGAGGTCACGTTGGGGACCCACCGATAAGCGGTCGGCATCCTCAACTGGCGCCCGTCCCGGCCCTCGGTGATCAGTCCCCGCTGGATC
>NZ_JANMBF010000107.1:0-19592 GCF_031360265.1 Phenylobacterium sp.
GGGCCTTCGTCGCCGACGGCTGGAATTCGCTGTCCGCGGCGCCGGAACACGGCGGCCAGGGCCTGTCGAAGGCCATGGAACTGGCGGTGTTCGAGATGGTCCACGCGGCCAACATGGCCTTCGGCCTCTGCCCGATGCTCACCCAGGGCGCCGTCGAGGCCCTGGATCTGCACGGCACGGACCGCCAGAAGCGCCTGGTCCTGCCCAGGCTGGTGTCCGGCGAATGGCCCGGCGCCATGGTGCTGACCGAGTCGCAGGCGGGCTCTGACCTGGCCCAACTGACCACCCGCGCCGACCCCGACGGCGCCGGCGGCTACCGGCTCACCGGGCAGAAGATCTTCATCACCTGGGGCGACCACGACGCGGCCGACAACATCTGTCACCTGGTGCTGGCCCGCACGCCCGACGCGCCGCCGGGCGTCAAGGGCATCAGCCTGTTCCTGACCACCAAATACGCGGTGAACGACGACGGCTCGCTGGGCGCGCGCAACGACTTCCGCGCCGGGTCCATCGAGCACAAGCTGGGCATCCACGGCTCACCGACCTGCGTCATGCTCTACGAGGGCGCCCAGGCCGAACTGGTCGGAAACCTCGGCCAGGGCCTGCCGCACATGTTCGTCATGATGAACGCCGCGCGGCTGCAGGTCGGCGTCCAGGGCGTGGCCATCGCCGAGCGGGCCTTCCAGCAGGCGCTGGCCTTCAGCCAGGAGCGCCGCCAGGGCCGCACCGCCTGGGAGGCCGGCGGCGCGATCTACGGCCACCCGGACGTGCGCCGCACCCTGATGCTGATGAAGGCCAGGATCGAGGCCGCCCGCGCCATCTGCCTGACCACCGGGGTGCTGGCCGACCTGGCTCGCCTGGCCGACACAGAGGATGAGCGCGCCGCCGCCCGGGCCCGCCAGGAGCTCTTGACCCCCATCGCCAAGGCCTGGTCCACCGACATGGGCGTCGAGGTCGCCTCGATGGGCGTGCAGGTCCATGGCGGCATGGGCTTCATCGAGGAGACCGGCGCCGCCCAGCACTATCGCGACGCCCGCATCGCCCCGATCTACGAGGGAACCAACGGCATCCAGGCCATCGACCTGGTCGGCCGCAAGCTGCGCGCCGGCGACGGCGCGGCGATGCGCAGCCTCTGCGCCGAGCTGGCGCTGACCGCCGAACGCCTGGCGGACGTGCCCGACCTCGCCCCGGCCGGCCGCCGCCTGGCCGCCGGCGTCGCGGCCCTGGAGCGCGCCACGGACTGGCTGCTGGCCAACGGCGGCGCGGCCAGCCTGACCGCCGCCACTCCCTATCTGAAGCTGGCCGGCGACGTCATCGGCGGCGCCCTGCTGGGCCGCCAGGCGCTCGCCGCCACCGCCGACCCTGGATTTTCCGGCGATCCCTGGTTGAAGGGCAAGGCCGCGCTCGCCCGAGTCTATGCCAGCCAGGTGCTGGCCCAGGCGCCCGGCCTGGCCGAGGGGCTGATGGAAGGCCCGGAAGACTTCGAGGCGACCCCGGCGGCGGCGCTCGCGTCTTGAGCCCGATTCTCTGAAGTTTTACCTTTTGCGCGCAGTCTTGCGGACCTGATCGAGGGACGCATGGAACGGCCGGAGGAAAACCCAGTTCTGGCCGTCGCGATCGTCGGGAGCAGCATGAGCACCTACCAGCTCACGCTCTTGGGCCTGGTCAAGCCCTACGGCTTCAACGTCGCCTTCAACGCCCTGGCCGGCATCTGCCTGGTGCTGCTGGGGCATCCCATCATCGCGGGCCTGGCGTTCGTCGCCTATTGCGCGATCGATGCGGTGAACCTGGCCCTCGTCAGGCGTTGGATTGCGGCCGCGGCCGGGGTCGATCCCGACGCGGGATTCCGCAGGCTCGCCCCGCTCTGTACCGCCCGGATCGGCGTCTACGTGATCCCCAGCGTCATCGTGGCGATGGGCGGCCATCCGGCCGAACTGCTGTTCTTCGCCGTCCAGGTCTGGACGCTGGTGGCCGTGGCCACGTCAGCGGGCATGATGTCGCGCCGCATCTATTGGGGCTTTGTCAGTCCTCTGATTGCCGCCGCCGCCGTTCTGGCGGGAGCCCTCGTTACGCCCCTGGCGGCGTTGGCCCTGTTGCTCAGTCTTGTGACCCTGGCGCTGCTGCTGGGGCTGATGCTGGAAACCACGGTGCGCACCATCTCGGGCTTCCACGATGCCTACAACGCCAATCTGGCGATGATTCCCGAGCTGGAGGCGGCGCGCGACCGGGCCCTGGCCGAGCGCACTGCGGCCGACCAGGCCCGCGAGGAGGCCCGCCGGGCCAACCGCGCCAAGTCGAACTTCCTGGCCACCATGAGCCACGAAATCCGCACACCGTTGAACGGTGTTTTGGGCATGGCCCAGTTGCTCAGACGCGACGAAACCCAGCCGCATCAGCTGGCCCGCATCGACACCCTGATGGATAGCGGCGAGCACCTGCTATCGATCCTCAACGACATCCTCGACGTCTCCAAGATCGACGCCGGCACGCTGGAAATCCACACCGGGGTGGAGGACCTTCGCCTGTTCCTCGATCGGCTGGTGAGCTTCTGGAGTGCGCGGGCCGAGGACAAGGGGGTCTCCCTGATCCTCGACGCGGACGACGATCTGCCGCCGTTCGTTCGCATGGACGCGCTTCGCCTGCGCCAGGTGATGTTCAACCTGATCGGCAACGCGCTGAAATTCACCGAGACCGGCGCGGTCACTGTCGCCGCCGCAATCCAACGCAGGACCCGGCGGGCGGTATGGCTGCGGCTCTCGGTCCGCGACTCCGGCGTCGGCGTCGCCACCGAGCATCTGCCCCTGCTGTTCGAGCGGTTTTCCCAGGCCGACGAGTCCGACGTCCGCAAGTTCGGCGGGACCGGACTTGGCCTGTCCATAGCTCGACAGTTTACCGAACTGATGGACGGTCGCATCTGGGCCGAGAGCCGGCCGGGCGAGGGCTCGACCTTCCACATCGAACTGCCTCTACGACTGGCGACGCCGGGCACGCCGCGTGCAACAGCGCACCGCCCGGCGCCGACCCCGGAGCCGGCCGCTGACTTGCGGCCGTTGGCAGTCCTGGCGGTGGACGACAACGCGGTGAACCTGACGGTGCTCGACCAGCTCCTGTCCGCCCTCGGCCACGAGGTGACAAAGGCGGCGTCGGGCGCCGAGGCGTTGCAGATGCTGGCGCAGCGCCCGTTCGATCTGGTGTTGATGGATATCCAGATGCCCGGCATGACCGGCATCGAGGCGCTGAGTTTACTGCGCGAGACTCCCGGAGCGAACCGCGCCGTCCCGGTGATCGCGCTCACCGCCGACGTGACCTCGGGAGGCCGCGAACACTATCGGGCGCTGGGTTTCACCGAACACGGGGCCAAGCCCATCGAGGTGCGCGACCTTATGGAAGCCATGGCGCGCGCGCTCGAGCCCTCGACGGCGCCGATCCTTCGCAAGCGCGCACCCTACGCCACCTGAAGCTGCGGCAGGTCGTGCAGGGCGGGGTCCAGCCCTTGCCCCATCAGATCGATGAAGTTGTCGCGGAAGAAGCGGCGCTTGGTCGGCGCCGACAGCCCCTCCAGCCCATCGTTGAACCGCTTCAGCGGATTGCGGCCGCCTTCCACGTGCGGGAAGTCCGACGAGAACAGGCACATTTCCTCGCCGGAGTTCTCGATGATCCAGCGGGTGTTCTCGTGCGGATAGGGCGTGGCGCGGAATTGGCGGCGCAGGATCTCGCTGGGCTTGCCCGACAGCTTCTGCAGGCGTTCCTCCTTGCCGAAGGCCGCGACCCCGGAATCCAGGAACTGCATCAGGCTGGGCAGCCACGAGGCGCCGAGCTCGATCGCCCCCCACTTCAGGCTCGGGAAGCGGTCGAACACCCCGTCGATCACCAGGGCTGACAGGGTCTGCCAGATCGACAGCGGGATGGTCATGAAGCTCAGCGAGGTGAAGTTCTCGTCGCCGCCATGGAAGTCCTTCACGAAGGGCAGGCCGTTTTCCAGGTAGTCCGCGGCCATCTTCTCTTCGCCGCCCACGTGGAACAGGATCGGCAAGCCCGCCTCCTGGGCCAGGGCCCACAAGGGATCGAGCTCGCGGTGGCTGGGCGAGAACCCCGGCGGATGGCGGGATGCGATGACCAGCGCCTTGGCGCCCAGCGCGATGGCCTCGCGGGCGATGATCGGCGCCTGGGCGCGATCCACCAGCGGCACATAGGCCGTGGCCAGCAACCGGCGGTCCACCGAGCAGAACTCGGTCATCATGCGGTTGTGGGCGCGCGCGGTCTCCAGCGCGAGCTCGATCTCGCCCATCTGCTCCAGTCCGAAATTGGAGAGGCAGGCGGTGGTGAACACCAGCTGGCTGGCAAACCCGAAATGGTCCAGCGCCTTGGGCCGGTCCTGCGCCCGGAAGGCGCCCAGCGCCTGATAGTTCTTGCGCAGCAACAGGTTCGCCGCGTCGCCGGCGCGGAACTCGGCGTCGTCCTGCAGGGCCTGGATCTTCGCCGACCATTCCGGAAGGATCGCTTTCGGCCCGGCCAGCTCAACGAACCGGTCGCGGAATTTCGCATCGATGTAGGGATTGATCGTGCCGGGCAGCTCCATCACGTGGCTGTCGGCGTCGTGGATGGTTTGGCCCTCGACGTACGGCATGCGAAATCCTCTCCGGTATGGTTGCTCCCATTTCGCGCCGTCAGACGCTGCGCCGTCAAGTCGAGCTGTTCGCATCACCCGCGGAGGTGGCCGCCCGCGAGCTGATCGGCTGGACGCTGACCGTGGGCGGCGTCGGCGGCCGGATCGTCGAGACCGAGGCCTATCACCCTGCCGACCCCGCCTCGCACAGCTTCTCAGGCCCGACCGCGCGCAACGCGGTGATGTTCGGACCCCCCGGACGCGTCTACGTCTATCGCTCCTATGGCATCCACTGGTGTCTGAACCTGGTCTGCGGCGACAGCCCCGGCAGCGCCGTGCTGATCCGGGCGCTGGAACCGATGCAGGGTCTGGACCTGATGATCGCCCGGCGCGGCCGGGACGATCCGCGCCGGCTCTGCTCGGGGCCGGGCAAGCTCTGTCAGGCCCTGGCGGTGACGCAGGCGCACAACGGCCTGCGCACCGATGCGCCGCCGTTCGCGCTTGAGCCCGGCGTCGGCGTTGAGATTGTCGCGGGGCCGAGGATCGGCATCAGCAAGGCGGTGGAGACGCCGTGGCGCTTCGGCGAGGCGGGCTCGCGCTACCTGAGCCGGCCGTTCCCAAGCGGCTAACGCCAGCGCAACAGCCTTGACCCGCCCAGCGCGCCCAGCGCCGCCACCAGGGCCATCCCCGTCGTGTACCAGATCGCCAGGAACGGGGCCGAGGTCTCGTCGCAGGCGATGGCGTAGACCGCCGCGCCCAGCGCCCCGGCGCAGCCGCCGGCGACCAGGCCGGCCAGCGTCAGACGGGTCGGCGCCAGGCCCCGCACCGCCCAGACCGCGCCGATCAGGACCGGCAGGCTGATGAGCAGGATCCGCCACGGACAGATCATCGAACTGTGACCCATCAGCAGGCTCCGGTAGGCGTCGGGGGCCGCCTGCGCCAGGCGGACCGCCGCCATGATCGACACCAGCGCGAAGGGTGCGGCGGCGACAGCGACCAGCGCGCCGGCCCGGGCGGCCGGCCTCGCCAGGCGCGCCAGCACGAGCGCCAGGATCAGGCCGGTGGCGGCCGCATAGCCGAGCTTCATCCAGAACATCGGCGTCAGCATCGCTGCCGACAGGTCAGGGCGCGGACCCAGCCAGGCGAGCATGACGATCACCGAGCCCAGGCCGCCAAGTCCCAGCCCCAGCGCGATGCGCCGCGCCACGGCGCCCCGGGTCACCGGCGCTAGATCGAGGCTCAGGCTGTGGATCAGCGCGTCAGTCTTCGTCGACATTCGCGCCTCCATGCCGCGCGCCGAGCGCCTTCAGGCCCCGATGCACGGCAACCTTCACGGCCGACTCGGTCATCCCGTGCTTTTCGGCGGCCTCGCGGGTCGACAGGCCCGCGACCTTGACGTCGCGGATCAACACCTGGGTGCGCGCCGGCAGATCGGCCATAACCCGCTCCAGATCGCGACTGGCCATGGCGGCGTCGGCCCCCGGCGCGACGAACAGCGCCTCGGCCGCCTCGACCGGCGCCCGCAGATGCGCCCGGCCGCGACGCAGGGCGTCGATCAGCTTGTAGCGCGCGATCGCATAGGCCCAGGCGGTGAAGGGCTGGCCGGCGTCATAGGTGGCGCGGCGCGTATGCACGGCGATCAACGTCTCCTGCACCAGGTCCTCGGCGTCCACACCCGGCGGGCAGCGGCGGCCATAGTAGGCGCGCAACAGGCCACTGAGCTGATCCAGCAGGCGGCGATAGGGCTCGGCCTCTCCGGCAAGGCCGGCGAGCATCAAGCCTCGCAGTCTGGGTTCGATCTCGTCCAACGTCGCCTTTTGAGGACTTCGCAACATCTGGCGAAAGGTTACAGCCGAGACCCTGGTAACCGAACTCCGGCGTGCTGCGAACCTGTCTTCGAGATCGGTGGGAGACGACCATGACGATGATCAGACAGATTTTGCTGGGCGCCCTCGGCCTTTGCACGCTGGCGACGGGCGCCTTGGCGACGAGCGTTTCGGCGCAGGGCCCCGCGCCGATCCAGGTGGTCGAGCTCTTTACCAGCCAGGGATGCTCCTCGTGCCCGCCGGCCAACGCCGCGGTGGCGCAGCTGGCGGCCCGCCCGGAGATCCTGGCCCTGTCGTTTGGCGTCACCTACTGGGACCAGCTGGGCTGGAAGGACACCTTCGCCTCGAAGCAATACACCGACCGCCAGTGGGCCTACGCCAAGGGTCTGCATCACGCCAACGTCGCGACCCCCCAGGTGGTGGTCAACGGCCGGATCGATGTGGTCGGCCAGCGCGTCGCCGAGATTGAGAGTGCGCTGAAGACCGCCCGCCTCGCCGGCGACGGTCCGACTGTGGCCCTGCGGGTCGCCAGCGTCTCGATCTCCGGCGGAGCGCCCCAGCGCGCGGCCGACGTCTGGCTGGTCCGCTATGATCCGAACATCGTCCAGGTGCCGATCAAGCGCGGCGAGAACACCGGCAAGACCCTGCCGCACAAGAACGTGGTTCGCGAACTGACGCGTCTGGGCGCCTGGACCGGCGGCCAGCAAAGCTATGCGCTTCCCGTGGGACCCGCCGGCCTGAAGACCGCGATCCTGGTTCAGTCCGCGACCGGCGGCCCGATCCTGGCGGCCGCCAAGGGCTGATCCCTTTCAACGACCGACGACCCCAATCTTCCGCCATTCGGCGGAGGAGACCCTGCCGGCTTGCCCGGTTCAAACCTGAAGGAAGACTGACATGACCCTGAGCAACGCCCTGATTCCGCTCGCCACCCTGACCCTGCTGACCGCCCTGGCCGGCGGCGCTCTGGCTGAGGACAAGATGGCGACCGACAAGATGGCGACGGGGACGATGGCCACTGGGGCGATGGCCTCTTCCCCGATGAAGGCCGACCACATGAAAGGCGACGGCATGAAATCCGAAGCCATGGCCAAGCCAATGCACAAGAAGGCGATGAAGAAGAAGCCGATGGCCGCCCAGGGCGCGATGACCCATGGCGCCATGGCAAGCGACGCGATGGCGACCAAGAAGTAGCAGCGTCCCGACCCTGCTCGCCATGTCCGGTGAGTTCCCGAGCATGGCGAGCAGGCTTGGCGCTAAAGTTGCGCCAGCAGGTAGTCGGCCGCCGAGACGCGGAATTCGCCGCCCGCCTCGACGTTCAGTTCCTTCACCACGCCATCAGCGACGATCATCGAATAGCGCTGCGAACGCTTGCCCATGCCGAAGCGCGAGGCATCGAAGTCCAGGCCTAACGCATCGGTGAAGGCCGAGCCGCCGTCGGCCAGCATGGCGATATCCTCGCCCACCGCCTGATCCTCGGCCCAGGCGCGCATCACGAAGGCGTCGTTGACCGCCACGCAGGCGATCACGTCCACGCCCTTGCCCTTGATCGCGCCGGCCAGCTGCTTAAAGCCGGGCAGGTGCTTGGCCGAACAGGTGGGGGTGAAGGCGCCGGGCACGGCGAACAGCGCCACGGTCTTGCCGCCGAAGAATTCATCGGTGGTCACCGGCTTTGGACCTTCGGCGGTCGCCAGGGTCAGGGTTGCGCTGGGCAGCTTGTCGCCGACTTTGATGGTCATGGATCTGTTCCTTTGCGGTGCAGCCTTCGCACATAGCGACAAGTTCGCGCACCGCAAGCGCGGGTGTGCGAACACCCCTTGATAGCCCCGCCTCGCGGGCCGACTGTCGAGGCGATGGAAGGCGGATTCTTCTCCGGTCAGCTGTTGATCGCCATGCCCGGCATCGGCGACCCGCGCTTCGAGCGCGCCCTGATCCTGATCTGCGCCCACGACCAGGACCACGCCATGGGCGTGGCCCTGAACCGCCCGCTGGCTGACCTCACGGTCCCCGACCTCTTAAGCCGCCTTGGCATCCCCTCGAGCCTGGCGATCGCGCCCGACCTTGTCCTGATCGGTGGGCCGGTGGAGCGCGAACGCGGCTTCGTACTGCATACCGACGACTATCGCGGCGCCCACAGCCTTGCGGTCGGCTGTGGCGTGGCGCTCACCGCCACGCGCGAGGTGCTGGAGGCCATGGCCGCAGGGACCGGCCAGCCCAGCCGCGCGCGGCTGGCGCTGGGCTACGCCGGCTGGGGCGCGGGGCAGCTGGAAAACGAGATCAAGCAGAACGTCTGGCTGACCTGCGAGGCGGATCCTGAGCTGATTTTTGGCCACGACCATGGGCGGAAATGGCGCCGTGCGCTGGGCAAGCTGGGCGTCGACCCGGAGCGGCTGGGCCCGGTGGCGGGCCGCGCCTAACCGCGGCTGCCCCTGGCCTTCACGGGGGCCGCGCCGTCGACATAGCTTTCGTTGAGATAGACCTCGGCCTCGGAGGGCGAGAGCGCCGGCGCATAGCCGAAGCCCTGGCCATAGTCGCAACCCAGCGCCAGCAGCAGCCGGGCCATGCCGGCATTCTCGACGCCCTCCGCGACGATCGCCAGATTGAGGTCCTGTCCCAGTTTCACCACCGAGGAAACGATCTTCATCGACCCTTCGTTGGTGGCCATGGTGCGCACGAAGTAGCGGTCGATCTTCAGGGTGTCGAAGGGCAGGCGGGTCAGGTACGACAGCGATGAAAAGCCGGTGCCAAAGTCGTCCAGCGCCAGGCCCGCGCCGACCGCGCGCAGCTGCTCCAGGACCACCGCCGCGCCGTCCGGATTGCGCATGACGTCGCCTTCCGTGACCTCCAGCTTCAGCACGCCGGGCGGCAGGCCGGTCTCGTGCAGGATGGCCGCCACGTCCTCCACCAGGCCCGATCGATCGAGTTCCCCGGTCGAGAGGTTCACGGCGACGGTGAGGTCGCCCGCGGCGTTGTGCTTCCGGCGCCAGACGGCAAGCTGGCGGGCCGCATCGGCGATCATCATCGCCCCGAGTTCGCTCATCAGGCCCATCTCTTCGCAGAGCGGCAGGAAGACCTCAGGGCCGACAAGACCCCGACGGGGATGGCGCCAGCGGACCAGCGCCTCGAAGCCGGAGAGCCCCCCGGTCGAGAGCCGCACGATGGGCTGATAGAAGGGGGTCAGTTCGCCGCGGCTCAGCGCGCCCTTCAGGTCGCCCTCCAGCGCCAGGCGGGAGAGCCCGTCGCTTTCCAGGCCCCGTCCGTAGGCGGCCGCGCCGCCACGACCGCTGCGCTTAGCGGATTCCACGGCCAGTTCGGCGCGGCGCAATAGTTCGGCGGCCTCCGGCGCGTCCTCGCCCCCCTCCGCCTCCACCGCGCCGATGGACAGCGTCGGGTGGATGTCGAAACCGGCCACCCGCAGCGGTTGCTCCAGCGCCTGACGCAACCCTTCCGCGCCGGGCGAGACGCCCGCGGGTGTCAGGGCGGCGAATTCATCCTCGCCGATCCGCGCCAGGATCGCCTCGGACGGGAAGGCCGCGGCCAGCCGCGATCCCAGGGCGGCCAGCACCAGGTCGGCGCGCTCGTGACCCAGGGCCTCGTTCAGGCGGCGCAGGCGGTCAAGGTCGGCGACGATCAGCTCGTGCCGGCCGGGAGACTGCAACTGCTCGCGGGCGCGGGTAATGAAGCTGCGGCGATCGAGCAGGCCGGTGAGCAGGTCCTGGTCGGACGCCGCGAACCGGATCTCCGGTGCGACCACGCCGGCCGCGCGACAGCCTTCCTCGAGCCAGACGCCGCGCCAGATCGAGACCCCGGCACCGCGCATTCGCAGTCGCACCGCCACCTCGGCGCCCGGCTCCTGCACACGCAAGATATCGTCGGCGAAGGCGCGGTCCTGCGGCAGGGCCAGCGCCCGTAGCGCCGCCGACGAGCAGTCCGGCGCCAGCGGACCGAGCCCCAGGGCCCGCGTCGAGCCGGTCAGCCGCAGGCGGTCCCGCTCCGGCTCCCAGACCCACAGCGCGACGTCCGCCGCGCCCAGCGCTTCAAGCGTTGCGGTGGCGTCCCACATCCAGCGATCGTTCGGCATCACCAAGAGGAGTTCGTCCCGCCAACAGGGGCGCCCGGATCAGACCGAAACACCCTCGTCCGGTCCCTCGGGTCCCCGCAGTGGCGAGATCAGGCCGAACAGCACATGATCTCGCCAGACGCCGTTAATTTTCAGATAAGTCTTGGCATACCCCTCCTCGGTGAAGCCGGCCCGGGAGAGCAGCCGGCGCGAGGGGACATTGTCGGGAATGCAGGCCGCTTCCAGCCGGTGCAGACCCAGCGTGCGGAACGAGAAATCCGCCAGCGCCTTGACCGCCGCCAGCGTCAGTCCGCCCCTCGTGAAGGGCTTGCCGCACCAGTAGCCGATGGACCCCATCTGAGCGACGCCACGGCGTACGTTGGAGAGGGTTATCCCCCCGGTGATCGCTTCGTCATGGGCGCGCAGCACAAAGAACGGATAGGCCGCGCCGGCGTCCCGGTCGCGGGCATAGGCGGTGAGGCGGCGGCGATAGGCCGCACGTCCCAGATCGTCGGCGGGCCAGGTCGGCTCCCAGGGCTGCAGGAAGGCCCGGCTGGCGGCTCGCAGTTCGCGCCACTCGGCATAGTCCGACGCGCGCGGCGGCCGCAGGACGACCCCGGCGCCTTCGACGCGAAGTCCGCTCTCCGGCGCGATCCAGTCCAGCAGGGCCATGGGGCTTGAGCCTCGCGCAAAACGCGCGCCGGTCAAGCACCGTTCGGCATCGCGACGTCAGCGCTCGGCCGCTATCCGAACAGCGCGCGCTCGAACGCCGGGCCGGCGTTCAGCGAGGCCTTCGGCCCCAGCACCGCGATCGCCACGCGCCGGTGGCCAAGGATCTGTTCGGTCAGCGCGGTCAGATCGGCGGGGGTCACGGCGTCCACCTCGGCGGCCACCTCGGCGGGATCCAGCGTGCGGCCGAACAGCAGCACCTGCCCGGCGGCCTGTTCCGCGCGGGCCAGCGCGCTTTCACGCCCCATGAACATCGACCCCTTTAGCTGGGCCTTGGCGCGGGCCAGCTCTCCCTCGCTGACCGGGCTCAGCATGCCGGCGATCTCGCCGGCGGCCACCCGCGCCAGCTCGGCGGCGTCCTTGGCCGCGCAGCCGGCGAAGACCCCCAGCACCCCGGTGTCCGCATAGGTCTCGGAATAGGCGTCGATGGCATAGGCCAGGCCGCGCTTCTCGCGCGCCTCCTGGAACAGTCGCGAGGCCATGCCGCCACCCAGGATCTCGGCCAGCAGGCGCAGCGCGAAATAGCCCGGGTCGCCAACGCCGACCGCGGGCAGCAACATCACGATATTGGCCTGCTCCAGCGGCTTCGACGTCGGCCGCTGACCGCCGGTGAAGGCGGCCGAGGCGTTGGCTGCGATCGTCCCGCCGTCGGGCGCCTGGCCGTAGTCCCGCTCCGCCAGCCGCAGGAGGTCGTCCTCGTCGACCGCGCCCGCCGCGCTGATCACCAGGGATTTCGGCGCATAGAGGCTGGCCCGCCAGGCGCTGAGAGTCCGCGGATCGGCGACCCCGATCGACTGTGGCGTTCCCAGGATCGGCCGGCCCAGCGGCTGGCCCGCGAAGGCCGCGGTCTGGGCCAGTTCGAACACCAGGTCGTCAGGGGCGTCGGCCGCCTCGGCGATTTCCTGGCCGACAACCTGCTTTTCGCGGGTGAGATCTGCGGCGTCCATCGTCGGGCGCTGGACCAGGTCGGCCAGCACCGCCGAGCCCAGGTCGAGACCGCCCGCCAGGGCGCGGATCTGGAAGCTGGTCCGCTCATAGCCCGTGGCGGCGTTGATATTGCCGCCCTCGGCTTCGATGACCTCGACAATGTCGCGCGCCGAACGCCCGCCCGCGCCCTTGAAGACCATGTGTTCCAAGAGGTGCGACCAGCCGGAGCGACCTTCGTCCTCGGCGCGCGCCCCCTGCCCCGCCACCACCGACAGAGCCACGGTCTGCAGGCCTGGCATCGGGTCGCAGACGACGCGCACGCCGTTGGCCAATGTGTGAACCTTGGGGGCCATGGGCGTCGTCAGGCCCCCGCGAAGGCGCGGACATAGGCCTTGAGGGTCTCGGCCTCGGCGGGAAGCCGGTCGAACCGCTCTGGCCGCCCGGCCAGGTCGGCGACGCCACGCGGCATCTGTGGCGTGACCCCGCTGGCCTTGGCGACATCGCGCGGGAACTTCGCCGGGTGGGCCGTGGCCATCACCACCACCGGCCCATCGACGGCGCCGGCGCGGCTCAGGGCGGCGACCGCCACGGCGGTGTGCGGGTCGATCAGCTCGCCAGTCTGGTTCAGCGTCGCCACCATGGTCCGCCGCGTCTCGGCCTCGCTCACCGCCACCCCGCGATAGAGCTCGCGCATCGAGGCCAGCGCCTTGGGCGCCACGTCGATGACGCCGGCGTTGGCGAAGGCTGTGAACGCGCGGGCGGTTTCCACCGGCTCGCGCCCGGTGGTCTCGAAATAGAGCCGCTCGAAATTCGACGCCGACTGGATGTCCATGGCCGGCGAGATGGTCTGCTCGACCTTGCCGCGGGCATAGCGCCCGGTCTCGAAGGTTCGGGCCAGGATGTCGTTGGCGTTGGTGGCGACCACGATCGCCCCGATCGGCAGGCCCATCCGATGGGCGGCGTAGCCGGCGAAGGCGTCGCCGAAATTGCCCGAGGGCACGCAGAACGACACCTTACGACCGGGCGCGCCAAGCGCCGCGGCGGTGGTGAAATAGTAGACGGCCTGGGCTGCGATGCGGGCGAAGTTGATCGAGTTGACCCCCGACAGGTCGACCGCCTGCCGCAGGGCCTCATCCTGGAAGGCGTTCTTGACGATCGCCTGGCAGTCGTCGAACGAACCCTTCACCGCCACGCAGGCGATGTTAGCCTCGGTGGCGGTGGTCATGAACCGTCGCTGTACCTCGGAGATCCGGCCTTCGGGAAACAATGCCACAACGCGCACCGCCTTGCGTCCGCGGAACGCCTCGACCGCCGCACCGCCGGTATCGCCGGACGTGGCGCACAGGATCGTCTGGGTTCGGCCCTGGCCGCTGAGAATGTGGTCGTAAAGCCGGGCCAGGATCTGCATGGCCACGTCCTTGAACGCCAGGCTCGGGCCATGAAACAGCTCCGCCAGAAACACGCCTGGCCCCAGTTGCGTGAGCGGCACGACGGCGGTGTGGGTGAAGGTCGAATAGGCCTCCCGGCACATGTCCAGCAGGTCGGTCGAATCAATCTCGTCGCCGGCAAAGGCGCCGATCACCCGGGCGGCGACCTCGGGATAGGACTTGTCGGCAAACCCGGCGATCTCGGCCGGCGAAATCCGCGGCCAGGTCTGCGGCACATAGAGGCCGCCATCGGGCGCCAGCCCGCGCAGCACAGCCTCCACAAAGCCCACCGCGGGCGACGCGCTCCGCGTGGAGACGTAGCGCATCAACGCCTGATCCTTTTCAAGAGCCCGATTCTCTTGGAAAGAACGGCGGCATAGACGCCCACCAGACCGCCCGCAAGCCCGAACCAGGTCAGCGCATATTCGAAGTGGTGGTTGAGGATCTCCACCGGCAGGGGCGCCGGGACCAGGGCCTTGAACGCCGGATTGCTGCTGGTCTCGGCGAACAGGATGATCGGCGCCGGCGCCGGCGCCTTGAGCACAGCGGCCATGGCCCGCACGTCGCGGAGATACCAGCGCTTCGCGGTGTTCTTCGGCGTCGCAAAATTGCCGCGCTCGGGCGGACGCAGCACGCCCACAATTCGCAAAGGGTCGGTGGCCGCGGGATCGACCGGCGGCCGCGCGGTGACGGTGTCGGCCACATAGCCGCGATCGACCAAGACCGAGCGGTAGCGCGCACTCTGCACGGCGCAGGCGGAAACCAGGCGTTCGCCGACCTGGCCGTTGCGCAGGTCGTAGACCTCCAGGAAGGGCGCGGTCGCCAGCCCGGGACAGGTGACGCTGACCCGGGTGAACGAGACCTCGCGTCCCTGGCTCAGGCTATCGAGCACCGGTTCGAGCGCCCGCGCCGGCGCGGCCTCCAGGGCCGCGAGATGGGCCAGCAGGTCTTCCTTCCACTTGAGCCGCTGCATCTGCCAGGCGCCCAGACCGATGAGCAGGCAAAAGGCGATGGCGGTGGCGACCGTCAGACCCACCGGGAACCCCGTGGCCTCCGGCCTGGCGGGCCGCGGCGCGAGTTTCGGCTCCCATGCGTCAGTCATTTGGTCCGTCGGTCATTTGGGCGGTGAGTCATTGCGCGCCTGGCCGGCCTTGTTCATGAACTGCGCCGCCAGCATCAGCCCCTTCATGGGCCGCAGCAGCACCAGGCAGATCACCAGGGTGGCGGGCAGCCAGATCAGGAGTGTCAGCCAGACCGGGGCGTGGAACGCAACCATGGTGAACAGCGCCCCGAAGGCGACGATGAAGCCGGCGATCAGGATCACAAACACCGCCGGACCATCGCCGCTGTCGGCCGCCGCCAGGTCAAAGCCGCAGGCCTCGCATTGCCGCGTCACGGTCAGGAAGCCGTCGAACAGCCAGCCCTCTCCACAGTTGGGGCAGCGCCCGAGCGCCCCCGACACCAGGGGATGAGGCTTGGCCATCCAGCCCTGCCTCAAGCCCCGCCGTGGGCTCCGAAGATCACGTAGACGAAGGCGAACAGGAACAGCCAAACCACGTCAACGAAATGCCAGTACCAGGCGGCCGCCTCGAACCCGAAGTGCTTCTGCGGGGTGAAGCCGCCGTTCAGCAGGCGGATCAGGCAGATGGTCAGGAAGATGGTGCCGATCAGCACGTGGAAACCGTGGAAGCCGGTGGCCATGAAGAACGACGACCCATAGAGCCCGGCGCTGGCCGCCTCCTCCGAGAAGAAATATTTGTGCTGGATGATGTGGTTGTATTCATAGGCCTGGATCGAGGTGAACAGCACGCCCAGGATGATCGTCAGGAAGAGACCGATCTTGGCGCCCCGGCGGTCGCCGGTCTGCAGGGCGTGGTGCGCCCAGGTCACCGTGGTGCCCGACAGCAGAAGGGTCAGCGTGTTGACCAGCGGCAGTTGGAACGCGGGTACGGTCTCGACGCCATGCGGCGGCCAGGTCGCCCACGCCTGCCGCACGTCCTCGATGGCTTCGCCGGCGCCGGCGCGGTGGCCGTGGAACAGGGCCATCTCGAAGAAGATCCAGAACCAGGCGACGAAGAACATCACTTCGGAGGCGATGAACAGCACCATGCCGTAGCGCAGGCCGATGGAGACCACCGGGGTATGGTCGCCCTGGTTGGCTTCCAGGGTGACGTCGCGCCACCAGGCCAGCATGGTGAAGAGCACGCCTGCCAGGCCCGCGTAGAACAGCCAGGCGGTGTGCGCCGGCAGGCCGAACAGGCCCTTCATCCAGGTCACGCCGCCCAGCGCCATCACCGTGGCCGCCACCGCGCCGACCAGCGGCCAGGGCGACGGATTGACCAGGTGGTAGTCGTGTTTCACGCCTTCGGCCATCTTGGTCTCAGTCCCTCTCGATGTGCGCGCGGCGCGCGCGGGACTCACCCCGCCGACACAGCCGGTTCGCGTGACGCTATAGCCCCGCCGCGCCGGGTCCGCCAAGGGGAAAGGGGCCGACGTCCTCGCCCCGCGAAGCTTGGAACCAGGAGGCGCTCGGCCCGGCGCCGGCCGACCTCAAGCGGGGCAGCCGGGATTGAGCGGGGGCGTCGCGATATCTGGAGCCCGTCGCGCTCATCAGCCCTTGACCGGCTTGATGTCCGGGGCCGGCTTGACGTCCTGGGCCGGGAAAAATGTGTAGGACAGGGTGATTGTCTTGCCACCCTTGGTTTCGAAGTCCTGGGTGTACTGCGGATCGACGAAATAGAGCACCGGCATCTCCACCGTCTGGCCGGCGGCCACGGTCTGGTCGGAGAAGCAGAAGCAGGAGAGCTTGCGGAAGTAGACTGCGGCCTGTTCCGGCACGACATTGAAGACGGCGCGAGCGGTCACCGGCTTGTTGGAGCGATTGGTCACCTTGAAGATCGCGACCTTGGTCTCTCCAATCTTCACCGTCTGGTCGATCTGCTCGGCCGTGAAATCCCACGGCACGCCGCGGACATTGGTGTCGAAGCGGACCAGCAAGGTCTCGCCCAGCACCTTGCTCGGCGCCGCCTCGGCCTTGCGCACCGTGCCGCCATAGCCGGTGGCCTGGCAGAAGGCTCGGTAGAGGGGCACCGCAGCGTAGGCCGCGCCGACCATTCCGGCGAACACCGCACCGCAGATGAGAGCTACGCCGCTGTTGCGGCCGAGCCTGCGGCGATCAGAAGGGTTGTTTTGTGACATTGGCGCCCAGGCGAACCATGGTGACCACGAAGATGAGGATCACGAACAAGACCAGGCCAAGCGCGAGCGCGATGTTGCGGCCGCGGCGGGCACGGGCTTCGACCTCTGTTTCGCGTGCGGGATCGCTCATCTGAGAAGCTCCAGTGGTTTGATGTCCATCAGGTGCTCGACCAGCAGGGTGGCGAATAGCAGGGTCAGGTAGAGGATCGAGAAGGCGAACAGGTTACGCGCGTCCTTGGCGCCGGCGCGGACATCGTAGAGCCCCCCGGGCGATGCTTCTTCATTGCGCTGGCCGCGGGCCTCGCCGGCGTGGCTGCGCGCCAGCCGCACCGCCAGCAGCAGGAACACCAGGCCACCCAGCGCCGCTACCGCCAGATAGAACGGTCCGCCCAGGCCGGTGCCGGCCGGGACCAGGCACAGCGGGGTGAACAGCAGGCTGTAGATCAGGATCTGGCGCCGTGTGGAGGCGGCGCCGGCCACCACCGGCATCATCGGCACCCCGGCCTTCTTTTATTCCTCGGAGGTGTAGAGGCTGAGCGCCCAGAAGTGCGGCGGGGTCCACAGGAAGATGATCGCACAAAGCAGCCAGGCATTGAACGGGGTCGATCCGGCGGCCGCCGCCCAGCCGATCACCGGCGGCAGGGCGCCGGCCAGGCCGCCGATGACGATGTTCTGCGCCGTCGAGCGCTTCAGCCACATCGTATAGACAACCGCATAGAAAAAGATGGTGAAGGCCAGAAGGCCGGCTGCGAGCCAGTTCAGCGCCATGCCCATCAGCATCACCGAGAACATCGACAGCACCACGCCGAGCGTCAGGGCATCGGCCCCCTGCACCCGCCCGGCGGGGACCGGTCGACCGCGTGTACGGCGCATCTTGGCGTCGATGTCCGCGTCGTACCACATGTTGAGCGAGGCCGAGGCCCCGGCGCCGACGGCGATGCAGAGGATGGCCACCCCGGCCAGGATCGGGTTCACCCAGCGGCCCGCGCAGACCAGACCCACGAGACCGGTGAACACCACCAGTGACATGACGCGCGGCTTCAGCAGCTGCACGAAATCCTGCCAGCGGGCAGGCGCCTTGGCCGTGGCGGGCTGGGCGGTGATCGAGGCGGCCTCTGTCATGGCCATGGACATTACTCTCAATCTACCTCCCCCGCGAAGCGGGGGGAGGGGGACCGCTCGCCGAAGAGCGAGCGGTGGTGGGGGCGAACGTCAAGTTCAGTAGGTGGACCTGCCCGATCTTCGCGCGGCGGCTGGGGCTTGCCCCCTCCACCATCCGTTCTTCGGCGGACGGTCCCCCTCCCGCCATTGCTGCCGCGATGGGGGAGTAGGTCTTAGTGGCCGTCGGCCCTCACCACCGGCAGCTCATTGAACTGGTGGAACGGCGGCGGCGAGGGCAGCGTCCATTCCAGCGTCGTGGCGCCTTCGCCCCAGGGATTGGCCTCGGCCTTGCGGCGGAACACCATGGCGTCGATCAGCACGACCAGGAACACGCCGACGCCGACCAGCGTGATAACATAGCCGATCGAGGACACCTTGTTCCAGAACGCGAAGCCTTCCGGATAGTCGACATAGCGGCGCGGCATCCCTTGCAGGCCCAGGAAGTGCTGCGGGAAGAAGATCACGTTGACGCCGATGAAGGTGATCCAGAAGTGCAGCGCGCCCAGCCACTCGCGATATTTCACGCCCCACATCTTCTCGAACCAATAGTAGAAACCAGCGAAGATCGCGAACACCGCGCCAAGGCTCAGGACATAGTGGAAGTGGGCCACCACATAGTAGGTGTCCTGGAATTGGTAATCGACGCCGGCGTTGGCCAGCACCACGCCCGTGACGCCGCCCAGAGTGAACAGGAAGATGAAGCCCATGGCCCAGAGCATGGGCGTCTTGAAGTCGATCGACCCGCCCCACATCGTCGCGATCCAGCTGAACACCTTGATGCCTGTGGGCACCGCGATGACCATCGTGGCGGCCACGAAATAGGCCGTCAGGTTCACGTTCATGCCCGTGGTGAACATGTGGTGCGCCCACACCAGGAAGCCGATGAACCCGATGGCCACCATGGCGTAGGCCATGGCCAGGTAGCCGAACACCGGCTTTCGCGAGAAGGTCGACACGATGTGGCTGATCATGCCGAAGCCGGGCAGGATCAGGATGTAGACCTCAGGGTGTCCGAAGAACCAGAACAGGTGCTGATACATCACCGGGTCGCCGCCGCCCGCCGCGTCGAAGAAGTGGGTGTGGAAGTTGCGGTCGGTGAGCAGCATGGTGATCGCGCCCGCCAGCACCGGCAACGACAGCAGCAGCAGGAACACGGTCACCAGGATCGACCAGACGAACAGCGGCATCCGGTGCAGCGTCATGCCCGGCGCGCGCATGTTGAAGATGGTGGTGATGAAATTGATAGCGCCGAGGATCGAGCTCGCGCCGGCCAGGTGGATCGCCAGGATCGCGCAATCCATCGCCGGCCCGGTATGACCCGACGTCGATAGCGGCGCGTACATTGTCCATCCGCCGCCGAAACCTCGCCCCGGTCCGCCGTCGACGAACATCGAGGTGCACAACATGATCCACGAGGCCACGAGCAGCCAGAACGAGATGTTGTTCATCCGCGGGAAGGCCATGTCCGGCGCGCCGATCATAATCGGCACGAACCAGTTGCCGAACCCGCCGATCATCGCCGGCATGACCATGAAGAAGATCATGATCAGGGCGTGGGCGGTGACCACGACGTTGTAACCGTGCTTCGAGCCCTCGATCAGCCCGAGCTGGGCGATCAGCGAATTCGGCTGGAAAATCTGAATTCCCGGCTCGTAGAGTTC
>NZ_JANMBF010000180.1:0-32829 GCF_031360265.1 Phenylobacterium sp.
CCCCGCCCTGGCCGGCGATATGGCCGCCGCGACGCGGGGCCGGCGCCAGGCCGCCGGGCGGGCCGTCGGCGCGCGCCTCCGCCCGTGCCTCGCGGCGGGGATCGAGCCGGGGATCCACGCGGTAGTCGCTTCTGGGGTCGAAGCGCGGGCCGCCCCGCACCTCACCGCGAGGCTCTCCGCGGTTCCAGCCGCCGCGCTCGCCCCCCCGCCCGGGCTGGGCCGCCTCCCGGCGGGCCTCTTGCCCGTCGTGGTCATGCTCGCCGGCGACGGCGTGGCCGGCCGTAGCCAGGTGCATGGCGACGGCGAGGGCGGCGGAAAGGATCGAGATCGGGCGGCGCATCTCGCCAATCTTCCTCAAAAACGTGCTCCGGGTCGATGGTGAAGCTTCGGGACCGGGAGCCTTTGATGGTCGACTGTGCCCGCCAACGCCTGAACTGTGGCTGAACGCGATCCCGGCGCGACACCGCCCAACATGAAGCTGCGACAACGCCGGTCTTAACCATGCGTTCAGCGAGAGCCTGTTTCACTGGGGCGATAGGGTTGGACACGGGCGCCAGAACGGAGCCCGGCCGGCCCAGACAGGGACAAAGGTCATGCTTGCTCAACTGCAAGTCGCCAGTGAGGGCCTGCCGATTCCGGGCCTCGACGCGTCCGGCGACGAGCTCTTCCGGCTCGGTCTGCTCTATTCGACCGGCCAGGGCGGCGCCCCGCTCGACTATGTGTCAGCCCACATGCTGTTCAACCTGGCGGCCATGCGCGGCTCGGTGGAGGCCAAGATCTACCGCAAGGAACTGGCCGGCGAGATGGCGTCGGACCAGGTCGCCGAAGCCCAGCGCCAGGCCCGCGAATGGCTGGCCCACGGCTGAGGCAGCAAGTGTCCCGATTCCGCAGTTCGCAGGCGCTTGCGGCCGGCGCGGTCGAACTTTGGAATCGATAGGGACACTGGCAAGCCCTTGTTTCTTAGTGTGCTTCTTGGACCTGAAGTCCGCTCTGAGTCTGATCCATAGGGAAGGCGAACTTCAGATCCAGCACACTAGGCAGACCCGCCGCCGTCGGCTAGAAACCCCGATCCCAGCTAGGACCGGCCACGCGCCGGCCGGGCCGGGCGACGGCGCGATGCGAAAGCTACGCGTTTTCAACAAGGTGACGTGGCCGAGTGGCTGAAGGCAACGGTTTGCTAAATCGTCATACCCGAAAGGGTATCCAGGGTTCGAATCCCTGCGTCACCGCCACTTCCCTGCGCCGAGGCGCTGGCGGTGCTGCGTGGCCTTGGTCCCATCGTCGAGATCGGCGCGGGCTCCGGCTACTGGACGGCGATGCTGCGCGCGGCGGGCACGCGGCCATCGCCACCGACATCGTCTCTGAGGGGGTCAATATCCACGGCTCCGCCGCCAGCCTGCACGTCCCGATCGAGGCGCTGGCCGGCCACGCGGCGGTGCGACGCTATCCCGAGCGCGAT
This sequence comes from Phenylobacterium sp., assembly GCF_031360265.1. Lineage (GTDB taxonomy): Bacteria > Pseudomonadota > Alphaproteobacteria > Caulobacterales > Caulobacteraceae > Phenylobacterium. The sequence goes on from NZ_JANMBF010000180.1 coordinate 1,460, forward strand.
GTTCTGTGTTCCTGGCCGACCGAAGGCTCGCCCTGGGCGCTGGCCGCGGTCCGCGCGATGCGACCCGGCCGGCGGCTGGCGCTGATCGGCGACGGGCGTGGCGGCTGCACGGGCGCCCCTGGCCTCTACCGGTTTCTGGAGACCCGGTTCGAGGCCGGGCCGGTTGTGATCCTGCCCCAGTTCCCGGGTGTCAGCGACCGGCTGAGCCGCTACCGCCGGATCAGGTGACCGCCGCCCGCGCCTGAAACGCCGGCCGGTCCCAGCCTCGGGTCGCCAGGATCTGCGCCAAGGTCGCGGCCGCGTCCCAGACCTGGGCGAAACTCAGATAGAGCGGCGAAAATCCGAAGCGGGCGATGTCCGGGGCGCGGAAATCGCCGACGACGCCTTGCGCCAACAGCGCCTGGACGATGGCGTAGCCCTGCGAGTGGCCGAACGCCACGTGCAGGCCGCGCCGGGGGTCGCGCACGCTGGCTAGGGTCAGGGCGGGATCGCCGGCGCGGGCCATCACCTCACCCACGAACAGGTTGGCCAGGGCCAGGCCCTTGGCCTCGACCTGAGCGGGGTCGGCCTGAAGCTGCAGGTCGACGCCCGCCTCCAGCGCCGCCAGGGCCAGGATCGGCGGGGTGCCGGTGGTCTGGGCGCGGATGTCGGCGGCGGGCCGGAAACCGTCCTCGAAGGCGAAGGGCGCCGCGTGGCCCATCCAGCCGGTCAGCGGCGAGACGATCGCCGCCTGATGCCGCGCGGCGACAAACAGGAAGGCCGGCGCGCCGGGGCCGCCGTTCAGGTATTTGTAGCCGCAGCCGACGGCCAGGTCGGCGCCTGCGCCGTTGAGGTCCACCGCCACCGCGCCCGTGCTGTGGCTCAAGTCCCAGAGGATCAGCGCGCCCCGGGCGTGGGCGGCGGCGGTCAGGGCGGCCATGTCCCAGGCGCGCGCGGTCTTGTAGTGCACGTGGGTCAGGACCACGACGGCGGTGTCGTCATCGATGGCCCTGGGCAGGTCGTCAGCCGCCACGGTGCGCAGCCGCGCGCGGTCGGGGGTGAGCGCGGCCAGGCCCTGCAGGGCGTAGAGGTCGGTGGGGAAGTTGCCGGTCTCCGACAGGATCGTCCCGCGCCCCGGCCGCAGGCCGAGCGCGCCGGCCGCCAGCTTGAACAGGTTCACCGTGGTGGAATCGGCGACCACCACCTCTGACGGCCTGGCGCCGATCAGCCGGGCGATCTTGCCGCCGACGCGGACCGGCGCCCCGATCCAGTCGGCGGTGTTCCAGCTGCGCACCAGGCCCTGGCCCCATTCGCGGGTTATGGTCTCGGCCAGCCGGGCGTGAACCGCGCGCGGCGGCGGTCCCAGCGAATTGCCGTCCAGATAGATCACCCCGGCCGGCAGGTCGAAGGCGTCGCGGAAACCGGCCAGCGGGTCGGCGGCGTCCAGCGCCCGGGCGTCGTCGCGGGTCATCGGCGCGGGCGGACGTTCGATCGGGAGCTCAAATGCGACATCGGTGGCTCATATCGCGTGCGTCGGCTGGCAGGAAGAGATCGCCGCAGTGGTTTTTTGCGGAACGTTGTGCGCGCCGCCCCGTTGGCGAAACGGTCCGGAGTACCTAGCTCTTGGCCTGGCGGCGAAGCGCGCCCCGGGTGCGGGGCCGACGAGGGGATGGCATGGCCCGATCTGAAACCGCGCCGCCGCTTGCCGGCGCACCCGCGTCAGTGCTCGCCAGCCCGCTGGACCGCTATCGCGCTGTGCGTCACGCGAGCCTGGCCCTCACCCGCTCGCTGACCGCCGAGGACCAGCTGGCCCAGTCGATGCCCGACGCCAGCCCCACGAAGTGGCACTTGGCCCACACCACCTGGTTCTTCGAGACCTTCCTGCTTGCCCCGCACCTGCCGGGTTACAGGGCCTTCGACCCGCGGTTCGCCTACCTGTTCAATTCCTACTACGAAGCCCTGGGACCCCGGCAGCCGAGGCCGGAGCGGGGCCTTCTGACGCGGCCCTCGCTCGACGACGTGATCGCCTATCGCGCCCATGTCGACCACGGCGTGGAACGCCTGCTGGCTGTCGGAGCCGCCGACCTCGCCGATCTGCTGGACCTGGGTCTCGCCCATGAGGAGCAGCACCAGGAGCTGATCCTGATGGACATCCTGCACCTGTTCGCCCAGTCGCCGCTGTGCCCGGCCTACGCCCCGCCGCGCGCCGCGCCTGCCGCCGCCGCGGTCCGGCCCGCGGGTTTCGTGGCGTTCGAGGGCGGCCTCGTCGAGGTCGGTCACCCGGGTCCGGGCTTCGCCTTCGACAACGAGGGGCCCCGGCACAAGGTCTGGCTCGAGCCCTTCGCCCTGGCCGACCGGCTGGTGAGCAACGCCGAATGGCTGGCCTTCATGGCCGACGGCGGCTATCGCCGCGCCGAACTCTGGCTTTCCGAAGGCTGGGCTACGGCCCAGGCCGAGGGCTGGTCCGCGCCGTTCTACTGGCGGCAGGCCGCCCCGGACCCGGACCCGGACGCGGCTGGCTGGAGCGCCATGACCTTGCACGGCCTGCGTCCGATCGACCCGGCCGCACCCGTCTGCCACATCAGCTTCTACGAGGCCGAGGCCTACGCCGCCTGGGCCGGCGCGCGTCTGCCCACGGAAGCCGAGTGGGAGCACGCCGCGCGGGGGTCGCGGTCCGACGGCGCCGGCCAAGGCTCTGGCCTGGGCTTTGGTCGACTGGAGCCCACCGCCGCGCCGCCGGCCGCTGGCCTGCGCCAGATGGTGGGCGACCTGTGGCAATGGACCCGCAGCGCCTACGCCCCCTATCCGGGGTTCCGCCCGGCGCCCGGAGCGGTCGGCGAATACAACGGCAAGTTCATGGTCGGACAGGTCGTGCTGCGCGGCGGGGCCTGCGTCACGCCGCCCGGCCACACGCGGGCGAGCTACCGCAACTTCTACCAGCCCCGGCAGCGCTGGATGTTCTCCGGCGTCCGGCTGGCGCGCGACGTGGCGCCGGCGGCCGGTGCGAGCGCGAGCGCGGATTTCCAGGCCGACGTGCTGGCGGGGCTGTCGAAACCGCAGAAGGCCGTGCCGCCAAAATACTTCTACGACGCGGAGGGTTCGCGCCTGTTCGAGGCGATCTGCGACCTGGCGGAATACTATCCGACCCGCGCCGAGATCGCGCTGCTGCGCCGCATCGCCCCCGAGATCGCCGCGCTGATCTCGCCGGGCGCGGCGCTCGTGGAGTTCGGCAGCGGGGCCAGCGTGAAGACCCGTGTATTGCTGGACGCCGCCCCCCAGGTCGCCGTCTACGCGCCCATCGACATCAGCCGCGCCGCCCTCGACGCCGCCGCCGCGGCCATCGGTCGGGACTATCCGACCCTGGCGGTCGCCCCCCTGCTCGAGGACTTCACCCGCGCCATCTCTCTGCCGGGCGCGGCGCGGGGCCGGCCGGTGACCGGCTTCTTCCCCGGCTCGACGATCGGCAATTTCATGCCGGACGAGGCGCGCGATTTCCTAGCCGGCGCCCAGCGACTGCTGGGACCCGGTGCGCGGTTTCTGGTGGGGATCGATCTGGTCAAGCCCGTGGCCGTGCTCACGGCCGCCTACGACGATGCGCTGGGCGTCACCGCGGCGTTCAACAAGAACCTGCTGACCCGGATCAATCGGGAGCTGGGCGCCGACTTCGACCCCGACGCCTTCGTCCACCGCGCCGTCTGGAACACGGCGGGGAGCCGAATTGAAATGCACCTCGACTCGCTGAGGGATCAGACCGTCCGGGTGGCCGGCCAGTCATTCCGTTTCGACCGAGGCGAGAGCCTGCATACTGAGAATTCCCACAAGTTCACGGTCGCGGGCTTCGCCGCGCTGGCGAAATCGGCAGGTTGGAACCTGGAGCAGACCTGGCTCAGCGAAGCGCCGGCGTTCGCGATGGTGTCGCTTCGGGCCTAAACCTCGCGACCGCGGGTGCGTCCGCCGCCACGGCTCGATTCACCGCCCTTGCGGCCGGCGGCGGCGGCGAGGTCGCGGTCCTTGGCGAAACTGCGCTTCTCGCTCGGCACGCTGGCGCCGCCCTTGCGGGCGATCTCGCGGCGGCGCTCGGGATTCATCGCGGCGAAGCCTCGGCGGGCGCGCGGCTTTCCGGTGTCGGTTGTGGACATGGGTGTGCTCCTCGAGCGTCTCGTGGATATTGCCCTTGAACTAACCCGCAGAGCCCGGCCCGGGTTGCGTGGCGTCGGTTGGCTTTTGGCCTCAGAGGGGCAGTTGCACCCGCGCGGTCAGTCCGCCGCCGGCGCGATTGACCAGGGCGACGTCGCCGCCGTGGCCACGCGCGATCGATCTCACCACGGCCAGACCGAGGCCGATTCCGCCGGTCTGGCGGCTGCGCGAGGGCTCGCGCCGGTAGAAGGGTTCGAACACCCGCTCACCGTCGGACGGCGGGATTCCCGGGCCGTCGTCCTCGATCTCGACGAAGGCGTTGGCGGCGTCCCGGAACACCCGCGTCCGCGCGGTTCCGCCAAATTTCACAGCATTTTCAAGCAAATTCTGGAACAGCCGGCGCAGAGCCATCGGGTCGCCCTCGAGCACGACCTTGTCGCCGGCCTCCACATGGGTGGCGTAACCGGTCTCGGCCATCTCATCGCAGAGGCTTTCCAGCAGCGACGAAAGCTCCAACGGCGTTCGCTCCCCTGGACGGCTGGCGTCACGCACGAAGGTCAGGGCCGCGGAGATCATCGCCTCCATCTGGTCGATGTCCTGCGACATTTTGGCGCGCTGATCCTCTGGCAGGCCCTCGATGCGGAATCGCAGCCGGGTCAGGGGCGTGCGCAGGTCGTGGGCGATGGCGCCGACCATGGCCGTGCGGTCCTCGACATAACGCCGCAACCGCTCCTGCATATCGTTGAAGGCGCGCACGGCCACGCGGATTTCCGAGGGCCCCTTCAGCGCCAGGGGCTCGGCGCGCGGGTCGCGGCCCAGCCGCTCGGCGGCGTCGGCGAACAGCCGGATCGGGGCGGACAGCCGTCTCGCGAACACATAGGCCACCGGCGCCATGGCCAGGGCCGAGAGCACGAACCACAGGGCGATCCGCTGCTGCCAGGGGTCAAGTCCGAAGGCCGGCTGCGGCCGGATCGCCGTCCAGCGTCCGTCTGGCTGGCGCACCGCGACGTTGAACGGGGCCACCAGGAAATGCTCCTCGCGCACGCCTTCGCGGGCGATGCGGTCGCGAATGATGCGGAACACGCGGCGGTCGGCGAACGGGCCCGCGTCGCTGGCGATGACGATCGCATCGACCTGGACCCCCAGGTCCCTGGCCAGCTTGGCGCGGATGGTGGGTGCGGTGGGGCCGTCCATGGCCGGGCCCGGCGGTTTGAGAAGATGCTGCAGTTGCAGGGGCCGGCGTTCAGCCAGGTTCGGCGCCGCGCCGCGGATGGCCTGCTCGATCTCCGACAGGCGATAGAAGTCCGGCGTCGGCGGCGGCAGGTTGAAGATCAGCAGCAGGCTGATCGCCTGCGCCGCCACCAGGGTCAGGCCGGTAAGCGTCGCCAGCCGGACGAACAGCGACCCCGTCGGCCGTGCGCTCGGCGAAAACCTCACGTGCGTTTCACCTTGGCGGTGAACATGTAGCCCTCGTTGCGGATGGTGCGGATCAGCTCATGGCCCCCGCCGCCGTCGTCCAGCTTGCGGCGCAGCCGGCTGATCTGCACGTCGATGGCGCGGTCGAAGGCCTCGCTGTCCGGGCCGCGGGCGAACTCCAGCAGCTGGTCGCGGGTGAGCACCCGCTGCGGCCGCTCGACGAAGGCGCGCAGCAGGGAGAACTCGCCGGACGACAGGTTCACCACCACACCCTGCGGCGACCGCAGCTCGCGGCGCACCAGGTCCAACCGCCAGCCGGCGAATTCGCAGCCGGCCCCGACCCCGGAATTGCCCGATCGGTGTTCTGCCCGCCGCAGCACCGCGCGGACCCGGGCCAGCAATTCGCGCGGATTGCACGGCTTGGCCAGATAGTCGTCGGCCCCGAGCTCCAGGCCGACGATCCGGTCGGTGTCCTCCCCCATCGCCGACAGCATGATGATCGGCGGTCCGCCCTCGCCGTTGGCGAAGCGGCGGCAGATCGCCAGGCCGTCCTCGCCCGGCAGCATCACGTCGAGCACGATCAGGTCCACCGGCCCGCGTTCCAGCGCCGCCTCCATCTCCTGGGCGTCGCCGGCGGTTTCGACGCGATAGCCGTGCTTGCCGAGGAAATCGGACACCACGTCGCGGATGCCGGGGTCGTCATCGACCATCAGGATGCGGGCGCCCGCGGGGGTCATGTCGGCTGAAGGCTCCATGGGCCCAAGGCTGGGCGCGACAGGTAACGCGACGATGTCGCGGTTGAAATCACGTTCGCTGCAGAACAGAGTCGGCCACGAAGGGGTTGGTCTGGCGCTCCTGGCCGAAGCTCGACATCGGCCCGTGGCCCGGTACGAACCGCACGTCGTCGCCCAGCGGCCACAGCTTGGTGGTGATCGCCGCGATCAGGTCGGCGTGATTGCCGCGGGGAAAGACGGTGCGCCCGATCGAGCCCTGGAACAGCACGTCGCCAACCTGGGCGAACCGCGCCTCGCGGTGGAAGAAGACGATGTGCCCAGGCGTGTGCCCGGGGCAGTGATAGACCTCGAACTCGGTCTCGCCCAGCTTCACCACGTCGCCGTCGTGCAGCCAGCGGTCCGGGGTAAAGCCCCTGGCCTCGGGCATGCCCCACTTGGCGCCCGAGGCGTCGATCTGGTCAATCCAGAAGGCGTCGTCGGGGTGGGGCCCCTCGATGGGAACCCCGGTCAGCGCCTTCAGCGCCGCCGTGCCGCCGGCATGGTCCAGATGGCCGTGGGTGATCCAGATCTTCTCCAGCGTCAGGCCCTGGCTCTCCAGCGCCTCCATCAGCCTGGGGACCTCGCCGCCGGGATCGATGATCGCCGCCTTCAGCGTCTTGGCGCACCAGACGATGGTGCAGTTCTGCTGCAAAGGCGTCACGGGCGCGATCAGGGCGCGGATCGGAAGCGGAGGATTGGGCGCGTTCATGTCTCCTATGATCGGGGTTCGGGCGCCAAATTGAAAGAGCCGCGCCATCCCTGCCGCTCGCCGGCAGGGTCATTGCCGCCGCCCGCAGGCGACGCTAGCGTGCCATCCAGCGCCCGGGCTTGGGCTGGGCAATTCATACAACGGGGATCTGCCGGACATGGCGAACGCTTCAGTCGTAGGGCGCATCTTTCAGCGCAAGTCGGTCGGGCAGATTCAGGCCGAGCACGAACATGGCGAACTGAAGCGCTCGCTGGGAGCGTTGAACCTGGTGCTGCTGGGCATCGGCTGCATCATCGGCACCGGCATCTTCGTCCTGACCGGCCGCGCCGCGGCCCAGTTCGCCGGTCCGGGCATCATGATCTCCTTCATCATCACCGGGACGCTCTGCGCCTTCGTGGCCCTCTGCTACGCCGAGCTGGCGTCGGCCCTGCCGGTTTCCGGCTCCGCCTACTCCTACACCTACGCCTCGATGGGCGAGGGCGCGGCCTGGGTCATGGGCCTGCTGCTGGTCCTCGAGTACGGCCTCGCCGCCTCGACGGTGGCGGTCGGCTGGTCCGGCTATGCGGTCAGCCTGCTGCGCGACATGGGCATGGCGCTGCCGCCGGAGTTGACCGCGGCGCCAGGGGTGGCCGTCAAGGACATCTCGGGCGCGGTTATCGCCCACGGCGTCATGAACCTCCCGGCGATTGTGATCATCGGTCTCGTCACCACCCTGCTGGTGCGCGGCGTGACGGAGTCGGCCACGGTCAACAACATCATCGTCGCCATCAAGCTGACGGTGGTGATCGCCTTCATCGTGATCGGTATCAGGTACGTGCATCCTGCCAACTGGGCGCCCCTGGTTCCGGCCGAGATCCCGGCCCGGCCTGACGGCACGAACATGGATATCTGGCATCAGATCGGTCGCGCGCTGATGGGCGTCATCACTGGCGACACCTCCCACAAGTATGGCGTCGGCGGGGTGATCCACGGGGCGGCGGTGATCTTCTTCGCCTACCTGGGTTTCGAGGCGGTCTCCACGGCCGGCGCGGAGTCGCGCAACCCGGGCAAGGACATGCCGATCGGCATCCTGGGCGCCCTGGTCATCTGCACCATCCTCTACATCCTGACCTCGGCGGTGCTTGTGGGTATCGTGCCCTACAACCTGCTCGACGTGCCGGCGCCCATCGCTCTGGCCACCGACATGATGGGGCTGAAGTGGTTCTCGGTGCTGGTGAAGATCGGCGCGATCGCGGGCCTGTCCAGCGTCATGCTTGTGCTGCTGTACGGCCAGACACGGGTTTTCTACACCATGAGCCGCGACGGCCTGCTGCCAAGCGCGCTTGCCAAGGTGCACAAGAAATTCCTCACGCCGTGGATCAACACCATCATCGTCGGCCTCGCCGCCATGGGCGCGGCGGGCTTCCTGTCGCTGGACGCGCTGTCGGACCTGTCCAACGTCGGCTCGCTGGCGGCCTTCAGCCTGGTCTGCATTACGGTCATCTATCTGCGGGTCAGCGAGCCCGGCCTGGTCCGCCCCTTCCGCACGCCGCTCTATCCGGTGGTGCCCATCCTGGGTGCGATCATGTGCGTGGTGCTGCTGCTCAGCCTGATGTCGACCCCCGCCACCCGGAACTTCTTCCTGAGCTATCTTGTGATCGGCATCGTCGTCTACTTCGCCTACGGCATTCGGGCTTCCAAGCTTGGCCGGGGCATCCTGGTCACCGGCCACGAGCCGGAACCCTTCGTCGATCTGCCCCGCAGGGGTGACCTAGACACCTAGCAAGGATTCGCGGAGGGGCGGCGGCGCGCCCTGGAAGGCGCATGCTGCCGATCCACGAGGCTCTACCGAGGCTGAAGGCGGCGCTCTCGTCCGGGTGCGCCGCCGTGCTCGTCGCCCCGCCCGGGGCCGGCAAGACCACGGTGGTTCCGCTGGAACTGCTGGCCGAGCCGTGGGTTGGCGGCGGCAGGATCATCGTCCTGGAACCCCGGCGCCTGGCCGCCCGCGCCGCCGCCGAGCGGATGGCCGCGACGCTGGGCGAGCCGGTGGGCCAGACGGTCGGCTTCCGGGTGCGGATGCAGTCGAAGGTCTCGGCCGCCACCCGCATCGAGGTGGTCACCGAGGGCGTGTTCACGCGGAGGATCCTCGGCGATCCGGCGCTGACCGGCGTCGCCTGCGTGATCTTCGACGAGTTCCACGAGCGCAGCCTCGACGCCGACCTGGGCCTCGCCCTGGCCCGCGACGCCCAGGCGGTGCTGCGCGAGGACCTTCGGATCCTGGTGATGTCCGCCACCCTCGATGGCGCCGCGGTGGCCCGGCTGCTGTCGAATGCGCCGGTCGTCGAGAGCCTGGGCCGCGCCTGGCCGGTGGAGACCCACTACCTCGGCCGCGACGACCGGCTGCGCCTCGAGGACCGGGCCGCCAAGGCCGTCGAACGGGCCCTGGCAGAGCAAGCCGGCGGCATCCTGGTCTTCCTCCCGGGCCAGGGGGAGATCCTGAGCACGGCGCAGAACCTTGGCGAACGCCTCCGCGCCACAAGTGGCGCGGCCCCCCTCGCTTCGCGATCCACCCCCAGCGGGGGTGGAGGTCGTCCTGACGTCGAGCTCTGCCCGCTGTACGGCGCGCTCGATCCCCGCGACCAGGACCGCGCCATCGCCCCCGCACCGCCCGGCAAGCGCAAGGTTGTGCTGGCCACCGCCATCGCCGAGACCAGCCTGACCCTGCAGGGCGTTCGCGTGGTCATCGATTGCGGCCAGGCCCGCGTGCCGCGCTTCGATCCGGCCAGCGGCCTGACCCGGCTGGCCACCGTGCGCGTCTCCCGCGCCGCCGCCGATCAGCGTCGGGGCCGGGCCGGACGAACCGAGCCCGGCGTCTGCTACCGCCTGTGGGACGAGGCCGAGACCCGCGCCTTGCCGGCCTTTGCCGACCCGGAGATCCTCGACGCCGATCTCTCGGGCCTGGCGCTGGACCTCGCCCGCTGGGGCGCCAGGGACGCGAGTGGCCTGGCCTTCCTCGATCCGCCGCCCGCCGCCGCCTTCGCCGAGGCTCGCGCCCTGCTTGTCCGTCTGGAGGCGCTCACCGCCGAAGGCGTCCTCACGCCCCACGGCCGGGCGCTCGCCGACATCCCCCTGCCGCCGCGCCTGGCGCACATGGTCTTGAAGGCCGCCGCCACCGGTCAGGCGCCGCGCGCCGCGCGCATCGCCGCCCTGGTCACCGAGCGCAATCTCGGCGGCCGCGACGTCGATCTGCGCCACCGGCTGGACGGGTTCGAGCGTGATCGCGGCCCCCGCGCCCGTGACGCGCACGCGCTGGCCGACCGTTGGGCTCGCCTCAGCGGTCGGGCGGGGCAGGGCGAGGCCCTCTCCGACGGCCTGCTCCTGGCCTTCGCCTATCCCGAGCGCATCGCCCGCGCCCGCGGACCCCAGGGCGAGTTCCAGCTGGTCAGCGGGCGGGGGGCGTTTCTCGAGCCCACGGACGCCCTGGCGCGGGAGACCTGGCTGGCCGTGGCCGAACTCGGCGGCGGCGAGCGCCGCGACCGCATCCTGCTGGCCGCGCCCCTGGGCGAGGCCGAACTTCTCACCGCGTTCTCGGCCCAGTTGGTCACCGACGACCGCCTGGAGGAAAGCGGCGGCGGCCGGCTGCGCGGCCTGCGCCTCACCCGCCTGGGCCGTCTGACCGTTCGCGAAACCGTCGACGACAACCCGGACCCGGCCCGGATCGCCGCGGCCCTGGCCGCCCGTGTCCGCGCCGAGGGCGTCGGTGTCCTGCCGTGGGGCGAGGGCGCGATGGCCCTGCGCCGGCGCCTGGCGTTCCTGAAAACCAAGGACTCCGTCTGGCCCGACCTCTCGGACCTCGCCCTTGCCGAGCGCCTGGACGACTGGCTCGCCCCGCTGCTCCCGGCCGTCAGGTCCCTCGCCGGTCTCAAGGCCGAGACGCTGGAAGCCGCCTTGCGCACCCTCATCCCCTGGGACCTGCAACGCCGCCTCGACACCGAAGCGCCGCTCCGCTGGACCGCGCCCACCGGCGCCAGTTTCGCCATCGACTACGCCGCCGAGGGCGGACCCCGCGTCGATGTGCGGGTGCAGGAGGTCTATGGGCTCACCGTCCATCCGACCGTCGCCGGCGTGCCGCTGACCCTGTCCCTGCTGTCGCCCGGCCATCGCCCCGTGCAGACCACTCAGGACCTGCCCGGCTTCTGGACGGGATCCTGGAAGGACGTGCGCGGCGACATGCGCGGCCGCTACCCCAAGCACCTCTGGCCCGAAAACCCCGCCGCCGCCCAGCCGACGGCGCGGGCCAAGCCCAGGGGGACGTGACGCCGCCGCCTAAGGGTCGAAAGTGTCCAGCGCATCTCCGGCCGGCGCCGCGAGTTGCGAGACCGACGCCCGCGCCAAGGCCCGGCCCGCCAGCCCGTCGCGAAAATGTTGGCGCGATCCCCGGGCCTGTGGACCTATGCCGTGCGGCCCCCAGGCGTGGCCGTGCGACAGACCCGGGGGGCAAGGCGTGGAGTCGATACCGATCTGGCAATGGTCCGCCGTGGCGACCGCTGAGGCGATCAAGGCAGGGCGCATCTCCGCCGAGGCGGTGACGGCGGCTCACGTCGAGCGCCTGCACGCGGCCAACCCGGCGCTCAACGCCGTGGTCGTCGACATGACCGCCCAGGCGCTGGAGGCCGCCCGCGCCGCCGACGCGCGCCAGGCCCGGGGCGAGCCCCTGGACGCGCTGCACGGGGTTCCGGTCACCCTGAAGATCAACATCGACGTGGAGGGCCAGGCCAACTCCAACGGCGTCGTGGCCTTCCGCGACAACATCGCCCCGGCCGATTCGCCGGTCGCGGCCAACCTGCGGGCCGCCGGCGCGATCATCCTGGGTCTCACCAATACGCCGGAGTTCTCGTTCCGCGCCTTCACCGACAACGCCCTGCATGGCCTGACCCTGAACCCCTGGGACCCGGCGATCACCTGCGGCGGATCGTCGGGCGGCGCGGGGGCCTCCGTCGCCGCCGGCATCGGGGCCATCGCCCACGGCAACGACATCGGCGGTTCGCTGCGCGGCCCGGCCAACTGGAACGGGGTCTGCACGATCAAGCCCACCCAGGGCCGCGTCGCCGCGTTCAACCCCAGCGCCCCGGTCGAGCGTCCCCCCATGGCCCAGCTGATGTCCTGCCAGGGGCCGCTGGCCCGCGAGGTGGCCGATGTGCGCCTGGCGCTGGAGGTGATGAGCCGTCGCGACATCCGCGACCCCTGGTGGGTCCCCGCGCCCCTGGCCCCGGCCGGATCGGCTGGCCCGGTCAAGGTCGCCGTGGCGAAAATCCCCGCGGACATGGACACCGACGGCGCGGTGCTGGGGATGATCGATCGGGCGGCCGGATACCTCTCCGACGCGGGGTATGAGGTCAGCCAGGTCGAAGGTCCCGACATCTCCGTCGCCTGGAAGCTGTGGGCCGACCTGCTGCACACCGAGATCGCCACCCTGCAGGAAGCCCAGATGCGCCAGGTCGCCAGCCCGGACTTTCTCGAGGCGCTGGACGGCATGCTGCGAATGGCCACCTTTCTCGACGCCGAGGGCTATATGCGCGCCATCGCCTATCGCTCGCGGGTGCTGCGCGAATGGCTGGTCTTCCTCGAACGCTATCCGCTGATCCTCGCGCCGGTGTCGGTGAAGCGCACGCCCGGCGTCAACGCCGACCTCGCCCACGCCCGCGCGGTCGGCGACATCCTCGGCAACGACATGCGCTTTACCTGCGCGCTCAGCGTGCTGGGACTGCCCGTGGCGGTGACGCCCGCGGGCCTGCTCGACGGCCAGCCGGTGGGCGTGCAGCTGATCGGCTCGCGCTACCGCGAGGACATCTGCCTCGACGCCGCCGCCGCCATCGAGGCTCGCGTCGGCGTGCTCACCCGGCGACTCTGGGCGCGGGACGCGGGTTAGGTCGCCGCGTAGATCATGATCCCGGTCGCCACCGCCAGGTTCAGGCTGTCGGCGCGGCCACGCATGGGAATCTTGACGTTGACGTCGCAGAGCGCGGCCATGTCGGCGGGTAGGCCCTGCTGCTCGTTGCCCATCAGCACCAGCGTGGGCCGCACATAGGCCGCCTGCCGGTGATCCGCCTCAGCGGAGAGCAGCGTCCCGACCACGCAACCCGGCCAGTCATTGCGCCAGGCGGCGAACTCGGCCTCGCTGGCCTTGACCAGCGGCACGGCGAAGATCGAGCCCATGGTCGCGCGCACCGCCTCAACCGAATAGGGGTCGCAGCATTCGCCCACCAGGATCACGGCCCCGCAGCCGGCCGCGTCGGCGGTGCGCACGATGGTCCCCAGGTTGCCGGGGTCGCGCACCCGGTGCAGCGCCACCCAGCAGGCCGCGGCCTGCGGCTCAAGCGCCCCCAGCGGCGTGAACACCTGTGCGAACACGCCGACGACGGCCTGCGGATTGTCCCGGCGGCTGACCTTGGCGAGGATCTCCGGCGTCACCTCGATGACCTCGCCTCGGCCGGCGAGCGTGGCCTCGATCGCCTTGATCATGAGCGGATGATCGCCGGCCTCGGCGCCGTGCAGCAGGATCCTTGGTGCGCGGCCGGTCTCAACGCCTTCGGTGACCGTCTTCAGCCCCTCGGCGACGAACAGGCCCGTCGCGTCGCGATCCTTGCGCAGGTGCAGGGCGCGAACGGCCTTCACTGTCGGATTGCTCAGCGAGGTGACGGCGCGGCCGGTCATCGCGTCATCCGGCCTGCCACCGGGCGAAGAAGCTCATGCCGATCTCACGCGCCCCGTCCGCCTGGACCAGGGCCAGTTCGCCCCACTCGATAGTTCCGCCACGACCCCGCAGCGTGTCGGCCAGCAGGCCCGACAGCGCCGCCCCGCTGATCCGCTCCGCATAGGCGTTGAGCACAAGGAATTTTGCATTTTCTGAAAGAAGCTGGGCGCATAGGCCGGCAAGCTCAGGAAGGTTTTCGAACAGCCGCCAGACCTCCCCGTCGGGGCCCCGGCCGTATTTAGGCGGGTCGAGGATGATCCCCTCGTACGTGGCGCCTCGGCGAACCTCGCGCTGGACGTATTTGCGCGCGTCCTCGGCGATCCAGCGGATCGGCCGGTCGGCCAGGCCCGACAGCGCCGCGTTCTCCCGCGCCCAGGCCACCGCGCGCTTCGACGCATCCACATGGGTCACCGCCGCCCCGGCCGCCGCCATCACCAGGCTGGCCACGCCGGTATAGCCGAACAGGTTCAGCACCCGGGGCGGGTCGCCCTCTGGGCCGGGCGCGCAGGCCCTGACCGCGGCGTCCAGCCAATCCCAGTTGGCCGCCTGCTCTGGGAAGAACGCCAGGTGCCGGAAGCTGGTGAACCGCCCCTTGAACCGGACGCCGTTCCAGGCGAGCGGCCAGGTGTCCCCCGACGCCAGGGCCGCGGCCTTGCCGCGCAGCTTCCAGCGGCCCGCGTCCTCTTCGTCGGTGGGATCGAACACCGCGTCGGCCTCGGCCCAGGTTTCGGCGGGCAGGGCGGGGCCCCACAGGCATTGCGGCTCGGGGCGGACCACCGTGTAGGGACCGTAGCGTTCCAGCTTGCGCCCGTGGCCGCAGTCCAGCAGCGCATAGTCCGCCCAGCCCCGGGTGCGCATCACGCTGGGCAGGTCGGCCACCAGGGGATCGGTTGCGGTCATCGGTCGCGGCTTTCGCCCATCCCGGCGCCCCCGTCCAGTGGCGGCTGTCTCGCCGACGCCGCCCGGACGGCGCGTTTCGGTGACGACAACTTTATTACCGATTGGCAATGCGGCCTTGTCAGGCCCGGTGATTTGGGGTCCCGTGACACTTCGGTCTCATCCGGGGGGAAGGACTTCATTGACGCTCGCAGCCGCCACCTCGCGCCGCTCGGCCCGCAAGGCCAAGGGCGACGGACACCTCCGACGGGCCGAGATCCTTCAGGCCGCCGAACGCATCTTCGTGCTGGAGGGCTACGAGGGCGCCACGATCCGCAAGATCGCCGACGAGGTGGGGGTCTCCTCGACCGCGCTCTACATGCACTTCCCAGACAAGGGCTGCATCCTGCTGGAAATCTGCGAGCAGACCCTGAAAGTGCTGCTCGAGCGCAACCGCGAGATCGCCGCCAAGCCGCTCGACCCCGTCGTCCGGGTCAAGATGATGCTGGAGGCCTACATGCGTTGGGGCCTGCAGCACCCCAACGCCTATCAGTTGCTCTATTCCACACCGCGGCCCGCGGCGGCGTCCGCCGCCTGGCCCGAGGACACCGTCGACCTGTCGACCCAGTGCTACAACGCCTTCTGCACCGTGGTGCGCGAGGTCGCGGCCTGCGGTCGGCTGCGCACCGGCTCGGCCGATGCCGCCGCCCAGGCCCTGTGGATGTCGTGCCACGGGGTGGTCATGCTGCTGGCCTCGCGCCCGGGCTTCGCCTGGGCCGACCGCGACGAATTGATCGAAGTCACCCTCGACGGGCTGCTGAACGGTCTGACCGTGGACTAGCGTGAAGACCCAACCATGTTGTTGAATTTATTAATTAAAGAACGTCATGGCCCGGCTTGTCCGGGCCACCCATGATCGCCGTGCTGGCAGATGCGATTCGGTGGCGCCGCCGAGTTCCGGTCTTCATCGTCGAGATCATAGGTCGCCCCCGGGTCGCGTCGCGTCGCGACCCGCCCGGGCAGGCTCCCAAGCCGGGCGATGACGATCAAGGAGGACTATGGTTGCCTCATCAGCCTGGCCTCTGGCCTCAGGGTCTCGTGGGCTAACGTCCCGATGGCGAGGATATCGGGGCCGGCGCCTGGGCCGCCTGATAGCCATAGGCGCCGCGCTTCAAGTCGGCGCTGAGCGTGATCGGGGCCGAGCCGCCGTTCAGCTTGGCGCGATAGACCTGCATGTTCTCCATCACCCGCATCACATAGTTGCGCGTCTCTGAGAACGGGATGCACTCGATGAAGTCGATGGGATCAGTGCCGCCGCCGCGCGGGTCGCCGCAGAAGGCGGTCCACTGGGTCGGCCGTCCGGGACCGGCGTTGTAGCCCGCCGCGGCCATGATGTAGGAGCCGGAGAACTGGCTGACCAGCTGCCCAAGGTAGGTGGAGCCCAGGCGCATGTTGTAGTCGGGCTCGTCCAGGCGGGCGGGCGAATAGCCCAGGCCGTTGCGCCGGGCCAGGATCGAGGCTGTAGCCGGCATCAGTTGCATCATGCCCCGCGCGCCCGCGCCGGACCGGACGTTGGGGTCGAAACCGCTCTCCTGGCGGGTGATCCCCAGCACCAGCGCCAGTTCGGCGGCGCCGCCAAACTCCGGCGGGTTGCGCACCGGATAGGCGCGCTGCGGCAGGATGAAGCCCCGCTGGGCCGCCGCGCGGGCGGCCTTCATCGACACATCCATCTCGCCATAGTTGCGGGCGAGGTCGACCAGCTGGGCTTCGTCCTCGCCCGTCGGCAGCAGTTCGTCGAGGTTGAGCACGAAGGCCCGGAACAGCTCCCGCTGGCCATAGTCGAACAGCAGGCGCGTGGCCTGTACGGCTTCTCGGCCCTCGAAGGTCGCCCGTGCCTGGGCGGTGATCTCCGGATCGCCTGGCAGGGTCAGGTTGCGGCCCACCTTCTCGGCCCCGAGCATGCCGTAGAAGGTGGTATAGTACTGGGCCGCGCGGGCATAGAACGCCTGGCTCGCCGACCGGTCGCCCATCGCCTCGGCCGCCCGACCTTCCCAATAGAGCGCCCGGCCGCGGGTCACCGGCGAGGTGCCGATCCGCTCCAGCGCCGCGAAATGCCGCGCGGCCTTGTCCGGGGCGTTCAGCTTGGTCAGCGCGATCCAGCCGGCCGAGAATTCGGCGTCCGCCGCGTCCGCGCCGACCGTCAGGCCGCTGTCGGCGGCCGCGGCATAGGCGCTACGCGGGTCCCCGGCGCGCAGCGCCGAAAGCACCAGGCGCTTGCGCTCGTCCCAGATCCGGTCGCCCTGATCGGCGGTGGCGATTTCATGGGGGAAGTTGGGGGTCAGCCCCAGGGCCAGCGCGTCAAGCCCCTTGCGGCGCAGGTAGGCGGCGCGCTCGAAGGCCACGCCGGGCGACAGCGCCAGTTCGGCGGGCAGGGCGGCCACGCGTTCGTTGGCGTCCCTGGCCTCGGCGCGCAGCGCCATGCGGACCTGGGCTGCGGCCTGCTGTTCGGGGGGCAGCAGGGCGACCATCTCGCGCGCGGCCGGCCCCAGCGCGCCGTAGAGCAGCACGTCGGCGCGCCGGAGGTGGTCCTCAGGGTTCAGCACGTCGCCGAAGCGGGCCAGCATCGCCCGCTGTGGGTCAGCCTCGAAACTCTTTCCGCACCACCAGCGGCGGATCAGCGCGGCCGCCTCCGGCGCGCGGCCGAGTCCGCGATAGGCGGCGGCCAGCGCCATGGCCCCCTGCGGCGTCGTCGGCTCCGTCGCGCCGAACCAGTCGACCACCTGCTGCGGGGTCTTGCCGGCCGTCTCGATCTGCCGTTCCGCCGCGGCCTGGCGTTTGGCCGGGCGGGGCCAGCCGACAAGATCGCGCCGGGCGTTGTCGACCTCGTAGAAGCCGAGGGAATCGGCATTGGAATCCACCAGAGCCCAGGTCGCGGTCTTGCGCGCGAGCGGGTCGGCGAGGCTGGCGATCGCCCGGCGCGCGTTGCCGATCTCACCATGCCGGGCGGATTCGATGGCCTCACGAAGTTGCGCGGCGTCGCTGGCCGACAGTGGATGCGAAATGGCGTGGGCGGGCGCCGGCGTATCCAGCGGTGCGGAGCGGGTCATGGTGTCCAGCAGATCGCCCAGGGGATCGCCACCTTGCGGGGCGGATGGCTGGGCGCGCGCGGCTACGCTCGCCATCATCACGACGCCGGCGATCAGCAGGGATTTACGCGCGATCAAGTGCAAAGGGCGCCCCAAGGGACCTCACGGGAATCAATACGAACATTGCGGGCCAGGGCCAGCACGCCATATTGTCCCGCCAATCCTGAACGCCGATTCAACAAGGCGTTTGTTCACGGCAATTTGCGCGAAACATGTCAGATTCTCTGTTCAAGGGCGTCCTCCCGGCGCTGGTGACGCCCTTCCGCGACGGAGTTGTCGACGAGGACGCCTTCGTGCGCCTGGTTGAGCGCCAGATCGCCGGCGGGGTGCATGGCCTGGTGCCGGTCGGCACCACCGGCGAGAGCGCCACCCTCAGCCACGATGAACACCGCCGCGTGGTGGAGCTGTGCGTCGCGACCGCGGCCGGCCGGGTTCCCGTGGTCGCCGGCTGCGGCTCCAACGCCACCGCCGAGGCCATCGACCTGGTCCGCCACGCCAAGACCGTCGGCGCCGACGCCGCCCTGGTGGTGACCCCCTATTACAATCGCCCCAGCCAGGAGGGGCTCTATGCGCACTATGCGGCGATCAACGCGGCCGTGCAGCTGCCGGTGCTGGTCTATAACGTGCCCGGGCGCACCAGCGTCGATATCGCCAACGAGACGCTGGCCCGGTTGGCGAAACTGCCCAACATCGTCGGGATCAAGGACGCCACCGGCGACCTGACCCGCGCCAGCTTCCAGCGGCTGACGTGCGGCGAGGACTGGGTGATGCTGTCGGGCGACGATCCTACGGCGCTGGGCTACATGGCCCACGGCGGCCACGGCTGCATCTCGGTGACCGCCAACGTCGCCCCGGAACAATGCGCGGCCTTCTATGACAATGCACTGGCCGGCCGCTGGGCCGACGCGCTCTACGGCCAGGACCAGCTGGTGCGGCTGCACAAGGCGCTGTTTTCCGACGCCTCGCCGTCGCCCACCAAGTTCGCCCTGGCCCACCTGGGCCTCTGCGCCGAGGACGCGCGCCTGCCGATCGTCGCCTGTTCGCAGGCTGCGCGGGCCGAGGTGCTGGCGGCGATGCGCGACGCGGGCGTGCTCTGATGGCCGCGCCGGAACAGCCCCGCAAGCTGATCGCCGAGAACCGCCGCGCGCGGTTCGACTACGTCCTCGAACAGACCCACGCGGCGGGGCTGGCGCTCACCGGGTCGGAGGGGAAATCCCTGCGCACCGGCCGCGCCAACATCGCCGAGAGCTATGCCGCCGTGCAGGGCGACGAGATCATGCTGGTCAACGCCGACATCCCGCCCTACGCCCAGTCCGGCCCGCATTTCAACCACGAGCCGCGCCGCCACCGGAAGCTGCTGCTGAAGCGCAAGGAGATCGACAAGCTGATCGGCGCGGTGCAGCGCGACGGCCGCACGATCATCCCCATCAAGCTGTTCTGGAACGACCGGGGCCTGGCCAAGCTCGAGGTGGCGCTGGCCAAGGGCAAGAAGGAACACGACAAGCGCGAGACCACCGCCGCCCGCGACTGGCAGCGCGACAAGGCGCGGCTGATGAAGGGCGATCGGAGCTGAGGTGCGTCCCGCTGACCTGGAAGCCCTGGAGCGCGCCACCGTCGAGGCGGTCGCCCCGCCGGAGATCCTGGAAATCGGCGGCTGGCTGGTCCCCCTCGACGACGGCGCCATCGGGCGCGCCAAGAGCGCCGCGCCGCTGCGCCATGACCTGGGCCCGGATGCGCTGGACGAGATCGAGGCGGCGTACCGTCAGCGCGGTCTCGAGCCCGGCTTCCGCGTCGCCGAGGTCGAAGCCCTCGAACCCCTTCGTACCGACCTGTTCCGCCGGGGCTACGCAGCCCGGCAGCCGACCCTCTTCAAGACCGGACCGGTCTCGCAACTCGCCATGTTTTCAGCAGCTTCGGCGACCATCCTGACGAAGCCCGACGACGCCTGGGCGGCGATCTTCGTCGGCGAAGGCTTCGATCCGGTCGACGGCGCGAGCCGCGTCGCAGCCCTCGCCCGATCGCCGGACGCCATCTATGCCGCCGCCGGCGAGGGCGGTGAGACCCAGGCCGTCGGCGTCATGACCTTCGGCCACGGCTGGGCCGGCATACACGGCATGCGCACCGCGCCGTCCCATCGCGGCAGGGGCCTGGCCGGCGCCATCCTGGCCACGCTTGGCCGCGCCGCCGAGGCCCGCGGCGTGACCCGCGCCTTCCTGCAGGTCGAAGAGGCCAACCCCGCGCGGCGGATCTATCGCAGGGCCGGGTTTGCGCCGATCTGGCGCTATCACTATTGGCGATGAGCGCCGCTACCCAGAGGTCATCCCGGAAAGCGCGTAGCGCTTGTGCGGGACCCATGATCGCGACGCTCTCAGGACGTCCGCTGACGATCAGCGCGTATGGGTCCCGGTCTTTGCTTGCCGCGAAACCGGGATGACCTGAAGGGGTGCCGCGGAGAGAACGGAAGGCTACTTCGCCAGGTCGCGCAGGATGCTCTCCCACTGGCCCAGCGCCCCGTCGATGGTGTCGATGGGCACGCGCTCGTTCAGACCGTGGGCGAAGTCGTCCGACGACTTCATGAAGGCGCCGGAGACCCCGTAGGTCGGCACGCCCAGCGCGCGGAAGAACATGCCGTCCGTGGCGCCCGCCGACATCGACGGCATCACCGGCAGGCCGGGATAGCGCGCGTGCACCGCCTTGGTCACCGCGGCCAGCACGTCGGCTCGCAGGGGCGAGGCGCCGGCGTCGATGGCGCCGTCGTTGGCCCGGGTGATCACGGCCTCCGGGTCGGCGATGACCTTGGCCAGGGTCTGGTGGACCGCCTCGGACGGCGTTCCCGGAAAGATCCGGCAGTTGACGTTGGCGGTGACCTTCTGCGGCAGGGCGTTGGTCGCATGACCGCCGTTGATCATCGTCGCCACGCAGGTCGTGCGAAGCTGACCGACGAAGTCCGGATCGGCCGACAGGACGGCGATGGCGGCGGTGTCGTTCGGATTGGCCACATAGGCCCGAAGCGCATCGCCCACCGGCCCGGGCACGGTGGGCGCCGAGGCCCTGAACGCCGCGTCGGTGATTTCGCTGCGCATCACCGGAAACTGGTAGGCCGACAGACGATCGAGGTCGCGGGCGAGCTGATAGATGGCGTTTTTGGCGCCCGGCCGGCTGGAATGGCCTCCGGGATTGGTCACCGTGATCTGGAAATCGGAATAGGTCTTCTCGGCGGCCTGCAGGCCATAGAACAGCGGCTTGCCGTCCTCGCTGAGCTGGCCGCCGCCGGCGTCGCCGTTCAGCACCAGCTCGGCGCCCTTGAGGTCAAGCGCGAATTTGCGCGCGGTCTGCTGCTGGGTCTCCTCGTCGCCCGA
Source organism: Phenylobacterium sp. (assembly GCF_031360265.1). Classification (GTDB taxonomy): domain Bacteria; phylum Pseudomonadota; class Alphaproteobacteria; order Caulobacterales; family Caulobacteraceae; genus Phenylobacterium. The sequence goes on from NZ_JANMBF010000180.1 coordinate 22,588, forward strand.
CAGGGCCAGGATCACGTCGCGCCCCGGCTTCCAGCCCTCGCGCTTCAGCTTGGCGAGTACGGTCACCACCACCGAGACATCGAACTTGTCATCAATGGCGCCGCGCCCGAAGACATAGCCGTTCTCGATCACCGGGGTGAACGGGTCGCGCGTCCAGTCCCCGGCCTTGGCCTCGACAACGTCCATGTGATCGATGACGACGATCGGCTTCTTGGCCGGATCGGTCCCGGCATAGCGCGCCACCAGGATCGCGCTGCCGGCCACCGCCTCGATCTTCACCTCGTCCGGCTTGAACCCCGCCGTCACCAGGACGGCCTTCAGATAGTCCGCATAGGGCTTCACCTGGTCGCCCGGGATCACTGTGCGGAACGCGATGCCCTTGCTCAGCAGTTCCAACACCTGGGCGTGCTCGGCGGGGTCGATCCGCGGTGGCGCGGCGCTGGCGGAGGTTGCGACGGCGGCGGCCAGGGCGGCGAGGAACACTAGGCGGCGGGGGTTTTGCAAGGCGATCAATCCCTGGGGCGACGAAGCGGCGAACCTAGCGCCCAGCGCCGCCCGAGGCGAGCGGTCGTTCCGGCCTTGCCAAGTGTTGGCGCCCATCGCCCCGCCTGATAGCCCTTTGCCTCCAGCAGAAGAGGATCGCCGGATGTTCAAGGGTGTCGATCACATCGTGGTCGCCGTGAAGGATCTCGAGGCAGCGGTCGGCCGCTACGAGACCATCTACGGCGTCGAGGTCAGCGAGCGGCGCGAGGCGCCCGCCGCCGGCATGAAGATGGCCTTCTTCCGCTTCGCCGATAGCTACGTCGAGCTGGTCTCCAACATCGACGACCAGGGGCCCATAGCCAAGCGGCTGGCGGAGAAGGGCGAGGGGGTCCACCTGATCGCCATGCAGGTCGATGATCTTGATAAGGCCGTCGCCGATCTGCGCGGCAAGGGGGTTCGTCTGGTCGGCGACCCCGGCGCGGGAAATCCCATCAAGGGCCAGGTGTTCGTGCATCCCTCGGAAACCGGCGGGGTGCTGACGCAACTCGTGCAGCGCTGACCCTCGGCGACCGGGTTAGCCGTTCACCAGGGTCTTCGCCCGGTCGAACACTGCCTCGAACATCGCTGGCGTCAGGCGTCCGGTGTTCGTGTTGAGCCGCGAGCAGTGGTAGCTGTTGAGCACCACATAGGGCCCCGCCTGGAACTCCGTGCCGTGCCCAGGCAGGCCGGCTGACGCCTTCAGGCCCAGCGCCTTCAGCACATTGCGGCGCGCCACGTCGCCCAGGGTGACGATCACCTTCAGCCGGGGCAGGGCGGCGATGCGGGCGGTCAGGAACGGCCGGCAGGTGTTTTCCTCGAAGGTCTCCGGCTTGTTCCCCGGCGGGGCGCAGCGGACGGCGTTGGAAATCATGCAGTCGACCAGCGCCAGGTCGTCGTCGCCGTTCGGATCATAGCGCCCGGTGGCAAAGCCGGTCTTGATCAGGGTCGCGTAGAGGATCACGCCCGCGCCATCCCCGGTGAACGGTCGGCCCGTCCGGTTCGCCCCCTGGCGTCCGGGCGCGAGGCCCGCCACCAGCAGCCTTGCGTCCAGGTCTCCGAACGAGGGCGCCGGGCCGTTGAACCAGTCCGGATGCGCCGCGGCGTTCACCGCCCGATAGGCTGCGAGCCTGGGGCAGAGCGGACAGTCGCGCGGCGGTTCCGCCAGGGCGGTCAGGTTCCCCATGCGCTCTTACCTCCCGCCGCTGCGCTACCGGATTCACCCAAATTCCTGAAGCGGGTCAGGTTCAGCCTGAGGTCACAGCCTGATGCGAGCGGCAGGCCGCAAAAAAGCCCTCTCCCCCTTGCGGGGAGAGGGTTGGGTGTGGGGGTGTCAGCTCCGACTCGGAGATGTCGCGCGGAAGACCGGTGAGCCAACGCCCGCCGCCGAGGCTGCACCCCCACCCCAACCCCTCCCCGCAAGGGGGAGGGGCTTTGCGCGCGAGTTGCGCAAGGGGGGAAGGGACGCCGCTTCGGTGAGATCTTTGAATGCCGTAGCGCCGCTGCGCGGGGGAGGTAATCAGGCCTCGGCATCGGCCTCCGGCCCGTCCTGGTGGTGGCGTTCGCTGCGCGCCTCCTGGATGAACCGGGGCAGGCGCGAGGGCCGGCCGATGATCTCCGACAGGTCCGCCAGATCGACGAAATTGTCCGCCTGCCGGCGCAGGTCGTCCGAGGCCATCGGCGGCTGCGACTTCACCGTCGAGACCACGGTCACCCGCGCGCCCTTGCGCTGCACGGCTTCCACCAGGGCCCGGAAATCGCCGTCGCCCGAAAACAGCACCAGATGGTCGGCGGAATTGGCCATTTCCATCATGTCGACGGCGATTTCGACATCCATGTCGCCGCGCCAGCGCTTGCGCCCCTGGGAGTCGGTGTATTCGCGCGCCGGCTTGGTCACCAGCTGGAAGCCGTTGTAGTCCAGCCAGTCGACCAGCGGCCGGATCGGCGAATACTCCTCATGTTCCACCAGCGCGGTGTAGTAATAGGCGCGGATCAGCACGCCGCGCTTGCGGAATTCCTCGAGCAGCTTGCGATAGTCGATATCGAAGCCGAGGCCTTTGGCGGCCGAATAGAGGTTGGCGCCGTCGATGAAGAGCGCCAGCCGGTCCGTGGGGTAAAAGGTCATCAGCTCGAATTTCCTAAAGGCCGGACAAGGCGCGGGGGGGGACCCAGCGCGGTTCGACGAAGCGGTGATCGTGGCCGTCGGCGGCAACCTCGCTGGGGGTTTCGCCTCCTGCGAGGCGCTGCTTGAGGCGGCTCTGGCGCGGCTTCCCGAGGCCGGATTGCCCGTGTTGGCCCGGTCGCGCTGGTGGCGGTCCGCCGCCTGGCCCGATCCGGAGGCCCCTGAATATCGCAACGGCGTCGTGCTTGTCGAGGCGCAGGGCGACGCCCATGCGGTGCTCGCCGCGATTTTCGCCGTCGAGCGGTCCTTCGGCAGGACGCGCGGCGCTCCGAACGCTTCACGCACGCTCGATCTCGACCTGATCGCCTATGGTCGCCAGGTGATCGGCGACCCGGAACTCACCTTGCCGCACCCCCGCGCACATCAGCGCCTGTTCGTGATGGGTCCCCTGGCCGAGATCGCGCCGGACTGGCGCCATCCCTTGACCGGAGCGACAGCGATGGACTTGGCGAACGCCGCCAGCGTCGGCCGCGACGCCAGGCCGCTATAGCCGCCCCCAACTTTTGCGATCCGACTTTGCGGCGTTGCACAATGGCGTCGGAACCTCTATTTTCGCGGGTTCGCTCCCCCGTTCGAGGAATCCATGGCTCGCGTCACTGTCGAAGACTGCATCGAAAAGGTCCCCAACCGCTTCAACCTGGTGTTGCTGGCGGCCCATCGGGCACGGGCCATCTCGGCGGGCGCGCAGATCCTGGTTGATCGCGACAACGACAAAAATCCGGTGGTGTCCCTGCGCGAGATCGCCGACGACGTGGTCGACGCCGAGGAACTGCGCGAGACCCTGATCGGCACCCTGCAAAGGGTCGACGAGCGTTCGGAAGCCGAGGAAGAGGCCGAGACCCTGGCCCTGCTGGCCGACCCGACCCACATGCAGATGAGCGAGCTTGAGCTGGTGCGCGCCCTGCAGAGCGACCGCGATGGCGGTCAGGAGGAGCGGTACTGAGCCCGGAAGGCGCAGACCCTCTCATCACCCAGGCGGCGCCTGACCCCGCCGCCGCCTTTAAGGACGCCCCCCGTTCCGCCTCACAGGCGCGATCCCGGCGTCCGACCATGCTCCGCCAGTTCGAGTTGATCGATAGGGTCAAGTCGTACGACCCCACGGCCGACGAAGCGCTGCTGAACCGCGCCTATGTCTACGCCATGCGCATGCATGGGGCCCAGAAGCGGGCCTCCGGCGACCCCTATTTCGCCCACCCGATCGAGGTGGCCGGCATCCTCACCGACTATCGCCTCGACACCGCGACCATCGTCACCGCCCTGCTGCACGACGTGATCGAGGACACCCCGGTCACCCGCGAAGAGATCGACCGCCTGTTCGGGACCGAGATCGGCGAACTGGTCGAGGGCGTCACCAAGCTTTCCAAGCTGGAGCTGTCCTCCGAACACCTGCGCCAGGCCGAGAACCTGCGGAAGTTCATCCTGGCGATTTCCAAGGACGTCCGCGTCCTGATGGTCAAGCTGGCGGACCGGCTGCACAACATGCGCACGCTGGAGCACATCAAGAGCCCGGCCAAGCGCGAGCGGATCGCCCGCGAGACGCTGGACATCTACGCCCCTCTGGCCCGCTCCATCGGCGTCCATCGCATCTGCACAGAACTTGAGGAACTGGCCTTCGAGCACCTCAACCCGGTGGCCCGCGACGCCATCGGCCGGCGGTTGGAGACCCTGCGCCACGATCAGGGCGGCGCGGTCAGCCTGGTTTCCGGCGAGATCGCCGCGCGGCTGGAGGCGGCCAATGTGCCCGCCCGGGTGTTCGGTCGCGAGAAGAACCCCTATTCGATCTGGCGCAAGCTGCAGCGCAAGTCGATCGGCTTTTCCCAGCTTTCCGACATCTACGCCTTCCGGGTGATCGTCGACACCGAAGACGACTGCTATCGGGCTCTGGGCGTCATTCATCGCGCCTGGCCCTCGATCCCCGAGCGGTTCAAGGACTTCATGTCCACGCCCAAGCGCAACAACTACCGCTCCCTGCACACCACTGTCGTCGGGCCCAAGGGTATGCGGATCGAGATGCAGATCCGCACCGAGGCCATGGACCTGGTGGCCGAGGAAGGGGTCGCGGCGCATTGGCGCTACAAGGACAAGTCCTATGGCTTCGATCTCGAACACCAGCAGGCCGCCGGCGGCCGCGACCCGATCGAGAACCTGCGCCACCTCGTCCAGGTGCTGGAACATGGCGGCGACGCCGAGGAACTGGTCGAGCACGCCAAGCTGGAGATGTTCCTCGACCAGGCGTTCGTGTTCACGCCCAAGGGGCGGCTGGTCAGCCTGCCTACCGGCGCCATGCCGCTGGATTTCGCCTACGCCCTGCACACCGACATCGGCGACACCTGCGTGGGCGTGAAGATCAATGGCGAGCTGAAGCCGCTGCGCACCGTGCTGACCAACGGCGACGTGGTCGAGGTGATCCGCGGCGGCAAGCCGGTGGTCCCGCCCGACTGGCGCTCGATCAGCATCACTGGGCGCGCCCGCTCGGCCATTCGCCGGCACATCCGCCAGACGGAAAAGGAAGAGTTCACCAGGCTCGGCCGCGCCACCGTCGACCAGACCTTCCAGGCCGCGGGCAAATCGCGCAAGGACGTCTCGCTGCGTCCCGCTCTCGACCGCTTCGCCGCCGCCACCGAGGACGACCTGTTCGACGCCGTGGGTCGCGGGCGCGTCTCCCCGCCCCAGGTTCTGGAGACGGTGTTCCCGGGTCTGAAAGCCGAGGAACACAAGGCCGCCACCGCGCGGCACCGTATCGAGGACGGAAAGTCGGCCAAGCTCTACGTCCGCGGCGGCGGCCTGACCCCGGGCGTCGCCATCCACTTCGGAGAATGCTGCTCGCCGGTGCCCGGCGACCGGATCGTCGGCATCCTGGAGCCTCCCCAAGGCGAAGAGGGCGGCAAGGGGTTGACCGTCCACACCATCGACTGCGAACGCCTTGCCGCCTTCGAGGACCAGGAAGAGGTCTGGCGCGACCTCCAATGGACGCCGGAAGCCGAGCGCAATTCCGTCGCCCGCGCCAAGTTGATCGCCACCATCCGCAATCTGCCCGGCGTGCTGGGCCAGGTCTGCACGATCATCGGCGAGGCTGGCGGCAACATCGTCCAGCTGAGGATGCACCACCGCCAGGCCGACTTCTTCGACGTGGACATCGACGTCGACGTCCACCACGCCCGCCACCTGACCCACATCGCCGCCGCGCTGCGCGCCAACCCCAGCGTCGAGACGGTGGACCGCCGCAAGACGTAGCGCGGCTCAGCTCGCCACGAACGCGCCGTGCAGACTGACCGGCAGGGCGCGGTCCATGCGCCAGGTGACCAGCGGCCCCGCCGCCACGCGGCCCGCGTCGAAGACGTGCAGCTCGGTGGCCTTGGCCGCCAGGTTGACGCTGGGCGCCAGCAGCCAGCCGTCCAGCTCCGCCGACCCGCCGGGCCGGGCCACGAACACCGCCTCCTCGACCAGATGCCCGGCCCCGAAGTTGAAGGCGTCCTCGCGCCCCGTCTTCCAGTCATGGGTGGCCAGGCCGTTGAACAGCGGCCCGCCGTCGCCCGCGCCGGTGGCGTGAACCGTATAGCGTCGCGCACGACCCGCGAACCGCCCGTCGGTGCGCGGGAATTCGGCGCTGACCCCGGTGCTCTCCAGGCTCGCCCGGCCGTCGGGGCGCAGGGCGACCAGGGTCAGGATCGGGCTGGGCTCCGGGGTCCAGACGCCCTGCATCAGGCTGCGCCCGTTGGCCGTGGCGAAACTGGCGTCTTTGCTCAGGCAGCCATCAAACCGCAGCGTCCCGTCGGTCTCTTCCCATGCCGCGCCATAGTGGAAGGCGAAGAACGCCGGCAGCTCATAGACGCGGCGCTTGCCGACGTCGGCCTTGTCGAGGACCAGCACCCGTGTTCCCCGCTCCGGCTTCCAGCTGAAGCTGTCGGCATAGGGCAGGGTCTGGCGATCCTGGATCCAGGGCTGCAGGATCAGGATCAGATGGCGCTCGGTGGCGGTGAAGTCGTGCACATAGCTCGCCGCGGGCAGGTCGATGATGTCGGCGGATTTCAGCCCCCCGTCGCGATCCAGGCGCCAGACGATCGCCTTGTCGCCGTTCAGGCCCAGGCTCCAGATGTCGCCGCCGGGTTCGCGCCGTGGGTGCGCCAGGAACGGCATGTGAACCAGGTCCGGCCGCAGGGTCTTGATCCCCTTGGTGGACAGGTCCCCGGCGTCCAGCGCGATCGGCGAACCGGCTTCCCACAGGGCCCAGATCTCGCCGCCCACCGGCATCACCGAGATGTTGCCGGCATTGGCGTCGTCGTTGTTCTCCGCCCGTGCGCCGCGCTTGGCCGAGGTGCCGAAGCCCGGCGTCACCACGGCGTTGGCGGCAATGTCGGTGCGCCGCTTGGGGGTGTCGATGAAGCGCGCGGCGACGCTGGCCTCGCCGTCGCGGATGCGGAAGGCGCGCATCAGGCCGTCGCCGTCGAACCAGTGATCCACCGAGCCGCCGGGCCGATGGAACTTGCCGGGCCCATTGCGATAGAGGCTGCCGGCCAGACCCTGCGGGCTGCGGCCGCCGATCCGGCGCATGGGCGTCGGCGACAGGTCTGCGTCGAGGTCGGCGAACGCCACCCGCCAGTCGAGGCCGGCGGCGGCGCCGGCGCTGAGCTGGCCGGCGGCCTGCGCCAGTTCCGGGGTGAGGATCGAGGCGATGGCGGCGCCCGACAGGGTCCGCAGCAGACGACGGCGGTTCATGGCCTGGTCCTTCAGTCGATGTCGAGGGTCTGGGCGTTGTCGCCGGCCGTCACCTCGAAGCTGGCGTCGGCCCACTTGGCCGGGCCCATGGCGCCGTGGGCGTTGTTTGAGAAGGCGAAGGGCTCGGTGGGAATGCCGAAGGGGTTGGTCCCCATCTTGCCGTCGCCGTTGACGTCGTGGAACGCCTTGATGGCGCAGCGGCCTGGTGCGAGCCCCTTGAAGGTTATCATCACCGCTCCGTCGCCGGACACGGGGATCATCGCCTGGCCCGTCACCGGCGCCTTGTCGCCATAGGCCGCCTCGCTGCAGGCCAGCGACAGCATGATCGCGCCCGTCCGGGTCTTCAGACCCTGGAAGGTCACGGTCAGCACGCCGGTTTGCGGCTCCGTGGCGCGGACCGGGGCGGGCAGGGCGCAGAGCGCGGCCAGCGTCAGGGCGGCGAGCGCGAGGTGGCGAGGGTCGGGGCGGGTGGGCATGACGGCGACTCCGAAACGGTTGACGATCACCACGCTATCCGGCGTCCCCAACCCTGTCCCGCGTGGACTCGTGGACCGCCGCGGCGCCTTCGCCAGCTGACACCTGCGCCATTGGCGCTGCGTGAGCGGCGCCGTGCGGCCCAATGCTCCGCTCCACCTTCCGACCGCGGCGAAAGAGCGCTATCCAGCGCCTATGACCACCGATGACGTCCTCGATGAATTCCGCGCCGCCGGCGCCCTGCGCGAAGGCCACTTCATCCTGGCGTCGGGCCGGCACAGCCCGATCTTCCTGCAGAAGAACCTGGTCTTCCAGTATCCCGAGCGGACGGCGCGCCTGTGCAGGGCCCTGGCCGAAAAGATCGAGGCCCGGTTCGGCAAGCCCGACGTCATCGTCTCGCCGGCGGTCGGCGCGATCATCCCGGGCTATGAGACCGCCCGCTGGATGGGCGTCCCGGCCATGTATGTCGAGCGCGAGGACGGGGCCTTCCGGCTGCGCCGCGCCTTTCAAATCGCCCCCGGCGCCAGGGTCGTGGTCATCGAGGACGTGATCACCACCGGCGGTTCGTTCCGCGAGGCTATCGAGCCGATCGAGGCGGCGGGCGGGGTGGTGCTCTGCTGCGCCTGCATCGTCGATCGCTCCGCCGGCCGCGCCGACGTCGGCTTCCCGCTGGTGGCGCTGGCGACCCTGGACGTCCCGTCCTATGCGCCAGGCGAGATCCCCCCCGACCTCGCCGCCCTGCCGGCGGAAGAGCCAGGGTCCAAGAGGTTGCGCGGATGATTTATCGAACCGCCAAGGCCGCCAAGAACGCCAAGGTTCCAGGCAAGCGCCGCGAGCGTTGGGTCTTGAATCCGCGCGCCATCCGTCGATCTGGTCGTCTTGGCGATCTTGGCGATCTTGGCGGTTCAAGTCTGGCTGACCGCTGCGCGGTCGCTGGGGGAGGGTTCCGTGAGTAAACTCCGCCTTGGCGTCAACATCGACCACGTCGCCACCGTCAGGAACGCGCGCGGGGAGGGCTATCCGGACCCCGTCCGCGCCGCTGAGATGGCGCTGGCCGCCGGCGCCGATGGGATCACCGCCCACCTGCGCGAGGATCGCCGCCACATCTCCGACGCCGACATCGACGCCCTGGCGGTGATCTGCCGCAGGCGCGGCCGGCCGCTGAACTTCGAGATGGCGGTGACGCCGGAGATGGAGGCCATCGCGCTCGCCCACCTGCCGCACGCCGCCTGCCTGGTGCCCGAGCGCCGCGAGGAAGTGACCACCGAGGGGGGCCTCGACGTGGTCAAGGGCCACAACGCCATCACGCCGGTCGTGCGCAGGCTGGCCGGCGCCGGACTTCGCGTTTCCTGTTTCATTGACGCCGACCTCGGCCAGGTGGCCGCCGCCGCCGCCGCCGGGTCCCAGGTGGTCGAGCTGCACGTCGGCGCCTACTGCCAGGCCGTGCGCGACCGCCTGCCGACCGCGGAGCGGCTGCTGGACAGGATCCGCGCCGCGGCGACCGAGGCGCATCGCCTGGGCCTGGAGGTCCACCTCGGCCACGGCATCGACTACGAGACCGTCAAGCCGCTGGCCGCCATCCCCGAGGTGATGGAACTCAACATCGGCCACTTCCTGATCGGCGAGGCGATCTTCATCGGCCTGGGTCCGGCGATCCAGCGGATGCGCGCCCTGATGGACGAAGCCCGGACAAGGTCCCCAAGGGAACTGGCGCAAGTCAGGCCCACGCGGTGAACGCGGCGTGATCCTCGGCCTGGGTTCCGATCTCTGCGATATCCGCCGGATCGCCGCGACTCTTGAGCGACACGGCGAGCGGTTCACTCACCGGCTCTATACCGAGCTGGAACGCACCCGCTCGGAGCGCAAGGCCGACCGCGCCGCGTCCTACGCCAAGCGCTTCGCCGCCAAGGAAGCCTGCGCCAAGGCGCTGGGCACCGGCATGCGCCGCGGCGTCTTCTGGCGCGACATGGGGGTGATCAACCTGCGCTCGGGCCAGCCGACCCTGGCGCTGACTGGCGGCGCGCTCGCCCGGCTGGAGGGGATGACCCCCGCCGGCCATCGCTCAGTCATCCACCTCAGCCTCACCGACGACCACCCCTACGCCCAGGCGTTCGTGATCCTCGAGGCGTTGCCGGTCGAGGGTTGAAGGCCAATGCCCGTTCGTCCCTCCAGCTCGTCATCACCCGCCCCCCAAATACCGTCATCCCGGCCGCCGCTCAGCGGCCCGTCTCTCATTGCGGAGCCCCCGGGCAAAGCCCCTCCCCCTGGCGGGGTGGGGTTGGGGTGGGGGTGCGGACTCGGCGGCGCGCATTGGCTCACTGGTCTTCAGTGCGACGGCTCCGAGGCAGAGC
>NZ_JANMBF010000005.1:0-12005 GCF_031360265.1 Phenylobacterium sp.
CCAGGGCGACCTCGGCGACCGTAAGCGAGCCGATCTCGGAGAGCAGCGGGGCGCCGTGCTCGTCGGTCTTGCCGATGATCTTTGGCCGGGCGTGGGCGGGCAGCTCATAGAGCACCGCGCGCGCCTGGGTCTCGATCAGCGGGCGCTTGTGCTCGATGACCTTCAGGGTCTCAAGGCCCGCGGCGAAGGCGCGGATGCCCGTGGGCTCCAGCGGCCAGGGCATGCCGACCTTGTAGATCGCCACGCCCAGGTCGGCGGCCTGGGCGAAGGAGATGCCCATGGCCGCGAACGCCTCGATCACGTCCTTGTAGGCCTGGCCCTGGCAGACGATGCCGAGGCGGGGTCGCGAGGCGCCGAGCATCACCCGGTCGATCCTGTTGGCGCGGGCGAAGGCCAGGGCGGCGGGCAGCTTCTGGGTGCGCAGCCGGCGCTCCTTGTCCATCGGCTGGTCCTTCAGCCGGATGCCCAGCCCACCCGCCGGCATGCGGAAGTTGTCGGGCAGGACGTGGCTGTGGCGGTCGAGGCCGATGTCGATGGTGACGCCAGAATCCATGGTGTCGGCGAGAGCGATCAGGCCGACCCAGAGCCCCGAGTAGCGCGACATCGCATAGCCCAGCAGGCCGTAGTCCAGCACCTCCTGCACGTCGGCCGGCGACAGCACCGGCATCTCGAAATCCTGGAAGGCGTATTCCGATTGCGAGGGCAGCGTCGAGGACTTGCAATTGTGGTCGTCGCCGGCCACCGCCAGCACCCCGCCCTTGGGGAACGTCCCGGCGAAGTTGGCGTGCTTGAAGGCGTCGCCGGTGCGATCGACGCCGGGCGCCTTGCCGTACCACATGCCGAAGACACCATCGAATTTGGCGCTGCCGGGGAACAGGTTGGCCTGCTGGCTGCCCCAGACGGCGGTGGCGGCGAGGTCCTCGTTGACGCCTTCCTTGAACACCACCTCGGCGGCCTGGAGGAACTTGCGCGCCCGGCCGGCCTGCTGGTCGAGGCCGCCCAGCGGCGAGCCGCGATAGCCGGAGACGAAGCCGGCGGTGTTGAGGCCCGCGGCCAGATCCAGCCGGCGGCGGTCCATCAGCACGCGCAGCAGCGCCTGGACGCCGGTGATGAATACCCGCCCCTCGGTGAGCAAAAACTTGTCGTCGAGCGTCACTTCAGCGTGCCGCATCGCAATTTTCTTCCTTCTGCTCTTCGCGCGCGCCTTGGAAGATCCTATAAGATGGCGGCAATTGCTTGCCAAAAGCGTGCCCCTGGCTGTCGGTTCCGGGGCAAGAACAACGCGCGGGGCCGGCAGGCGGGGGAGGAATTCTTGTCTGAGGTGCTCGACGCCGTCGATGCTAAGATTCTCGACCTGATCCAGCACGACGCCGGGCTGTCGGTGGCCGAGATCGCTGAGCGGGTCGGATTGTCCTCCAGCCCCTGCTGGCGGCGGATCAAACGGCTGGAGGACGCAGGCGTCATCCAGCGCCGGGTGACCATCCTGGACCGCGAGAAGCTGGGCCTGGCGTTCGAGGTCTATTGCACCGTCAAGCTCAGCCTGCCGACCAAGGACAACCTCGACGCCTTCGAAACCGCGATCACCCGCATGGCCGAGGTGGTGCAGTGCGCCACGGTCACCGGCTCGGCGGACTATGAGCTGCGCATCGTCACCCGCGACATGCACGCCTTCGACGAGTTCCTGCGCGAGCGGATCCTGTCGCTGGGCCTGATCTCCAACATCGAAAGCCGCATCGTCATCCGCTCGGTGAAGAACACCACCGCCGCGCCGCTGGGCCTGATCAGCCAGTATGTGAGCTCGCAAGGCTGAGGCCCTTCCTTTCCCGCTCGCGGGAAAGGGGGACCGCCCGCCGAAGCCGGCGCAGCCGGCTGAAGAGCGGGGGGTGGAAAGGGAAAGCCTCAGGCGCCGGGCCAAGGCGGCTGTTGCGTACGCGGCGGATGTGGCCTTCCCTCTCCACCACCGGCCCTTCGGCCGGCGGTCCCCCTCTCCCACTTCGTGGGAAAGGAAGAGGAGTCCCCATGATCGAGCTCGTCATCGACCAGAAACGCCGCGATCTGGGCGGGTTCGAGGTCGGCCGCGTGCTGCCGCACGCGGGCCATCGGATGGTCGGGCCGTTCATCTTCTTCGACCACATGGGGCCGGCGCGATTCGAAGCCGGGTTCCCCAGAAGCGCCGATGTCCGCCCGCATCCGCACATCGGGCTGTCGACGGTGTCGTACCTGTTCGAAGGCGCGATGACCCATCGCGACAGCGTCGGCCAGACCCAGGTCATCCTGCCAGGCGAAGTCAACTGGATGACGGCAGGCTCGGGCATCACCCACTCCGAACGGTTCGAGGACCTGCGCGCCAAGGGCGGGACGATGCACGGCATCCAGGCCTGGGTGGCCCTGCCGCAGGCGGACGAGGAGACGGAGCCCGCCTTCGCCCATCACGGCGAGGCCGACCTGCCGACCTATCAGAGCGCCGACGGCCTCTGGGCCCGGCTGATCGCCGGAAAGGCGTTCGGCGCGGAGGCCAGGGTCAAGGTCCATTCGCCGATGTTCTATGTCCACTGGGCGCTGAAAGCCGGCGCAAAGGCGCAGCTCGAGGCCGAATATCCCGAGCGCGCCGCCTATGTGGCGCAAGGCGTTGTCGAGGTGGACGGCCGCCCGTTCCAGGCCGGCCAGATGCTGGTCTTCGCGCCTGGCCAGCCGGTGCTGTTCACCGCCGCGACCGACGCCATCGTCCTGCTGCTGGGCGGCGAACCCTTGGGCGAACGGTTCATCGAATGGAATTTCGTCAGTTCCTCGAAGGACCGCATCGCCCAGGCCAAGGCCGACTGGCGCGCCGGGCGCATGAAGCTGCCCGACGCCGACGACGCGGAGTTCATTCCGGCGCCGGACGACCCGCCCCCCGCCGCCAGCGTCGCGGGCTGAGCGATGCGGGTCGCAACCCCGATCGCCCGGGCGACCGGGGCCGGCGCGGTCTATTTCGCGATCGTCTTTGCGTGGGCCTTCGCTCTGGGGGTCGTGCGGGTTCTGGTGGTCGCCCCACGGGTGGGCGAGGTCGCCGCGGTGCTGGTCGAGGCCCCGCTGGTGCTGGCGGCGAGCTGGCTCGCCTGCCGCTGGACGGTGCGGCGGCTGGGCGTCGGACCGGCCGTCGGCGAAAGGCTCATCATGGGCGCCTTGGCGTTCCTGCTGCTGATGATCGCTGAGTTCGCGCTCTCGCTGCTCGCCTTCGGCCGGCCTGCCCGCGCCTGGCTGGAAGGTTTTGCCACGCCGGCGGGCGCCATTGGCCTTGCCGCACAGATCGCGTTTGGTTTTGTCCCGCTCCTCCAGCGGGCTGCGCCGCGCCCATGAACGTCAGCGCATTCGACCTGTTCAAGCTGGGGATCGGGCCGTCCAGCTCGCACACCATGGGGCCCATGACGGCCGCCGGCCGGTTCCTGGAACGGCTGGGCGACCGGGTGGAACAGACGGCGCGGGTGGAGGTGACGCTCTATGCGTCCCTGGCGCTGACCGGACGCGGACATGCCACCGACCGCGCGGTGATTCTGGGGCTGTCGGGCTTCGACCCGCGCGGCCTCGATCCGGATGACGCGGAGCGGGTGGTGGGCGAGGTGCGCGCCAACCACTGGCTCCGTCTGGGCGACCGCCAGGGGATCGCCTTTGATGAGGCCAGGGATCTGCTCTGGGAAGGCCGCACGCGCCTGCCGCAGCATCCCAATGCGCTGAGGTTCTCGGCCTTCGACCACGCGGGGGGACAGCTGGCCGAGCGCAGCTATTTCTCCATCGGCGGCGGGTTCGTGCGCGACGAGGGCGAGATGGGGCTGAACACGCCGCCGGAGGCCGCGGCCCTGGTCGAGGTCCCCTATCCGTTCGACAGTGGGGCGGAGCTGCTGGAGATGGCGGCCGGCGCTGACCTGTCCATCGCCGAGCTGATGCGCGCCAACGAGCGGGTCCGCCGCGACGACGCGGCCATCGACGCGGGCCTCGATGAGATCGCAGGCGCCATGTACGCCTGTATCGAACGCGGCATGCGCACCGACGGCGTCCTGCCGGGCGGCCTGAACGTCCAGCGCCGCGCCTTCCAGGTCCACCAGAGCCTGATCGCCGACGCCGACCGGCGCCTGGCCGATCCCCTGGCGGCGCTGGACTGGGTGAACCTGTGGGCGCTGGCGGTAAACGAGGAGAACGCCGCGGGCGGCAAGGTCGTCACCGCGCCCACCAACGGCGCGGCGGGCCTGCTGCCGGCGGTGCTGCGTTACTACGACCGGTTCCACCAGGGCACGGCGGAGGGGCGGCGCACCTTCCTGCTGACGGCGGCGGCCATCGGGGCGCTCTACAAGAAGAACGCGTCGATCTCCGGCGCCGAGGTGGGCTGTCAGGGCGAGGTGGGCGTCGCCTGCTCGATGGCCGCGGCCGGGCTGACGGCGGCTCTGGGCGCGTCCAACGCCCAGATCGAGAATGCCGCGGAGATCGGCATGGAGCACAACCTGGGCCTCACCTGCGACCCCATCGCCGGCCTGGTGCAGATCCCCTGCATCGAACGCAACGCCATGGGCGCGGTGAAGGCCATCGACGCCTCGCGCCTAGCCCTGCTGGGCGACGGCCAGCACTCGGTCAGCCTCGACAAGGTGATCGCCACCATGAAGCGCACCGGCGAGGACATGAGCCACGTCTACAAGGAAACCTCGCTGGGCGGGCTCGCCGTCAACCTGGCGGAATGCTGAGGAAGCAACGGATATGATTGTCGAAATGCGGACCTATACCCTGGCCCTGGGCGCCACCGGCCGGTATTTCAAGCTCTATGGCGAGGCTGGCCTGGCGATCCAGAAGCGCATTCTCGGCCACCTGGTCGGCTACTATGCCGTCGAGGTGGGGGCGCTGAACCAGGTGATCCACCTGTGGGCCTATGACAACATGGAGGAACGGGCCAGACGGCGCGCGGCGCTGTGGGCTGACGAGGGCTGGCTGGCGTATGTGGCCCAGGTCGGCGGGCTGGTGACCAAGCAGGAGAACCAGATCCTGACGCCGGCGCCGTTCTTCGCGGTTCCGGCGCCGGCCTGAAAAACTTTCGGCGATTTGTCGGATCGTCGCCATAAGAGTCGTCGTTCCGGGAGAAGCCGCAGGCCAAGGAGCTGCCCAATGCGTGTCATGGTTGTCGTCAAAGCCACCCCCCAGTCGGAGACCGGCGTCCTGCCGGATGATCCGTCGATGTTCATCGAGATGGGCAAGTTCAACGACGAGCTGATCGCCGCCGGCATCCTGCTCGACGCCGCGGGCCTGAAGGCCAGCGCGAACGGCAAGCGCCTGACGTTCCGCGGCAGCAAGCCCACGGTCACCGACGGTCCCTTCGCCGAGACCAAGGAGCTGATCGGCGGCTTCTGGATCTGGGAGGTCAAGGACATGGCCCAGGTGATGGAATGGGCCAGCCGCGCGCCGATGGAGGACGGCGACACCCTGGAGGTGCGCCCGTTCTACGAACCGGAAGACTTCGCCGGGCTCGTCCCCGACGAGACGGTCGAGCAGGAAAAGGGCTGGCGCGACGACCAGCTCGCCAAGGCGCGCGACACCGGCTGATCAGGCCCGGAGCGCCTTTCGGGTCTGTTCCCAGTATTGCGCGCCGGTGACCAGGGTGACCAGCGTAGCGAGCCAGAACAGGCTGTGGGCAAGGATCGTCGCCGGCCCCTGGATCGCCGGATCCTGGGGCAGCAGCGGGAAGGCGCCCCACGCGCCGACCACTAGCTCCATCGTCAGGGCCACCATCTGCAGCGTGGTCTTCCACTTGGCCAGCTGGGTGACCGGCAGCTTTATGCCCTTGCCGGCGCCGACTTCGCGCAGCGCGCTGACCGTGAATTCCCGGAACAGGATCAGGCCGCCCGGCAGCAGCACCATCGGCTGCGCGCCGCCCAGCGCCATCAAGCCCAGGATCGCCCCGCAGACCAGCACCTTGTCCCCGATCGGATCGAGGATCGCGCCCCAGAGGCTTTCCGCATCCATCCGGCGGGCCAGCCAGCCGTCGAAGAAGTCGGTCACGGCGGCGACCACGAAGGCGTAGATCGCCCACCGCTGCAGCGCGAACTGGGTCTCCGGCGACAGATGATCCGACAGTCCCGGCACGGCCCCGGCCGCGGCCGCGAACGCCAGGAACATGAACAGCGCCAGGACCAGGCGCAGGGACGTCAGGATGTTGGGGAGGGATTTCATCAGCCAATCCAGCGCACCCGACGGCGCTTTGTTCCTCAACACTCTAGCCGGAGTCGGTCGGGCGCGCGAACCTTCGCCATTTACCTGCGCGCCTCAGTTCCTAAAGTGTGGCCGGGGCGATGCGATGTGCCGCATCGAATGTTCGGGGGCGCGCGTGTACGGTCTGACTCAGATGCTGAAGAGCGCGGCCGGCGACCGCCCTGGCGCGCCCTCGACCCGGTTTGCCGGCCGCGACCGGACCTGGGCGCAGACGCAGGATCGGGTGGCGCGGCTGGCCGGCGGTCTGGCGGGTCTGGGGGTCGGCAGGGGGGACCGGGTGGCGATCCTGGCGCTCAACGGCGACCGCTATACCGAGTTCCTGTCGGCGGTCTGGTGGCTGGGCGCCGTGGTGGTGCCGATGAACGTCCGCTGGACCGCCGCCGAGAACGCCTATTCGCTGGAGAATTCCGGGTCGGCAGTCCTGTTTGTTGATCGCGCGTTCGCCGGGCTGATCCCAGCCATCCAGGCGGCCGCGCCAGGCGTGCGACACCTGGTCTTCTGCGATGACGGCGCGACGCCGCCCGGCATCGGGGCCTACGAGGACCTGATCGCGGCCAGCGCGCCCCGCGCAGACGCCGAGGCCGGCGGCGAGGACCTGGCGGGGCTCTACTATACCGGCGGCACCACCGGTTTTCCCAAGGGCGTGATGATTTCCCACCGGGCGCTCTGGTACAATAACCTGATCGGCTCCAAGGCGCTGGGGATCGAGCCCGACGACGTGATCCTGCATGCCGCGCCGATGTTTCACATGGCCGACGGCTGCCTGGGCGGGGCCGGCTCGTTGGTCGGCGCCGCCCACGTCTATGTGCCGCGCTTCGAGCCGGAGGCGGCGATGGCGGCCATCGAACGCCATGGGGTGACCCAGACCGTCATGGTGCCGACGATGATCGCCATGCTGCTGGCCCATCCGAATTTCTCACCGGAGCGGCTGAGCTCGCTGCGCACTGTCGGCTATGGCGGCTCGCCGATGCCCCGGGGCACGCTGGCGCAGGCGATGGAAAGGCTGCCGGGGATCGGCTTCACCCAGATCTACGGCCAGACGGAGATGGCCCCCATCGTCACGGTGCTGACGCCGCGCGACCATGTGCTGGAGGGCCCCCGCGCGTCGCGGCTGGCCTCGGCGGGCCGACCGGCGCCCGGGTGCGAGATCCGCATCGTCGATGAAGCCGGCGCCGACGTGGTCCCCGGCGCGGTGGGCGAGATCCTGGCCCGCAGCCCGGGCGCCATGCACGGCTACTGGCGGCTGGACGAGCAGACCGCCGCAACCTTGCAGGACGGTTGGGTCCGCACCGGTGACGGGGCCTATCGCGACGACGACGGCTTCATCTTCATCGTCGACCGGATGAAGGACATGATCGTCACCGGCGGCGAGAACGTGTTCACCGCCGAGGTGGAGAGCGCGATCTCAACCCATCCCGCGGTGGCCGAGGTGGCGGTGATCGGCGTGCCCGACGCGCGCTGGGGCGAGGCGGTCCACGCCATCGTCGTCCCGCGCCCCGGCCAGACCCTGACGGTGGCCGACCTGACCGCCCACTGCGCCCCGCTGATCGCCAACTACAAGCACCCGCGCGGCCTGACGCTGCGCAGCGAGCCCCTGCCCCTCTCCGGCGCCGGCAAGGTGCTCAAGCGCGACCTGCGCGCCCCGTTCTGGGAGGGCCACGGGCGGGCGGTGAACTGAGGGGGCGGTGGTGGCCGCCGCCTTGCCGGCGCGGGGACTTCGTGGGCCAGATGCGGGCGCGGGGAGCCGCGGGGGACCTTCAGCTATGACACCCATCAGATGGACCGGACGGACGCTGGGCGCTGTCCTTGCGGCCACGACACTGAGCGGCGCTTGCGCGGCTGTAGCCGCTCCGGCTGCCAGGGGCGCCGGCGAGTTGGTCATTGTGAAGAACGTGCTGGGGCCGGAGGGGCCGCTGGTGGTGGACGGGGTGCTCTATTTCGTCGGCTGGATGGGCAATACGCTATCGAAGTGGGACGGCCACAGGACCACGGTGCTGCACACCGACCCCGCCTGCGGCCACAACGGCCTGGCGCTGAGCAAACAGAGAACCTTCCTGCTGGCGTGTACGGACGATCCCGGCGCGATCCTGGAGCTGAGCCTGGATGGCAAGCTGCTCCGCCGCTGGGACACGACCGACAAGGGCGCCAGGTTCGTCGGCGGGATCAACGACATCGCCGTGGCGCCCGACGGCGGCGCCTACGCCACGGTGTTCGGACCCTATGACGGCGTCGGTCCGCCGGGCGAACTGATGGGAAAGGTGCTGTACCTCGCGCCTGGGGCCGCGACGTGGCGGGAGGTGGCGTGCGACCTCAACTACGCCAACGGCGTCGGCGTCTCTCCGGACGGCAAGACCCTTTACGTCAGCCAGACGGTCTCCGGATCGATCCTGAGGTTCGCCGTGGGTCCGGACGGCGCGCTGACCCACAGAGCCAACTTCGCCCTGCTCGACAGCCTCGTCCCGCGCCGCAACCCCTCGCCCTGGCTGGGGCCGGACAGCCTGAAGGTCGACCGACGCGGCGACATCTACGTGGCCCAGTGGTTCGGCGGCAAGATCCTTAAGCTCTCGCCGCAAGGCAAGTTGCTGCGCGTGTTCAGGATCGCGGCCGGCGACGGCACGACCAACGTGGCGTTCGATGCGGGCGAGCGCCATCTGTACGTCTCGGTGGTGAAGGACGCGCGCGACCCGAAGGCGGTGGGCAGCGTGGTGAGGGTGGAGAATGTGAGGTAGGTGAGCGGGAACCCCCTCCGTCCCTTCGGGACAGTGACAGGTGCGCCTGTCCCACAATCCCGCCTCGGTTGCGACGTACAGAATATCGTCATATATCTGTACGAAATGGACCCCCCGATGACCAAGCCGATGAACCTCAACGTCCGACTGACCGGCGCGCTCAGCGACTACGTCGCCGGCAACGTTGGCGCCGAAGGCGCCTACGACAACGTCAGCGAATATGTGCGTGACCTGATCCGGCGGGACAAGGCGCGCGCCGAGGCCGAGGCCTTCGGACGCCTGAAAGCCGAACTCGATCTGGCGTTCTCCCAGCCTGACGACGGCTACAACGTCCTCGACGCCGACGCCGTGATCGCCCGCAACCGCCGGCCCGTCGACGGCGCGCGTTGACGCCGCCCGTCCGGCTCTCGCCGGCCGCTGGCGCGCGACTCGATGAGATCTACGCCTACACCCGCGAGACCTGGGGCGAGGCCCAGGCCGACCGCTACATCCGCGGCCTGTTCGACGCCTTCGCAGCCATCGCGCGGCGCGAGATCGTCTGGCGCCGCATCCCCGCCGAGTTCGGCAAGAACGGCTGGTACGCCCGTCACGAACGCCACGTCATCTACTGGAAGCTACTGCCCGACGGCGCCGTGGGCGTCGTCACTCTCCTCCACCAGCGCATGCACCAGCTGGACCGGTTTCGGGAGGATGCGGGGGAGGTTTAGGGGGGCACTGTCCCAGATCCTCCCCCAGCGCGAAGCGCGATTGAGGGGGAGGTGGCTCGCGGCGCAGCCGCGAGACGGAGGGGGTTGCAGCCCAGGGCGTGAGACGACGCCCAAGAGGTCGCTGGCCATCGGCCGATCCTTGACCAAGCTCGGTCGACAGCCGGTGGTTGCCTGCCTTATTCTAGCGTCGGCCGCGCAATCCTCACAGATTTAATCCACGACTCGACGTTCCCTATTCGATAGCGAGGTGTCCAGCCGCAGAGGCGCAGAGTGGCCCTCAACCCCCTCCGTCTCGGCGCTCCGCGCCGATCCACCTCCCCCTCAATCGGGCTTCGCCCTGGGGGAGGATCTGAAGCTTGGCCGCCCGGGAAGATCTTGTAGGCTCCCCCCATGGACGGCTCCCGCGTCACCAAGGATCGCGCCAAGACGCTGCGGCGGGCGATGAGCCTGCCGGAGGTGCTGCTCTGGAAGGCGATCAAGGGGCGGCAGGTCGATGGGCTGCATTTTCGCAAACAGCATCCCGTCGGACCCTACGTCCTCGATTTCTATTGCGACGCCGCAAAGCTCGCGATCGAGGTGGATGGGTCCAGCCACAGTTTCGGGGATCGGCCAGAGCGGGACGAGTGGCGGGATGCCTGGCTGGCCGCGCAGGGGATCGAGACGCTGCGGTTGTCTGCGGCGCTGATCCTGCGGGATTTGGATGACGCGGTGCGGACAATCCTGGGGCTTCTGGAACACGGGGACTGAGCTGGCGGCGGCTCGCGGAGCGGGCTGGAACCCCCTCCGTCTCGCGGCTGCGCCGCGATCCACCTCCCCCTCAATCGGGCTTCGCCCTGGGGGAGGATCTAGGCGTTACCCCTTCCGGAAATACCCGTAGATCCGTTCGGCCAGCGGCGCGCTGACCCCCTCCACCTTCAGGAGATCATCCACACTCGCCCGGCTCACCCCCCGCGCACTCCCGAACGCGTGCAGCAGCGCCCGCTTCCGGCCCGGGCCGACGCCTTCGATCTCGTCCAGCGGATTCTTTTTCATCTCGGCGCTGCGCTTGGCGCGGTGGGTGCCGATGGCGAAGCGGTGGGCTTCGTCGCGCAGGCGCTGGAGGTAGTAGAGCACCGGGCTCTTGGGCTCGAGCATGAAGTAGGGCTTGCCGGGGATGAAGAAGCGTTCGAGGCCGGCGTCGCGGTCAGGGCCCTTGGCGACCCCGACCACGGCGATGTCGTCGACGCCGAGGTCGGCCATGACCTCCATCACCGCCGAGATCTGGCCGGCGCCGCCGTCGATCAGCACCAGGTCCGGGCGCGGCGCGGCGTCGCCCTCGGCCTCTTCCTTGACCAGGCGCGAGAAGCGGCGTTTCAGCACCTCCTTCATCATCCCGAAATCGTCGCCGGGGGTGATGTCGGTCCCCTTGATGTTGAACTTTCGGTACTGGGATTTCTGGAACCCCTCGGGCCCGGCGACGATCATCCCGCCGACCGCGTTGGTCCCCATGATGTGGGAGTTGTCGTAGACCTCGATCCGCTCCGGCGGCGCGTCGAGGCCAAAGGCGTCGCAGACCCCGGCCAGCAGCTTCGACTGGGCCGAGCTCTCGGCCATTTTTCGCCCTAGCGCTTCGCGCGCGTTGATGACGGCATGCTCGACCAGCTGGCGCTTCTCGCCGCGCTGGGGGCGGTTGATCTCCACCTTGCGGCCGCCCTTCAGGGCGAAGGCCTCGGCCAGCAGCTCGGTCTCCGCCGGCTGGACGTTGACCAGGATCAGCTTCGGGATCGGCTTGTCGTCATAGAACTGGCCCAGGAAGGCGGTCATCACCTCGGCGTCCTCGTCGGACCGGTCGACGCCCAGCCCCGGCAGCCGGGGGAAATAGGCGCGGTTGCCCCAGTTCTGTCCCGCCCGGAAGAAGAACACCTGCACGCAGGCCTGGCCGCCCTCGGCGAAGAGCGCGAAGACGTCGGCCTCGTCCACCGTTTCGGGATTGATCTGTTGTTCCTGGGCGATGGAGGCCAGCGCCCGGATGCGGTCGCGCAGGCGCGCGGCGCGCTCGAATTCCATGTCGTCGGATGACGCCTGCATCTCTTCGGACAGCCGTTGCACCACGGCCCGGCTCTTGCCGCGCAGGAAGTCCTCGGCCTGGCCGACCAGGGCGGCGTAGTCGTCGAGCCCGATCAGCCCGGTGCAGGGGGCGGCGCAGCGGCGGATCTGGTGCAGCAGGCAGGGCCGGGTGCGGCTTTCGTAGACGCTGTCGGAACAGGACCTGAGCAGGAACGCCTTCTGCAGGGTGTTGAGCGTGCGGTTGACCGCGCCGGCGCTGGCGAAGGGGCCGAAATAGTCGCCCTTGATGGTGTGG
>NZ_JANMBF010000022.1:0-26345 GCF_031360265.1 Phenylobacterium sp.
CGCCGACGAAGTGGATATCCTGGTGGATCTTTGGGGTCACACGGCCGGCAACCGGCTGCCCGTGTTCGCCCGCAAGCCGGCGCCGATCAACGTCTCGTGGCTGAACTACGTCGAGACCACCGGGCTATGCGAGTTCGACCATGTGCTGCACGCCGACGGCTATGACCTGCCGGGCGCGCAGGCCCTCTACAGCGAGCCGATCGCACCGATCGGGCCGGTGCTGGCCCCGTTCCGCCAGTTCTTCGACATGCCGCCGTCGGGCGAGACGCCGCTGCTGCGAAACGGCCGCATGACCTTCGGCTGCTTCGGGCATCCGGCGAAGCTGACCCTGGAGGTGATCGAGACCTGGGCGCGGATCCTGGCGGCCGTGCCGACCTCGGTGCTGGTGCTGCGGTCCGGTTACTACGAGGACCCGACCCTGCAACGTACGGTCCGCGCGCAGTTCGCCGCGTTCGGCGTCGCCGGCGAGCGGATCGAGTTCCCGGCGTTCGAGACCGGCGCGGCCTATCTGAGCACCTATCGCACCGTGGACCTGATCCTTGACCCCTTCCCCTACCAGGGCCTGACCACCACGCTGGACGCGGTGTCGGCCGGCGTGCCGGTGCTCACCTGGGAGGGCCAGCACATGCATTCGCGGATCGCCACCGTGACCCTGCGGGCCTGCGGGCTGGAGGACCTGATCACCCCCACCAAGGACGCCTACGTCGAGACCGCCGTCGCCCTGGCCGGCCATCCGGCGCGGCTGAACGCCCTGCGCAAGTCGGTGCGGCCGGGGTTCGAGGCCTCGCCCTACCGGGACGAGGCCGGCTTCACGCGCCGTCTGGAGGCGGTGTTCGAGGCCATGGCCGAGACCTTTGCGATGGCGCCGATCTGACGCACAAACGACGGAAATTATTTAATTATCCGTCATCACCCGGCTTGTCCGGGTGACCCATGATCATCAGATGGCGCAAGAGGTCCGCGGAAGCGCCGTGGCGCAGCCTTCCTCTCCGAGACTATAGGTCACCCGGACAAGCCGGGTGATGACGAGCATAGAGGAAAGGATTGAGCTGTCCGCGCCGGCCGCCGGCCGCCGGCCTATTGGCTGAGGATGCGCAGGTCGATGCGGCGCACATTGCCGGCTGAGGCCTTTGGCGGCGCCTTGAGGCCGGCGATACGCAGGAGTTCGACTGCCCGCTCGGCGAAGGTGAAGCCGCTCGCCACCAGGCGGTTGCAGGCGGTGACGATCTCGCGGCGCGCCTTGTCGTCGCCAAGGTAGTGGACGCAGAGCGCTTCAAGCTCGGCCAGGTCGGAATAGGTGGGGATCGGGCAGTCGGCGCCGAACACCCGATAGAGATCCGAGGTCGGGCTGTGTTTGGTGATCATCAGGGCGTTGGAGGCCATGACGTCGATCACCCGGTACTGCACCGCGTCCTGAGTGACGTGGGCCTGCGGCAGGTTGATGGAGATTTTCGAGGCGTTGTAGACGCTACGCAGGTCGGCGTGGGCGGTCAGCGCCGGGCCGGGCCGCAGGGCCGCCATGACCTGGGCGTTGTAGGTCAAAAGCTTCTGCCAGCCGGCGTTGCCGAATAGCGCCAGGCCGTGCGGCGCCAGGCGCTCCACCACCTCGACCCGGCTGCGATTGGTCAGGATGTTCTGCATCTGGGTCTGGAAATAGTCGAACGACCAGGGCAGGGCGTCGATCAGGATGGCATCGTGATCCTGCTTCCCGCGCAACGTCCGCAGGTCGCCGTCGCGGGCCACCAGGTCCAGGCAGCGGCGCGTCAGGTCGTTGTAGTCCGCGCGCTCGGCCATCAGTTTCAGATACTGGTCGAGGTTGAGGTCGCCCACGTAACTCGCCACCCAGGAGATCGGATGTACGGGCCGGACCGACCGGGCTCCCAGGTCGATGTGGGTGGCCGGCAGCATGAAATGCAGACGCGGGGCGACGCCGTCGACCGCCTCGACGATCCGCCGCTCCAGCACCGAGGACATGGCCACGATCTCGATGTCGGCGCGGAAGGTCTCGTAGGGGCCGGCGCCGTGATAGTCGAACAGGTGCTCCGGTTCGTCGACGATGACGCTGACGATGCGCCCGCCCACCGCCTCGATCACCTGGGGGATCAGCATCGAGTTGTTGAACGCGATGGCCGCGTCATAGCCCTCGGCGGCGATGAACCGGCCAAGCTTGTCCAGCGGCACGGTCTCGTTCAGGCCGTAGATGCCGAGCTCTTTCGAAAGCTGGCTACCCAGGTAGAAGTCGACGTCGGCGCCGGTGCGGGCAAAGGCCTGGAGGGTTTCCGCCATATAGGCGTCCGGCTGCATCGCCACGTTCCAGGCATAGCCGAAGAAGGCCAGTTTCATGCCGCCCGCTCCCGCTCCCGACTCAACCCTGCGCAAGGCTAGCCAGATTTGGCCGGCAATTCACGCCACAGCGGCGCCTGCCGGCTATCCGGCGAAGAAGGCGCGGACCTGGGTCACCACGAAATCGATCTCGCGATCGGTATGGGTGGGATCGAGCGGCAGGCTGAGCAGCGACCCGGCCAGCGCCTCGGCCACGGGAAACTGGCCGGCGGCCCAGCGGCCCGCATAGCAGGGCTGCAGGTGAACCGGCGTCGGATAGTGGATGTTGGTCCCGACGCCGCGCTCGGCGAGGAAGGCGGCCAGGGCGTCGCGGACGCCGGGCGCGCGGACGGCAAAGACGTGCCAGACCGGCTCGGCCCAGGCGCGCACAGCGGGCAGGTCCAGGCCACGCACGTCGGCCAGGCCCAGGAAGTAGCGCAGCGCCAGCTGGCTGCGGCGCGCGTTCCAGCCGTCCAGATGCTCAAGCTTGGCGTCCAGCACCGCGGCCTGCAGCGGATCGAGCCGGGAATTGCGGCCGGCGACCTCGTGGCGGTACTTCTCGCGCGCGCCATAGTTGGCGATCGTGCGTACACGCTCGGCCAGGGAAGGATCGGCGGTGACCAGGCCACCACCGTCTCCCAGGGCGCCCAGGTTCTTGGTCGGATAGAAGCT
This sequence comes from Phenylobacterium sp., assembly GCF_031360265.1. GTDB lineage: Bacteria > Pseudomonadota > Alphaproteobacteria > Caulobacterales > Caulobacteraceae > Phenylobacterium. The sequence continues at coordinate 2,995 of NZ_JANMBF010000022.1, forward strand.
GAAGGCGGCCGCGTCGCCGAGTACCCCGCAGCGCCGGCCCCGGTAACGCGCGCCATGCGCCTGGGCGGCGTCCTCGAGGATCCGGATGTCGCGGCCTGCGATCGCGGCGGCAAGGCCGTCCATGTCGGCGGGGTGGCCATAGAGGTGCACCGGCACGATCGCGCGCGTGGCCGTGGTGATGGCCGCCGCCACGCGGGCCATGTCCATCAGGCCGGTGTCAGGCTCGACGTCCACCAGCACGGCGGTCGCGCCGACCTCGTCCACCGCGAGCGCGGTGGCGACAAAGGTGTGGGCCGGGACGATCACCTCGTCGCCAGGGCCGACGCCCCAGGCGCGCAGCGCGATCGACAGGGCGTCCAGCCCGTTGCCCAGCCCCACCATCTGCCCGGCGTCGCAATAGGCCGCGAAGTTCGCCTCGAAGGCCGCGACTTCGGGACCGCCGATGAAGTGGCCGGACTTCACCACCCGGCGCATGGCCAGTTCCAGCTCCGCGCCAAGGGTCTGGGAGGCACGGCGAAGGTCCAGATAGGGCACGGCCGTCACCGGCTCGTCACCGTTGTCCCAGCGCAGGAAGTCGTCGTAGCTGCGGATATAGTCGGCCTCGTCATATTCATCCGAGGCCAGCACGATGATCACCGAGTCCTCAGAGAAATCGCTGAGGTCACGCCAGCATCCCGCCTGCACCACCGCCGCCTGCGACGGGCGCGACAGATGCACGGTCTGCGTCCGCCCGTGTTTGGAGATGCTCAGGGTGACGCTGCCGCGCAGGCACAGGAAGCACTGGCGCAACGCCTTGTGGCCATGCGCGCCGCGGCTCTGCCCGGCTGGCACGTCGCGGATGTAATAGGCCCGATGCACGGGGAAGCCGATATGCTTGGCGACCTCGGCCACCCCCAAGATGCCGTTGGGCATGGGTATGGTCTGCAATTCGACCAGCCGGACCAGATCGGGCGCGCCTTCGGCGGACGAGTCGGCCTCGACGGTTGTGATCGCCTGCGGGGTCTGGGCAGCGCTCATGGGCCTCCGAAGGCCGGGCGAGGAGCGCCGGCTCGGGCCGAGCCTAGGGACCGCCAGGTTCGGAAAGGGTTAACGCGCGTCAATCCGCCCTCCAGTATCGTAAAGGAAAGAAGTTAACGAATATTCAGATTTTATGATGCAATTTCCGGCGGCCCCACATGTAACGCTTTGGTTCAATGTCGCGAATAGACTAAGGGCCAAGAACGGTCCGTCTTGGGGCGAAACATGTCCATCAGCACCGACTATCCAAGCCCGGTCACCGTCAACGGCTATGCCTGCAAGAACTGCACGGACGTCGACAACGCCAAGAAACATATCGACCCGGCCCATCCCAAGGACGGCCCCTTCGGCGTCAACAAGACCGACGCCGCCGCGCCGGCGTCACCGGCCGTAAAGTTCGGCGGCGCCCTGGCCGGCCTCATCGCCAGCCTCGATCCCACCGCCCAGCCCGCGCCAACGCAAGGTGCGCGCCTCGACATATCCGCCTGAGGCCCAGTAAACCCGCCTCGCTCCCGTCAGCTCCCCACCGTCGGCCCTTGCCGAAACGCGCCCTGACGTGGATGGATCGGGGCAATAACGGGAGGGGAGGGTGAGCATGAGCTATGAGCCGCAGCGCGAACAGTTCGCCACCGAGGGCTATGCGGTCTTCGAGCGCGCGCTGGCCGGCGAGTTGCTCGACCTGCTGCGCGACCAGTGCGCGGCCTTCGTGGCCCGCGAGGACGCGCGGATGGACGCCGCCGGCGTCGAGAGCCTGGGCCTCAGCCATCGCGGCAGACGCTATTTCGCCAACGAGTGCCAGCGCCAGGCGCCGGCGCTGCGCGCGATGCTGTTCAGCCGGACCATGGCGGACATCTGTCGCGCCACGCTGGGCGACACCGCCTACTTCTTCTTCGACCAGTATGTGGTGAAGGGGCCGCAGGGCGGGCTGCCGTTCGCCTGGCATCAGGATTCGGGCTATGTGGTCGGCAACGGCGGGCCGGTGGACCATGCGCCCTATCTCACCTGCTGGTGCCCGCTGGACGACGCGACGGCGGAGAACGGCACGGTTCGCGTGCTGCCGTTTTCGCAGGTCCCGCTGTCGCGGGAGGCGATCCTGCCGCATGAGCGCCAGCCCGGGACCAACGACCTGATCGGCTGGCGCGGCAACGAGGCGGGGGTCGTTCTGGAGGTCCCGGCCGGCAGCGTCGTGGCCTTCTCCAGCCACCTTCTGCACACCACAGGCGCCAACCGAACCGAGGCGATGCGCCGCGTCTACCTGGCGCAATATACCCCCGAGGTGATGCTCAATCCCGGCACGCGCCGGCTGCGGCGCAACGCGGTTCCGCTGGTGCTCGATGGCGAGCAGGTGACCTGTGGCTGAGCTGGTCGTGGAGGGTGACACCGGACTGACGGCGCCGGACAGCGCGGCCGAACGCCGCCGCTGGTGGCTGTTGGGGCTGGTGATCGGCGCGGGCATCCTCAACCTGGTGGATCGTCAGGTGATCGCCGTGCTGAAGCCGCTGATAGAGGTGGACCTGCATTGGAGCGACGCCGACTACGGCAGGCTCGCCTCGCTGTTCCAGTTCTCCGCGGCGCTGGCCTATGTGGGCACGGGCTGGATCGTCGACCGGCTGGGGGTCAAGTGGGCGACGCCCGCGGGGGTCGCGGCCTGGAGCCTGGCGGCCATGGCCCACGGCTGGTCGATGACCATGGGCCAGTTCTCCGCCGCCCGGATGGCGCTGGGGGCCAGCGAGTCCATGGGCACGCCGTCCTTCGTCAAGACCCTCGGCAGCGTGTTTTCGGCCCGCACCCGGTCGGTGGCGTTCGGGGTCTCCAATGGCGCGTCATCGATCGGCGCCATCGTCACGCCGCTGTTGCTGCCGTTGCTGGCGGTGAGCGTCGGCTGGCGCGGATCGTTCGTGGTGGTCGGCGCGCTGGGCTTTGTCTGGGTGGCGGCCTGGCTGGCCATCACCCGGGGGGTCACTTTTGCCCGACCCGCGCTGTCGGCCGCGCCGCGCGGCACACTGGCGGGTCTGAGGACCCTGCTGGCCAACCGCGGAACCTGGGGCATCGCCGGCGCTAAGGTGATGTCCGACCAGGTCTGGTGGCTGCTGCTGTTCTGGGCTCCGGACTTCTTCCATCGCGTGTACGGGATTCCCGTGGGCAAGCTCGGGCCGCCCCTGGCGGTGGCCTACATGGGCTCGGCCGTGGGGTCGGTGGTGGCCGGCTGGGCCGCCGCGCGCCTGCTGGCCCGAGGCTACAGCCTCAACCGTGTGCGCAAGGGGGTGATGCTGGTCAGCGCCCTGATGGTGACCACCGTGCCGCTGGCTCTCTACACGCACAATCTGTGGGTCGCGGCCGGCCGGCTTGCGGTGACGCTGGCCGGCCACCAGGGGTTCTCGGTCAGCATCTTCTCGATCATCGCCGACATCACACCGCGCGAACGGGTGGGCTCAGTGACCGCCTTCGGGGCGCTGTGCGGCAATCTGGCCGGGATGGGCATCGTCTTCCTGGCCGGGCAGATCCTCACCGCCGGGCTGGGGTACGCGCCATTGCTGGCGATCGCCGCGGTCTCCTATCTGCTGGGCCTGGCCTGGCTGCACCTCCTGATCCCCCGCCTGCGGGCCGTGGCCGAACCGCAACTGACCGCCGTTTAAGCTGGACGCCTGTAAATCCGCGTTAGGCCGGGCGCCTCCGGCGCCCTATGAGGGGCGCGTGTTCGCACCATCAGACGCAACGATGGGCGGGGTGACACGGGAGAGGAACGCGGCGCCGCCGGCGCCGGACCTTTGAGGGGGACTGCAATGCCTATGGATTCGACTCAAATGAGCCCGGCGCGCCGCCGGGCCTGGCTTGCTGCGCTGTTGGCCAGCGCCGCGGCGCTTGGAGCCGGCCAGGCCGCTGCGGCCGTCGCCGCCGAAGCCTCGGCCAACGCCACCGTCGAGGAGCTGACGGTCACCGCCCGCTACCGCGAGGAATCGCTGAACAGCGTGCCGATCGCGCTCAGCGCGCTCAGCGGCGACCAGTTGGCGCGGAAGAACCTCAACAACCTGCAGGACATTTCGCAGTCGGTGCCCACGGTCGACTTCCGGACCGGCGCGTCGAACAAGGACCGCACGGTGTTCATCCGCGGCGTCGGCACGATCACTACCTCGCCCGGCGTCGAGCCCTCGGTTTCCACGGTGATCGATGGCGTGGTGCTGAGCCGCCCAGGCCAGTCGACCCTCGACCTGCTGGATCTCGAGCGCATCGAAGTGCTGCGCGGGCCGCAGGGCACGCTGTTCGGCAAGAACGCCTCGGCCGGCGTGATCAACATCGTCACCAAGGGACCCACCGATCAGTTCAAGGGCTATGTCGACGCGTCCTACTACGAGGGCGACGAGACCCGCGTGAAGGCCTCGGTGTCCGGCCCGATCATCGCCGGCAAGCTGAACGGCCTGATCTCCGGCGTCACCGCCAGCTATGGCGGCAACGTCAACGACGTGCTGCGCCAATCCAAGGTCAATGGGTATGAACACTCCGGCGTGCGGGCCAAGCTGGTGGCGACGCCGTCGGACGACCTGACCGTGACGCTGAGCGCCGACTATATCCAGGGCAAGGAGAGCACCCCCAACGGCGTTTTCTCCTCGACCAACCGGGTAGCCTATCCGACCAATGTGGTCAGCGCCAATCCGGGCCTGGCGACCCTGTTGGCGAGCTACGGCGTCACCGCCAGCGCCGACAACAAGTCCGCCGTCGCCAGCATCGGCTCGACGGTGAAGGACCGCAACGCCGGTATCGGCCTGCAGACCGAATGGAAACTGGGCGGCTACCTCCTGACCTCGATCATCGGCTACCGCACCTGGGACAACCACCAGGTTCCCGACTTCGACAACCTGCCGGTCCTGACAGCAGCCTTTCCGGACGTGCGCGACGACGGCCTGGTGAACTTCAACCAGACGTCGACGGAATTCCGGGTCACCTCGCCCAAGGGCGGGTTCTTCGACTACGTGGCGGGCGTCTACTATCTGCGCGCGGTGACCAAGGAGGTCTATCGGCGCGACCTGCAGCGCCTGGTCGGTGGCGCGATCCTGTCCGATTTCGGCACGTCCGCCTACGGCATCAAGGCGCGGAACTATGCCGCCTACGGCGAGGGCAACCTCAATTTCACGCCAAGGTTCCGCGGCATCCTGGGCGCGCGCCTGATCCGCGACGAGCTCGACTACTACCACATCCGCGTCGCCAGCACGGCGGTGCCGGTGACCGGCATCCGTCCGTTCCATTCCAGCGAAGGCTCGACGAGCAAGGACAGCTGGAGCGGTCGCGCGGGCCTGCAGTTCGATCTGAACGACCGCTCGATGATCTACGCCACCTACTCGCGCGGCTATAAGGGCCCGGCGTTCAACACCTTCTTTAACATGCAGGCGCTGGACGAAATCGCGCTGAAGCCCGAGACCTCCACCTCGGCCGAGATCGGCATCAAGGGCAGCCTGCTGCAGGGCCGGCTCTCCGGCGCCATCGCGATCTTCGACACCAAATTCGAGAACTATCAGGCCAACTTCACCGACGTCGTCGCCGGCGGGTTCGTCACCCGCCTGATCAACGCCGGCAGCGTCTCGTCGCGGGGTATCGAGGGCGATTTCTCCGCCCGCCCGACCGACGCCCTGCGCCTGGGCTTCTCCTTCGCCCGCACCGACGCCAAGGTCGACAGCTTCACCTGCCCGACCGGCTCGCCGGTGAGCTGCAACATCAATGGCCAGCCGCTGCCCTTCGCGCCGAAGCTGAAGGTCCATGTGGACGCCGACTATACCGCCCACCTGAGCTCCGACTGGGACCTGCAGCTGTCGACCGACTACAGCTGGAAGGACAAGACCCAGTATTCCCTGGCCGAGACCCCGGACACCATCCAGAAGGCCTATGGCATCTGGAACGCCGGGATCGCATTGCTCGGCGTCAGCAATGGCTGGCAGGTGCGCGGCGTGGTCAAGAACATCGCCAACCAGCACTACTCGTCGCTGATCGGTTATGGCTCGGTGGCCGGCGCCGTGCGCTTCGTGCCGCGCGACAACGATCGCTACTGGGGCGCGACGCTTCGCAAGGACTTCTAGTCAGAGTCCGAATTCCGCCATCTCGACGACGCGTTTTTCGCGCGCGCTGAGCTCGGCGGCGGCGCCCATGGCCACGGCCCGCAGCCCGTCCTCGGCGGTGACCATCACCGGGCCCTGGCCCGCAACGGCCCGAAGGAAGGCGTCCAGCTGATAGTAGGTGGCTCCATGGTGCGACCCGGCGTCGAGCGCCGCCTGATCGACCGCGACGTGGGTGGTCTCCACCTGCTTGGGCTGGCGGTAGCCGACGCGCGGCGAATAGACCAGGTCGCTGTCGGGGATCAGGGCTTCGAGCCGGGCGAGATCGCCGACGGCGGCCAGCTCTTCCTGGTTCCTCGCCCCGTCGGCGAACATGTTGAGGTCGAGCATCGCCCGCTGGCCGCCGGCGAAGTCGACCACGGTGTAGCTGTTGTCCAGGATGTCCGGCGTCTCGTCGCCATAGCGTTCGTCCAGGTGGTTGACGTCCATGGCGCCGGAGCAATAGACGCGCACCGGCTCGGCCCCGACGATCAGCCGCATCAGGTCGAAGAAGTGGCAGCATTTCTCCACCATGGTGCCGCCGGTGTTGCGGGAAAACCGGTTCCAGTCGCCGACCTTTTCCAGGAACGGAAAGCGGTGCTCGCGGATCGACAGCATCACCAGGCGCCCGACGCGTCCGGCCTTGACCTGGTCGATGAACGCCGCGGCCGGAGGCATGAAGCGGTATTCCATGCCGGTCCAGAACACCGCCTTGTGGCTCGCCGCCCGCGCCGCCGCCCAGCGCGCGTCCTCCAGCGTGGTGCACAGCGGTTTTTCGCAGAGGATATTCACGCCCGCCTCGAACAGCGGCTCCAGCACCTGGCGGTGGGTATAGTTGGGCGAGGCGACGATCACCGCGTCGAGTCCGCCCGCGGCCAGCATGGCCTGGGGACTGTCGAACAGCCGCGGCGTCTGGCCCGTGGCCTCGGCCGCCGCGGAGGCCAGCGACGCCGGTGTCGGATCGGACAGGGCGACGATCTCGGCTTGCGGAAACAGCAGGAGGTTGCGGATGTGCTCGCGACCCATCATGCCTGAGCCGACAATCCCGAACCGCACGCTGTTGGTCATCTTGACTGATCTCTTTCCAAAGCCTGTCCGCCACGATCCCGGAAACCCCGCCCCATGACCGCACCGCCGTTGAATGCACCGTTCGCGCTGGGGAAGACCAGCCTGAAAGTCTCGCCCCTGGCCTGGGGCATGTGGCGCTTCCGCGGCGACGACGTGGCCGCGGCGCAAGGCCGCGTCGAGGCGGCGCTGGCCGCCGGCATGACGCTGCTCGACACCGCCGACATCTATGGCCCCGACAACGGCGAACCCTTCGGCGCCGCCGAAGCCCTGTTGGGCCGGGTGCTGAAGGCAGCCCCGCACCTGCGCGACCGCTTCGTCCTGGCCAGCAAAGGCGGCATCGTCATGGGCACGCCCTACGATTCCAGCCCGGCCTATCTGACGAGCGCCATCGACGCCTCGCTGACCCGCCTGGGCGTCGACCACATCGATCTCTGGCAGATCCACCGCCCCGACAGCCTGGCCCATCCGGCCGAGGTCGCCGAGACGCTGAGCGGCCTGCGCCGGGCGGGCAAGATCGGCGAGATCGGGGTCTCCAACCACACCGCCGCCCAGACCGCGGCCTTGCAGGCGCACCTGACGTTCCCCATCGCCTGTATCCAGATCGAGTTCTCGCCCCTGGCCATCGGCCCGCTGAGCGACGGTGTGCTGGATCAGGCGCTCGCTGCCGGCATGGGCGTGCTGGCCTGGTCGCCCTTGGCGCAGGGCCGGCTGGGCGAGGGCGACCCGCGCCACGCCGCCGCCCCCACCGATCCCCGCGCCGTGGCCGTCCGCGAGGCCCTGGACGGGGTCGCCCGGGCCAAGGGTGTCTCGCGCGCCGTGGCCGCCTATGCCTGGCTGATGCAGCATCCCGCCCGGCCGATCCCCATCGTCGGCTCGCAGCAGCCGGCGCGCATCGCCGAGGCCGCCCAGGCCCTGGCGGTGCGCTTCACCCGCCCCGAATGGTACGCCGTCCTGACCGCCGCCCGAGGAGAACCCCTGCCGTGACCGCCACGCCTTGCGAAGTCTCCTGGTTCTCCGCCCTCTGCGATGACGACTATGAGTTCCTGGGCGTCCCCGACGCCGCCCTGCAGTCGAGCTGGGAACATTGTCGCAATATCGCGCTTACCGCCGAGACGGGCGGGTTCGACAACATCCTGCTGCCGTCGGGCTATGCGCTGGGCATCGACACCCTGGCCTTCGCCGCCGGCATCGCGCCCCTGCTGAAGCGGATGCGCCTGCTGGCCGCCATCCGCACCGGCGAGATGTGGCCACCGCAGCTCGCCCGCCAACTGGCCACCATCGACCAGATGCTGGGCGGCCGGCTGACCGTCAACATCATCTCCTCCGACCTGCCGGGCGAGACCCTGGCCAGCGCCCCGCGCTATCGCCGCACGGTCGAGGTGATGGCCCTCTTGCGCGCCCAGCTGAACGGCGAGGCGATCGACGTCGACGGGGAATTCTACAAGATCAAGGTCGATCCGCCCCGCCTGCGCACGGTCTCCGGCAAATGCCCTGCGTTCTATTTCGGCGGCCTTTCGGAGGACGCCCGCGAGGCCGCCGCGCAGGGCTGCGACGTCTATCTGATGTGGCCCGACAAGATGGCGGCGGTGGCGGAGATCATCGCCGACCTGACGGCGCGGGCCGCCCGGCGCGGCCGCAAGCTGAAGTTCGGCTATCGCGTCCATGTGGTGGTCCGCGAGACGGAGGAAGCCGCCCGCGCCGCCGCCGACCGGCTGCTGTCGCGCCTGGACGCCCCCACCGGCGAGGCCATCCGCGCCAAGTCGCTGGATTCCACCTCCGCCGGGGTCCGCCGCCAGGCCGAACTGCGCGCGGCGGCCAGCGACGACGGCTATGCGGAGGAGAACCTGTGGACCGGCATCGGCCGCGCCCGCTCCGGCTGCGGCGCCGCCATCGTCGGCGACCCCGACCAGGTGCTGAAGAAGCTCCAGGCCTATCAGGCGCTGGGCATCGAGGCGTTCATCCTCTCCGGCTATCCGCACCAGGCCGAATGCGACCTCTTCGCCCGCCACGTCCTGCCCAGGCTGAACCACGCGCCGCTGGCCGGCTGATCACCGCCGCGCCACGCAGCGGAAGCCGACGTGCGAGGTGGAGGTGTCCACCGGTTGCGGCCAGCGGGCGGCGGGGCGGTAGCGGCGGCAGTAGCTGGGGGCGCAGAGGTGGGAGCCGCCCTTGACCACGCGGCGCGCGATGCGTTCGCCCGGTCGGGCGCCGCCGCAGCAGGGCGAGCCCGGATGGGGCGGCCCGGCATAGAGGTCGGCGGTCCATTCCCAGACGTTGCCGATCATGTCGAAGAGACCCCAGCCGTTGGCCGGATAGCTGGCCACCGGCGCCGTGCGCGCCAGCCCCGCGGGCGCGTCATTGCGCCAGGGGAACTCGCCCTGCCAGGTCTTGGCCATCGACCGACCCTCAGGCTCGAAGGCCTCGCCCCAGGCATAGGTCGCCCCGTCCAGCCCGCCGCGCGCGGCATATTCCCACTCGGCCTCGGTGGGCAGCGCCTTGCCGGCCCAGCGGGCATAGGCTTCGGCGTCAGCGGCCGTCACATGGACGACCGGGTGGTCTTCCAGCCCCTGCAGACCGCTGTCGGCGCCCAGGGGATGGCGCCAATCAGCTCCGAACACGAAGCTCCACCAGCTGGGTTCGCTGGCGGCGTCGACCCCCGCGCCCGGCGTACGCTGAGGCGGGCGGAACACCACCGAGCCGGAGCGCGCCATCTCCGGCGGCATGCCGGGATAGTCCGCCGGGTCGGGCGGGTATTCGGCGAAGGTCACATAACCCGTCTCGTCGACGAAACGGGCGAACTGGGCGTTGGTCACCGGCGCCTCATCGATCCAGACGTCGCCGACCCGGACCGTGCGGACGGGTGCTTCGTCCTCGTAGAACCCCTCGGCGCCCATGCGGAACTCAGCCCCGCGGATCAGGCGCATGCCAGCCAGCTTGCGTGGGCGGACGGTGGAGGGTTTGCGGAGCCTGACCATGGGTCAGAGCCAGAGCGGATCAGGCCCCGCGAGCGATCAGACCCGTTCGATGATGATCGCCGGGGCCATGCCGCCGGCGGCGCACATGGTGATCAGGCCGCGCTTAAGGCCGCGGCGTTCCAGCTCATCGACCATGGTGCCGATCAGGATGGCGCCGGTCGCCCCGATCGGGTGGCCCAGCGCCATGGCGCCGCCGTTCACGTTGACCTTCTCGCGGTCGAGCTTGAGGTCGCGGATGAACTTCTCGGCGACCACCGCGAAGGCCTCGTTGATTTCCCACAGGTCGATGTCATCGACGGTCAGGCCGGCCTTGGCCAGCACCTTGCGCGCCGCCGGCACCGGGGCGTTGAGCATCAGGGTGGGCGAATCCCCCATGTTGGCCATGGCCACGACCCGGGCGCGCGCCTTCATCCCGTGCTTGGCGGCGTAGGCGGCGGAGGCCAGCAGCACCGCGCCGGAGCCGTCGACCACGCCGGAGGAATTGCCCGCATGGTGGAAGTGCTGGATCTTCAGGGCCGGGTGCACTTGGTTGATCAGGCCGGCGAAGGTGGTGCCGCGGGCGTCGAGCGGCACATTGGCCATCGCCTCGAACGACGGCTTCAGCGCCGACAGGCCCTCCATCGTGGTCTGCGGCCGGGGAAATTCCTCGCGGTCGAGCGCCAGGCTTCCGTCCGCGCGATAGACCGGCACCAGGGCCCGGTCGAAGTGGCCGTTCCGGATGGCGTGATCGGCGCGCTGCTGGCTGACCAGGGCCAGCTCGTCCAGCGCCTGGCGGGAGATGCCTTCCATGGTGGCGATGGCGTCGGCGCAGACCCCCTGGTGCGACTGCGGATGGTGGGCCCGCAGGTGCAGGTTGCCGGAGTCCATCAGCATCGGGCCGGCTTCGGGGTCCGGCTTGGGCGCGGAGGAGGCGGTGTAGGACATCATCTCGGTGCCGCCGGCGATCACCAGGTCTTCCATGCCCGACATGATCTGCGCCGCGGCCAGGTTCACCGCGGTGATGCCCGAGCCGCAGAAGCGGTCGAGGGTGACGCCGCTGGCGCGCACGTCATAGCCGGCGTCCAGCGCCGACATCCGGCCAAGGTCGCCCCCCTGCTTGCCGCGCTGGCTGGAGGTGCCCCAGATAATGTCGTCGACATCGGCGGTGTTGAGATCGTTGCGCTCGGCCAGCGCCTTCAGCACCGCGGCGCCGAGATGCTGCGGGTGATGGTCGGCCAGCGCGCCCTTGCCGACCTTGCCGATGCCGCGCGGGGTGCGGGCGGCGTCGATGATGAGAGCTTCAGCCATGATCTCGTCCTTCTGTCGGGGGCCGGCGTCCAGGGTCCGGCGTTCAGGGTCCGGTCGCGGACCTTAGGGTTCCGTCACAGAATTGCCGGTCGCCCTAGCGGCAGTCCAGCGCGAAATTGCCGCGCCGCGATGAAGGACGCCTAGCGCGGGGTCCGGGCCGAGCCCTCCGCGGCGCGGACGCCGTGCAGGATGTCGGCGAGCGCGTAGTTGCCCTCGTGACAGGCGTATTCGAACAGCTGGTCCTTCAGCGCGGTCAGGCTCATCTCGGCGCGCCAGGGGCGGGCGTAATAGGTCGCGTCCTCGACCTGGAATTCATAAAGGATCTCGCCGCGCGCGGCGCGGGTGAACCGCTCGGTCACCCGCGCCTGTGGCGTCAGGAAGAGCGGCCCCGCGCGACCCTGTTCGGCGTTGGCGTTGAGCGTCTCGACGACCAGGGTGTCACCCTCCCACCAGCCGGTGGAATCGCCGAACCAGGGCTGCAGCACGGCGGGTCCGTGGCCAGCCTGGGCGGCGGCCTTGCCGCGGAACAGCGGGATCGTGCGCACGTCGTGGATCATCTCGACGACGATCGCCACGGCGTGCGGGGTCTGCACGATCTGGTAGTTGGAATTGTAGATATTGTTGAGCATGCCCGGCCCGCCCGACCCGCGCGAGGCGATCAGGCAGCGGTCCCAGGGCTCCAGCGCCTCGGGGTCGGCGGGGGTGTCGGCGCGCCGCGCGAAGGCGCCGGCCTGGCGCACCCGCTCGCGGCCGGCCTCGGAGAACGGCAGCTGGCCGTCGGCGGGCTCGACGATCCAGGAGGTTCGGAACTCGCCCTTCACCTGGGCATAGCTGCGCCCGGGATCCAGCCAGAAGCCGTTGTAGCCGCCGGGATCGCCGACGGAGGGAGGCCGGTCGCTGACTTCCGAGGGCGCCGCGTCGGCTTCCAGATTGCGCACCATCGGATTGGACCTGGCGCGCGCCTGCGCTTCCGCCGCGGTGATCGTCAGCTGGGCCACGCCGGGGGGTCGGGTGAGCTTGGTGACCGAGGCGTTGGTCCAGACGCCCGAGAAATCCGGATGGCCATCGGCGGTGCGCTTCAGCGTTGGGGCGGAGGCCGCCGCGGCGGCGGCGCCTGCGCCCAGCAGGACGGACGCGAGCAGCGTGGCGGCGAGGGTGGCCCTGGACGGGAGGTGATGGCTCATGGACTGCAGCCTGACCCGGCGTGCCCGCTCCTGTCCAGAGGGTGCGCGGAGGATGGTTGCAAAGCCACGCTTGAATCCAGCAAAATCGTGTAAAATCAGTGGTATGTTCTTCCGGCGCAACGGCGCTGCCCTTGCCAAGCCAGGGGACCCGTCGTCTAGTCTCAGCCAAAGGTTGCTCGGTCGATGAGGTAGCGACGGGGCTTTTTCCAGTCTGGCGCGTTGGAACACTGTCCATGACCAGCAACACGGCTTCCCACCTCCGGCTGACCTCGCATCCGGGGCGTGTTTCGACGCGCCGATTTCCGATCCAGTGGGACGCCCAGAGCGCCAGCCAGCGCGGCCCGGTGATCGCCACGCCCAACGCCGGCGCCGAGCGCAACGCCATCGGCGCCCACGGCGGCGCCTATTCGATCTATCGCGCCCTGGCGATCTCGTCGGGCGCCATGGCCTCCGACGCGCGGCCGGACCTCACCGACACCCATCCCGTCGCCCCGATCGGTCCGCATGCCCAGTGGCGGGAGCCCGGCCGGATCGTCTCGCTGGACCCCTGGGGCCACCGGGTCGCCGAGGACTTCGCCGCGGAGCTGGCGGGCGGCGTCGATATCCGCCCGACCATCGCCGTCACCAGCGCTCGCATCGCGCTCCCGGAAATCCGCGAGGCCGTCGCGCGCGGCCGCCTGAAGATCGACGGCGAGGTGGTCCAGGCGGGCGGCGAGGTGGCGGTGACCAAGGCGGCCATCGATCCGGTCTGGCATCTGCCCGGCATCGCCGCGCGGTTCGACGTCGAGGAGGCGCAGCTGCGCCGCGCCCTCTTCGAACAGACCGGCGGCATGTATCCCGAGCTGGTCACCCGGCCCGACATCGCCGTCTTCCTGCCGCCGATCGGCGGGATCACCCTCTATATCTTCGGTGACCCGGCCCGGCTGGGCGACCGGCGCTTTCCCCTGACCTGCCGGGTGCACGACGAGTGCAACAGCTCCGACGTGTTCGGCTCCGACATCTGCACCTGCCGCCCGTACCTGATCCACGGCATCGAGGCGGCGGCGCGCCAGGCCCAAGAGGGCGGCGCGGGGCTGGTCGTCTACAACCGCAAGGAAGGCCGCGCGCTGGGCGAGGTGACCAAGTTCCTGGTCTACAACGCCCGACAGCGCCAGCCGGGCGGCGACCGGGCGGCGACCTATTTCGAGCGCACCGAATGCGTGGCCGGCGTCCGCGACGCCCGTGTCCAGGAGCTGATGCCTGACGCCCTCCACTGGCTGGGCGTCCGCCGGATCGACCGCTTCATCTCGATGTCCAACATGAAGTACGACGCCCTCGTCGCCGGCGGGATCGAGATCGGCGAGCGGGCGCCGATCCCCGACGAGCTGGCGCCGCCGGACGCCTGCGTCGAGATGGAGGCCAAGATCGCCGCCGGCTACTTCACGCTGGGCAAGGCGCCGGCCGCGCGCGCGGTTTCCTGAGGCGCCGGCTCTCACGGCAGGCGAGCCGGCTTGACCCGCCGGGGCGCCGGCCTAACGTCGGGCCATGCGCGTCAAAGCCCTGTTCCTGCTGCTGCTGGCCGCGGCGCTCCCCGGGGGAGCAAGCGCGGCGGGCCGCCATCGGCTCCCGGCGACCGACCTGGGCGGCTATTGGTCCAACACCTTCCTCACCGACCTGGAGCGGCCGGCGGGGATCACCACGCTGACCCTTCCCGAAGCGCAAGCCACGGCCCTGGAGGCGCGCCGGCTGGCGGCGTTCCGCAGTGTGCAGGACGGGGTCGGCGGCCGCGAGTCGGAGACCGGTTTCTGGGAGATCGGCGCCGGGCTCGCCCGCATCGGCGGCCAGGCGCGCACCTCCTGGATCGTCGATCCCGCTGACGGGCGCCTGCCCTGGTCGGCCGCCGGCAAGGCCGCTCGCGACCGCGAGGTCGCCGCGCGCAGCGGCTATTCCGATCCCGAAGCGCGCAATGTCTCCGAGCGCTGTCTGATCTCAGGCTTCGCCGCGGCGGGGCCGCCGATGCTGTCCAGCCCCTACGGGACCATCTACCAGATCGTCCAGACCCGCGACGCCGTGGCGATCGGCATCGAGGCCAACCACGATGTGCGCATCGTGCGCCTGGCCGCCGGCGGCCATGGCGCGCCGCCCGCTCACCTGCCCGCCACTGTCCGGCCCTGGCTGGGGGACTCCGTGGGTCGCTGGGACGGGAATACCCTGGTCGTGGAGACCACCAATTTCAATCCGGGCGACGCGCTGAAGATGCCGATCGGGCTCTATATCTCCAAGGCCGCGACGGTCACCGAACGGTTCACCCGGCGGTCGCCCACGGAGCTGCTCTACGATTTCACCGTCGATGACCCGGCGTCCTTCACCCAGGTCTGGCGCGCCCAGATGCTGTTCCGCGCCTCGAAGGGGCCGGCCTATGAGTACGCCTGCCACGAGGGCAACTATGCGCTCGCCGGCATCCTCGCCGGCGCCCGGCGCGAGGAGGCCGACGCCCGGGCGGCGGGCCGATAGGCCGCCCGCGCTTTCCCGGATGACACCGGGGGCCGGGGCGTGACATGCAGGGGGCTGACCGGAAACACCCCAGGGGGAATGGCTGTGCGCAACAAATCCGCGGGTGCGAAAACGCTGACGGCGCTCGCGCTGGTGCTGACGCTGACGCCTGCGAGCGGCGCCTGGGCGCAGGCCGCGCCGGCCTTTCCACCGGGTGCGGACTATGCCGGCGTGGCCGGCTCGGCGGCGGAGAACGCGCGGATCGCCGCCCTCTGCGGCCCCAACCGCAACGCCCGCGACGGCTATGCCCCGACCCCGCTGCGGTCCGACCAGACCCGCGCGCCACAGGTCAAATCCGCCCAGGCCTTCACCGTCGACGTGGTCGCCAGCCTCGACCGCTCGGTGGGTATGGCGGTGCTGCCGGACGGGACCCTGCTGGTCTCCCAGCGCGCCGGCGGCCTGCGCACGGTTGACGCCAAGGGCCAGGTTTCCCCGCCCCTGAAGGGCGCGCCGGAGGTGGCCGGGCCGATGGGCACCAGCAACACCGGCCCGGTGCTGGACCGCGACTTCGCCCGCAACCGCACCCTCTACTACGGCTACACCACCGCGCCTGCGGCCAAGGGCGCCGCGCCGATGGGCCATATCCTCAAGGCCCGGCTGTCGGCCGACGCCCGGTCGCTGGAGGACATCGCCACCATCTATGAGGCGGCCAACCTGGCGCCCCGGCGCATCGTCCAGGCGCGCGACGGAACCCTGCTGATCGCCTCCGCCGAGGTCGCCTCCGGCGGGCCCTTCCCGCAGTCGTTGAGCGACCCGCGCGGCAAGATCCTGCGCATCGCCCCCGACGGCGCGATCCCCAGGGACAACCCGTTCCTGAAGGTGGCCGGCGCCAGCCCCGCTCTCTACGCCCTGGGTTTCCGTGACATCCAGGGCGCCG
Source organism: Phenylobacterium sp. (assembly GCF_031360265.1). Classification (GTDB taxonomy): domain Bacteria; phylum Pseudomonadota; class Alphaproteobacteria; order Caulobacterales; family Caulobacteraceae; genus Phenylobacterium. Next base: position 19,016 of record NZ_JANMBF010000022.1, read on the forward strand.
CGCTCAACCCGGCGACCGGCGAGCTGTGGGTCGGCGAGAACGAGCCGATGGGCGGCGACGAGCTGAACCGCATCCGCTCCGGCGGCAACTATGGCTTCCCGCTGATCAGCTATGGCCGCGAGAACGGCGGCGGCCTGATCGACGGCGGCAAGACCGTCCAGCCGGGCCTGGAGCAGCCGGTCTATTTCTGGACCCCCTCGGTCGCCCCGTCGGGCCTGGCCTTCTATGCCGGCAAGGCCTTCCCCACCTGGAAGGGCGACATCCTGATGGGCGCCATGTCCGGCCGCCAGCTGATCCGCCTGCAGATGAAGAACGGCCACGTGGTGGGTGAGGAAAAGCTCTTGATGGACCGCTGCAAGCGCCTGAAGGACGTCCACGTCGGCCCCGACGGCCTGGTCTATCTGATCACCGACGAGAGCCCCAGCGAGGTGCTGCGGCTGCGGCCGGCGGTGAAGTAGCGGCCGCCGACGAGGGCGCGGGGGCGCGCGTCCCGATTCCCAGCTTCACCTTTGGAACCGGGTCCGGCGCGGGACGCTATGGCGGCAAGCTATAGAGGATGCCGCTCCATGAAACCCATACACGCCCTGCCGCTCGCCGCGGTGATCTCGCTGGCCCTGCTCGGGGCCTGCAACAAGCCGGCTGACACCGCCGCGGCGGACGCCGCCGCCGCCAAGGCCTCAACCGTCGCCGACAGCGCCGCCGATGCGGCGGCCGCTGCGCCCGGCGCCGGCGGCGCGGTCTCCGCGCCCCAGCCCAATGGCGCGGTCAATGTCGACGCCAACGCCACCTCCACCAACCTGGCGCCGGCCTCCAACTCGTTCACCGAGGGCCAGGCCAAGGGCCACTTCGAGAACGCCGGCTACAGCCACGTCACCGGCCTGACCAAGACGCCTGACGGCATGTGGACCGCCAAGGCCATGAAGGGCGGCAAGTCGATGGACGTGACGCTCGATTTCAAGGGCGCGATCACCGCGAAATAGCCGCCCCCGTTCCACAGCCCTCGTTCCACACCCCGCAACAAAACGCTCAAGGAGACCCCCCATGGCCCACGCCATCACCCGACTGTTCGACAACCATCACGACGCCGCCAAGGCCGTGCGCGACCTTGAAGCCGCCGGCGTTCCGCACGCCGACATCAGCCTGATGGCCAACAACGCCGAAGGCCGCCACGTCGTGCGCGACGGCGTGGTCGGTGACAACGACACCGCCGAGGGCGCCGCCAAGGGCGCCACGACCGGCGGGCTGATCGGCGGCGGCGCGGGCCTGCTGGCGGGCCTGGGCATGCTGGCCATCCCCGGCGTCGGCCCGGTGGTCGCGGCCGGCTGGCTGGTCTCGACCGCGGTCGGCGCGGCGGTCGGCGCCCTGGCGGGCGGCGCCACCGGCGGCGTGCTGGGCGCGCTGAAGGACGCCGGGCACACCGAGGCGGACGCCCACATCTATGCCGAGGGCGTGCGCCGCGGCGGCGCCCTGGTCAGCGTGCGCGCGGCCAACGAGACCGACGCCGCTGCGGCCCATCGGATCCTCGACGCCGCCGGCGGCTTCGACGCCGCCACCCGCGGCGCCGCCTATCGCCAGGACGGCTGGCAGGGCTTCGACCCCGCCGCCTCGCCCTACAGCGCCGAGCAGGTCGAGCTTGAGCGCAAGCGCTTCGCCGAGCCCCGCTCCTTCGCCGCCGACAGCGACGACCTGCGCACGTCCCCCGTCGGCGCGGGCGAAACCCCCGCCCAGCCGGTCACCCGGCCGATGGATCCCAATCTGCGCGGCGTCTAAGTCTCTCCCCTGACCCAAGACACCGCTGCAGAGGAGCGCCCGGGACACCCCGCCCGGGCGCTCTTTTGCGTGGGGGGCTGGCGAGGGCACGCGCAAGGCGGCGGGGCCTCAGTCCTCGATATGGCGCTCAAGGTCCATGGCGCCGTGAAGAACGCGCAGGACCACCACGAGGTCAGGCGTTGGCGTCAGGTAGACGATCAGGTGGCGCGGAGTCTTGACCGCGCCGCGGCCGGCGGCGGAGCGGCGCCGGCAATGGCGCAGATGATAGGTTCGGACGCCCGGCTGCAGCTCCGGCCGGGCCGCGCTCGTGGGGCGCAGGGGATCGCTCAGCAGGTCGTCGAGCGCCGTGGCGATGAGGGCGGCGTAGCGCAGGCGCGCCGCTTCGCCGAAATCCGCCGCGCTCGACCGCAGGAGCCTGGCGATGTCGGCTTGGGCGGATTCGGCAAGGTCGAGGCGGCGCGTCAAGCGCCCGGATCGACAGGTCGCCCGAGGCCGGCGATATAGGCCGCGACTTCGCCCGAGGCCAGGCGGACGACCCGACCCTGGCGAACGTCCTCAAGCCCGACCTCGACCGCGGCCCTGAGCGCATCGAGCTTCAGCGCCTGCTCACGCTGCCGCTGTTCGAGCAGCCGCAGGCCCTCGCGCACGACCTCGCTGGCGTTCGAGAACTGGCCACTGGCGACGCATCCATCGAGAAATTCGGCGAAATGGGCTGTGAGACTGACATTGCGCGCGGGCATGGCGGGGTTCCGGGACTGTCGCGCCAATCTAGGCATTATGTCAAAGATTGACAATGAGAGGACGCCTTCGCCGCCGCCACATGAACGCCGGTTGAACCCCCGGCTCAGCCCTGCCTCAGGCGGCCCGGCGCACCTTGCCCGCGCGGTCCTCCCCTCCGGGCGGCCGGCGAGTGCAAGACGATGACCCCTTCCGTGACCTGGGCGCCCCTGGACCACGCGGCCCGCGAGCCGGTGCGCGCCGGCGACCTGGTCTCCGCCGAGGCCGGCGGCCTGCCGATCTACCGCGTCGTCGCCCTGGAGGACGGCCGCGCCTGGGTCTCCACCCGCGAAGGCGCGCCCGCCCGCGCCATGCCGCTGGCCGGGTTCTGGTGGCGGGGGATCGACGGGTAGGGCGAAGGGAGGGCGGGGAGGTTAGGGGGCTGTTGCTCGCGGCCGCGTGTTTCGCCGAGCCCATCCCTCACCGTCATCCCGGTTTTCGCCGCCGGCGAAAGACCGGGACCCAGGATTTCCGAGGCGCAGGTTGGGCGCCGCGTGGCCACCGGCCTGCGCCGGCGCCGCATGAGATCATGGGTACCTGGAAGGGGTGGGCTGCAGTACCGGCGTAGCGCCGCTTGGCGCCGACGATCGAGACGTGTGCGGTAGATTGGCGCGTCCCGCAGCCTCTGAAATTCCACAGGTTCCCATTCCGTTCCACCCTGAATCCCCCTAACCTCTGCTTCGTGACCCTCACCCCCGCCACCCTCGACCTCGCCCCCGCGCTCGTCGTGCTCCCCGGCCCGCGCGCCGCCGTGGCCGACGCCACCGGCGCCCAGCCGCTGCGCGCCCCCGATGCGCGGGATCTGTTCGAGCAGTGGCCGGTGTTGCTGGCGCATGCGGCGATGACGGCGCGGCGGCTGGGGGTGGCTGTGCCCCCGCGCAGCCCGCGCATCTTCGACGCGCTGGAGCTCTACGCCTTCGTGCGGCCGGGGCGGTTCTGTGCGCCTTCCGCCGCGGGGCTGGCGCAGGCGGTGGGGTTGGCGGAGCCGAAGGGGGCGGAGGCGCAGGCCGTGGCGCTGCGCGAGGTCTGCGGGCTGCTGCTGGCGGAGCTGGCCGCGGCGCCGACGCCGTCCCGCGAGGAGGCGCTGGCGGTGGCCGAGACCCTGGCGCGGGGCGGGTGGCCGTGGGGGGCGGCGTGCATTGGGGCGCTGCGCTCGCAGGCCGTGGGCAACATGTTCCGGACCTCCGGGCTCGACGCCTGGGCGCGGCTGACCGAATGGGAGGGCGAGGCGCCCCCCGGCGAGGCGGGGAGCAAGCCCGTGGCGCCGGAAGCCGCCGCCGCGCGGCTGGCCGAGCTCTTGGCCCGCGCGGGCCTGGACGAGGCGCGGCCGGCGCAGGCGGAATATGCGGCCGGCGCCGCCTATGCGTTCTCGCCGCGCGAACGGGAGGGCGAGCCCCGGATGATGCTGGCCGAGGCCGGCACGGGGATCGGCAAGACCCTGGCCTATCTGGCGCCGGCCTCGCTGTGGGCCGAGGCCAACGGGCCGGCGGTCTGGGTCTCGACCTATACCCGCGCCCTGCAACGCCAGATCGAGCGGGAGAGCCATGCCCTGTGGCCCGACCCGAAGGTGCGGGCGAAGAAGGCCGTGGTGCGCAAGGGGCGCGAGAACTACCTGTGCCTGCTGAATTTCCAGGAGGCGGTGAACGCGGCGCAGCTGGGGGCCGGGGACCTGGTGGGCCTGGGGCTGGTCAGCCGCTGGGTGCGGGCCAGCCGCGACGGCGACATGACCGGCGGCGACTTTCCGGCCTGGCTGCCGACGCTGTTTGCCGTCGGGCCGGCGGCGCAGGCCAGCGCGGCCAACCTGGTCGACCGGAGGGGCGAATGCATCCACGCGGGCTGCCAGCACTATCGCACCTGTTTCGTCGAGAAGGCGATCCGGGGGTCACGCCGCGCCGATATCGTCATCGCCAACCATGCCCTGGTGCTGACCCAGGCGGCGTTCGATGGGGCGCGGGCGGCGCGGGGATCAAAGGCCGACGGGGAGACGACCCAGCTGAAGCGCATCGTCTTCGACGAGGGCCACCACCTGTTCGACGCGGCGGATTCGGCCTTCGCCGCGGCGCTGTCGGGGGCGGAGGCCGCGGAGCTGCGCCGCTGGATCCGCGGGCCGGAGGGTCGTGGGCGGCGCGGGCGGGGGCTGGAAGCCCGGCTGCTTGAGGTGCTGGGCGACCACGAGGAAGCGCGCGAGGCCCTGGTCGCCGCGACGCGGGCCGCGGCGGTGCTGCCGGGCGAGGGCTGGTCCGGCCGGATCGCGCCGCCCAATGGCGAGGTCAATCCGCTGGGGCCGGTGGAGCAGTTCCTGGTGGCGGTGATGGAGCAGCTGCGGGCGCGCGCAGCCCCCAGCGAGGTCGGCATGGAGTGCGCGGCGCGGCCGGCGCTCGACCTGGTGCGGACCACCGCGCGGGCGGCGGCCGAGGGGCTGGCCAAGGTCGAGGCGCCGCTGGTGGCGCTGGCCCGCCAGCTGGAGGACGTGCTCGACGCCGAGGCCGCCGAGCTGACCACGGCCGACCGGGCTCGTATTGAAGGGGCTTTGAGGGGGCTCGATCGGCGGGCGCGGATGACGCTGCCGGCCTGGCGCTCGATGCTGCGGGCCATCGACGAGGACGCCGAGGACGACCCGGACTTCGTCGACTGGTTCGACGCCACCTTCCTCTATGGCCGGGTGGTGGACGCCGCCTGCCGCCGCCACTGGGTCGATCCCACCGAGCCGCTGACCAACACGGTGATCGCCCCGGCGCACGGGGTGCTGGTGACCTCGGCGACGCTTGCCGACCCGACGCTGGCCGACCCCTTCGCGCTCGCCGAAATGCGCACCGGCGCGGCCCGGCTGCCGGACCGGCCGCGGACCCTGAAGCTCGCCTCGCCGTTCGACTATGCCAGCCAGGCCCGCTGCTTCGTGGTCACCGACGTCGGCCGCGTCGATCCGCGCCAGGTGGCGGCGGCCATGCGCGGGCTGTTCCTGGCGGCCGGCGGCGGCGGCCTTGGGCTGTTCACCGCCATCCGCCGGCTGCGCGCGGTGCACGAGAAGATCGCCGCGCCGCTGGCCGACAAGGGCATCGCCCTCTACGCCCAGCACGTGGACGGCCTGGAGGTCGGCGCGCTGGTGGACATCTTCCGGGCGGAGGAGGACGCCTGCCTGCTCGGCACCGACGCGGTGCGGGACGGGGTGGACGTGCCGGGGCGAAGCCTTCGCCTCCTGGTCTTCGACCGCGCGCCCTGGCCCCGGCCCGACATCCTGCACAAGGCCCGGCGCGCGCGGTTCGGCGGCAAGGGCTATGACGACGCCGTGGCGCGGGGCCGCATCGCCCAGGCGTTCGGCCGCCTGATCCGCCGCGCCGACGACAAGGGCTGCTTCGTCATGCTCGACCCCGCCTCGCCGACGCGCCTGTTCTCCGGCCTGCCGGAGGGCGTGGTGCTGCAGCACGTCGGCCTGGTCGAGGCCATCGAGGGGGTCGCGGGGTTTTTGGGGACACTCCCCAAACCCTAGATGTCATCCCGGACGGCCGGAGGCCGATCTGGGACCCAGGAGGATGGGCAGTGGGTCCGCTCCTAGGTCCCGGCTCTCCGCTTCGCTGCGGCCGGGATGACAGGTTAGGTTTGAAGACGTCGCCTCAGGCCGCGACCTGCAGCTGTTCGAAGAGGTCGGCGGGGTAGGGGGACGGGTAGGGGGTGACGCCGAGCCTGGCGCGGACCTTGTCCAGCGGCTGGTTCCAGATGCGCTCCCACTCGACGCCCAGCAGGGGCGGCGTGCGGCGGCCGTGGGACCAGGCGGTCAGGATGGTGTCGAGCATCAGCGGGCCGCCCTCGGGCCGCTCAAAGGCGATGCGGGTCAGCACCATGCCCAGGAACATCGCCGAATAGTGGTGGCCGAACTGGGCCAGTTGGAAGCCGGAGATCGCCACCTCGTGCAGGGCTGTGGTCTCGTATCCGCCGACGATGTGCCACAGGTCGTGGCACTGCAGGATGCGGGCGTTGAGGTAGTCGAGCGGGGGCGCCAGGTTGGCGAGGCCCAGCGCCTCGCGGTCGAGCACTTCCAGGTCGAAGCCGTTGTCGACGATCAGCGCATGGAACCGGCCGCCCAGCGAGCCCTTGGGGCATTTGCTCAGGGCCTTCAGGGTGAACATCTTCGGATAGCCCCGGGCGACCGCGGCCGGGACCCCGGGATAGGCCAGCGCGGCCTTGCCGATCCGCCGGGGCAACCCCGGCGACACCAGGCCGGCCAGCGCCGCGGTCCTGGTGGTGAGATTGATCGCGCCCAGGCCGGCGCGGGGTTCGTCAAGCAGAGTCCACAGGGCGGGCCAGAACGCGGGCGGGATCGGCTCGGGCTTGGCGGCCGCATCGGTGGCGACGGGCTTGGCTGCGACCGGCTCGCCCAGCCAGCCCCAGGCGGTGGCGTCATAGAGGCCGGGCGTGCGCTCCGGCGCGGCCGCAGCGGCGTGCAGCCACAGCGCCGCCAAGGCCTTCAGGTCCGACGCCTGCGGATCGGCCTTCAGCCGCTGGGCCAGGGCGCGCGCCGCTGCGTCTTCGGCCCCGGCGCCGGCCAGGGCCTCGAACCCGGCCCGGTCATGATGCTCGCTCATGGCGACGGGGACTCACTCAGGGGTTGATCGCACAACCGAGTGTAGCGCCGCCACTATTGCGGCTTTGTGTCTGGTGAAGCTTCCGTTTCAGACCCGGCGCGATGATCCCGTCCGAAGTTTGGCTCGGCGCTTTCCTGGCCGACGGCGATGATGCCTCGGCGGATGTCGCGGGTGCGCGAGAACAGCTCGAACAGCTTGTCGCC
>NZ_JANMBF010000053.1:0-26172 GCF_031360265.1 Phenylobacterium sp.
CCTCGGCCAAGAGCGTGCAGGAAGTCGTCGAGCTGCAGACCTCCTTCGCCAAGTCGGCGCTGGAGACCTACATGGCCGAGATGGGCCGCATGTCCGAAACCGTCTCCGCCTCGGTAAAGGACAGCATGAAGCCGCTGAACGAGCGCATGACCGCCATGGTCGAGCGCCTGCAGGCCGCCCGCTAAGTTTCTATCCCGCGTACGGCCTTCGGGCCGATGGGCGTCAAGGCCCGGAGCAGCGATGCTCCGGGCCTTTTCTCGTAAGGAGGTCGGGGTTAGAGGTTGCGGATGTCCAACGTCGAAGATCGCCTGGCCGCCGCGGGCGTCGTCCTGCCGCAGCCGAACCCGCCCGTCGCCAACTACGTCCCGTTCGTGCGGGTCGGCGGGCTTGTCCACATCTCTGGCCAGGTGTCGATCGACGCCTCGGGAGGGATCAAGGGGGTGGTCGGCGAGGACGTCGACGCCGAGACCGCGCGGCGCGCGGCGCGGCTGTGCGGCGTCAATCTGCTCGCCCAGTTGCGCGCCGCCTGCGACGGCGACCTCGACCGGGTGGCCCGCGTGGTCAAGCTGGGGGGTTTCGTCCAGGTCGCCGCCGGATTCTTCGAGATTCCCCAGGTGGTGAACGGGTGCTCCGACCTGATGGTCGTGGCGTTCGGCGACCTGGGTCGCCACGCGCGCTCGGCGGTAGGCGTCTATCGCCTGCCGATGAATTTCACCGTGGAGGTCGATGCGGTGGTGGCGATCTCGTGAACCCCGGTTTCGGCGAGGCCTGGGAGCGACTCTTCCATCCGCCGGTGGCGCATCGCGGACTGTGGGCCGCTGACGGAGCGCCGGAAAATTCCCTGGCCGCCTTCCAGGCCGCCTGCGCCGCCGGCTACAGCATCGAGCTGGACGTCCAGCTATCCGCGGATGGCGAGGCGATGGTGTTCCACGACGACGACCTGGAACGGATGACCGGGGTCGCGGGAAAACTTCGCGACAGGACCGCCGCCGACCTCTCCGCCCTGCGCCTCAAGGGCTCGGATGAACGCATTCCGACCCTGTTGGAAACCCTGGCTCTGGTCGGCCATCGCGCCATGGTCCACGTCGAGTTGAAGACGCCCTACGGTCAGGTGGGGCCGCTCGAGCAGCGCACCCACGACGTGCTGATCGACCACAGCGGGCCGGTGTGTGTGATCGGCTTCAATCCCTATTCCCACGCCTGGTTCGCCGAACGATTTCCGGGCGTGCTGCGGGGCCTCGACAGCTATTCCTACCGGCGCGCGCCGCAGATGACCGAGGCGCAGCGCGCGAGCTTCGCCGACCTCGAACACGTCTCGATCGCCCAGCCGCACTTCCTGGCGCTTGGCCTCGACATGCTGCCCAGCCCCCGAGCGGCGCACTATCGCGCGAAGGGCATGCCGATCGTCGCCTGGACTGTGCGTGAGCTGGCGCAGTGGGAAGCCGTTCGCGCCGGTTGCGACAACCTGATCTTCGAGGGCTTTACGCCTTGAAGGAAACTCGGGTCGCGACGCTGAAGCCGGCCGTCAGGGTCTGTCGACGGGTCTCCGAGGTCGGTCGCGATGCCTGGAACGCCTGCGCCGGAAACCCAGCTTACGCCGGTAACCCTTTCATTCTCTATGATTTCCTGGATGCCCTCGAGCAGTCGAACTGCGCTACCGAGCGAACCGGTTGGGGGCCCCAGCACCTGACGGTGGAGGATATTCACGGCCAAGTCGCCGCCGTCATGCCGCTCTACGTGAAGTCCCACAGCCAGGGGGAATATATCTTCGATCACGCCTGGGCCGACGCCTATGAGCGGGCAGGGGGACGCTACTATCCCAAGCTGCTCTGCGCGGCGCCGTTCACACCGGCCACCGGCGCGCGCCTGCTGGTCAGGCCGGACATCGATTCCGAGGAAGCGCGCCGGTTCCTGCTGGGCGGCGCCCTGACGCTTTGCGAGCGCCAGGGCGCCTCGTCATTTCACGTGAACTTTCCCACCGCCGAGGAGTGGTGCTGGATGGGTGAACAGGGCCTGGCGCTGCGCGAAGGCCAGCAATACCACTGGGAAAATCGCGGCTACGCGACCTTCGACGACTTCCTGGCCGCGCTCTCCTCGGGGCGTCGCAAGACCATCCGGCGCGAACGGCGCGACGCCGCCTGCGGGATTGAGATCCTCTGCCTCACCGGCGCGGACCTGACCGAGGATCACTGGGACGCCTTCTTCGGCTTCTACATGGACACCGGATCGCGAAAATGGGGCCAGCCCTATCTGTCACGCGCGTTCTTCTCGATGCTGGGCGAGCGGATGGCCGACCGGGTGCTGTTGATCATGGCCCGGCGTCCAGATGGCCCAGGGGGCGGGCGCTGGATCGCCGGCGCGCTCAACCTCATCGGCGACGACTGCCTCTACGGCCGCAACTGGGGCTGCGCCGAGGACGTGCCGTTCCTGCATTTCGAGCTCTGCTACTATCGAGCGATCGAATGGGCAATCGGCCAAGGCCTGGCCCGGGTCGAGGCCGGAGCGCAAGGCCAGCACAAGATCGCCCGGGGTTACCTGCCCAGGCCGGTCTATTCCGCCCACTATATCGCCGATCCGGCCCTGCGCGGCCCGGTCGAACGCTTCGTCGCCCAGGAACGCGCCGGCGTCGAACAGGAGATGGAGTGGCTGTCGGACGAATATTCCCCGTTCAAGCAGGGGGACTGAGTCTTCCTTTCCCACAAAGTGGGAGAGGGGGACCGCCCGCCGCAGAGCGGGTGGTGGAGAGGGCAAGCCTCAGGCTCGACCTACTGCCGCATTGCGATCAGTTCCAACGCTCCCAAGATCACCGCATCGGCCACGCCGCCAAGACCCTGATAGACCGCGCCAGCCCCGATCCTCAGCACAAAGATTCCACGTCCCGCCAGCCAAGCGTCCCGCGCCTCGTCCTTGGCGCGTTTCTCCTCGCTCCAATGCGTGGCCCCATCGATCTCGACCGCGAGGCGGGCTGCGGGACAGTAAAAATCGAAGATCATCGAATCATAGGCGAATTGGCGTCGGAAAATCGGCTGGCCGCGCCCGCGTCCCTTGAGGCGAGACCACAGCATGGTCTCCGGCTCGGTCATGGCCTTTCGGAGAGCCCGGGCGCGCTTGACGATCTTCAGCGATGCGTTGGAGTCCATGCGGTGGCTCGCCCTCTCCACCATCGGCTCTACGGCCGATGGTCCCCCTCTCCCGCTGCGCGGGAAAGGAACTTCATGAGCGCTCCCAGGCCTGTTGGAGCAGCGCCCTGATCGAGGCGTCTACCTCAGCCGGGACGCCCAGCAGCACCTTTGCCCTCAGTCGCTCCGACCATCCTTCGGCCTTCGGCTCGGCCAGACTCGGGTCAGCGTCGGGCGTCACCGCCAAACCGAGAACGGCCCCGCCGCTCTTCGCGGGCTTGATCGCGGCGAATTGGAATTCGCGGGAGAAGGCGGTGAACGCCTTCCGCTGGGCGGCCACCAGGCCCGGATAGTCGGCGACGGCGGCTTCGACCGCCTCCAGGATCGCCCGAGACCGGGCGTCCGCCCAAAGGGTTCCGCGCAGGTCGTCGGGCTTGTCCCACATGGCGGTCGCGGGGAAGGCGCGGGCGAGCACGATGCTGGCGCGGTTGGTGCCCAGTCCGTGGTGCTCCTTCAGCCAGGCCTTGCGGGCGTTGGGTCTGGTCTCCTGGCAGGTGCGGGCGATGGCGACCCATTCGTCGACGGTCTTGCCGGTCTCGCGCGCCATGCTCTCAAGGACCGAGGCGAACCACTTCTCCTGGCGTTCGGTCATGCTGGCCGGCTTGGCCGCGGGCGCCTCAGTCATTCCACCCTCCGAGCGGATTTGATAGGCCTGCGCGAACGCAGGAGCGACGCCATGAGCTTGGACGGGACCTACGACAACGGCAACATCTTCGCCAAGATCCTGCGCGGGAAAATCCCGGCGGCTCGGGTGTTCGAGGACGACCACGTCCTGGCCTTCATGGACGCCTTCCCCCAGGCCCTGGGCCACACCCTGGTGATCCCCAAGCACTCGACGGCGCGGAACCTGCTGGACGAATCGCCCGAGAGGCTGTCGCCCCTGATCCTTGGCGTCCAGCGCGTGGCACGCGCTGTCCGTGCGGCGCTCATCCCCGATGGCCTGACAGTCACGCAGTTCAACGGGGCGACGGCGGGGCAGACCGTGTTCCACCTGCACGTCCACATCATCCCGCGGTGGGAAGGCGTCCCTCTGGCCCGCCACGCCGGGGGCGGCATGGCCAATCCCGCGGAGCTCAAGGCTCTGGCCGACCGGATTGCCGCGAAGATCAGCTGACCCCAACGCAAAGAGCCCGAGCTTGCGCCCGGGCTCTTCCGCTTCCGGCACGGAAGACGATCAGTCGACCGGCAGCGCCTCGGCGATGTCCGCTGGAGTCTCGATGATCGGCGCGCCGCGTTCGCGGTCGTCGCCCTCGATGTCGAAGGCCAGCTTGCCGTCGCGCAGCACCACCTTGACGTGGCCACCCTTGACCAGCTTGCCGAACAGGATCTCGTCGGCGAGCGGCTTCTTGATATGCTCCTGGATGACCCGACCGAGGGGGCGGGCGCCATAGAGTTCGTCGAAACCGTTCTTGGCCAGCCAGTCGGCGGCGTCGTCGGTGGTCTCGATGGTCACGTGGCGGTCGGCCAGCTGGGCCTCAAGCTGCATGATGAACTTCTGGACGACCTGCTTGATGATCTCCGGCGTCAGCGACTTGAACGCCACCACCGCGTCGAGGCGGTTGCGGAATTCCGGCGTGAACACCCGCTTGATCGCTTCCTCGGCCTCGTCGTCCTGCTTGCCGCGGCCAAAGCCGATGGAATTGCGCTGGGCGTCGGAGGCGCCGGCGTTGGTGGTCATGATCAGGACCACGTTGCGGAAGTCGATCTTCTTGCCGTTGGAGTCGGTCAGCGACCCATGATCCATGACCTGCAGCAGAATGTTGTAGACGTCGGGGTGCGCCTTCTCGATCTCGTCGAGCAGGACCACGGCGTGCGGATGCTGGTCCACGGCGTCGGTCAGCAAGCCGCCCTGGTCAAAGCCCACGTAGCCGGGCGGCGCCCCGATGAGGCGGCTGACGGTATGGCGCTCCATATATTCGCTCATGTCGAAGCGCAGGAGCTCGATGCCCAGCGTCGAGGCGAGCTGGCGCGCGGTCTCCGTCTTGCCGGTGCCGGTGGGGCCACTGAACAGATAGCAGCCGATCGGCTTGCCCGGATCGCGCAGGCCGGCGCGGGCCATCTTCATGGCCGACGACAGCTGGTCGATGGCGTCGTCCTGGCCATAGACCGCGCGTTTCAGGTCTGTCTCGAGCTGCTTCAGCGCCTCGGTGTCGGTCTTCGACACCGACTTGGGCGGTATGCGGGCGATCTTGGCGACGACCGCTTCGACTTCCTTGATGCCGATGATCTTTTTGCGCTTGCCTTCGGGCAGCAGCATCTGGCTGGCCCCGGCCTCATCGATGATGTCGATGGCCTTGTCCGGCAGCTTGCGGTCGTTGATGTACTTGGCCGACAGCTCCACCGCCGCCTTGATGGCGTCGTTGGTGTAGCGGAGCTTGTGGAACTCCTCGTAGTAGATCTTCAGGCCCTTCAGGATCTTGATCGTGTCGTCGATGGTCGGTTCGTTGATATCGATCTTCTGGAACCGACGGACCAGCGCACGGTCCTTCTCGAAGTGCTGGCGAAACTCCTTGTAGGTCGTCGAGCCCATGCACCGCAGCGAGCCTGAGGCCAGCGCCGGCTTCAGCAGGTTGGAAGCGTCCATGGCCCCGCCGCTGGTCGCGCCAGCGCCGATCACCGTGTGGATCTCGTCGATGAACAGGATCGCGTCGGGGTGGTTCTCCAGTTCCTTGACGACCTGTTTCACCCGCTCCTCGAAGTCGCCGCGATAGCGCGTGCCCGCCAGCAGCGCGCCCATGTCCAGCGAGAAGATGGTCGAGCCGGACAGCACCTCGGGAACCTGGTGGTTGATGATCTTGCGGGCCAGGCCCTCGGCGATGGCGGTCTTGCCCACGCCGGGGTCGCCGACCAGCAGCGGATTGTTCTTGGTCCGCCGGCAAAGGATCTGGATGCAGCGTTCGACCTCGCTGGAGCGGCCGATCAGCGGATCGACCTTACCCTGCTTGGCCTTCTCGTTGAGGTTGACGCAATAGGCTTCCAGCGCCTCGCCGCCGGTCTTGACGGTGGGCTTGTCCTCTTCCTCGGAGGCGCCCTTCACCGGCTTGGTCTCCGTCGCGCCGGCCTTCTTGGCGATACCGTGGGCGATGTAGTTGACCGCGTCGTAGCGGGTCATGTCCTGCTCCTGCAGGAAGTAGGCGGCGTGGCTCTCGCGTTCGGAGAAGATCGCCACCAGCACATTGGCTCCGGTGACCTCTTCGCGACCCGAAGACTGCACATGGATCACCGCGCGCTGGATCACCCGCTGGAAGCCGGCGGTGGGCTTGGCGTCCTCGCCGTCATCAACCACCAGCGAGCGCAGCTCGGTGTCGACATAGTTGGTGAGTGTGGTGCGAAGTGCGCCCAGTTCCACCTCGCAGGCCCGCATCACGCCGGCCGCGTCCTCATCGTCGATGAGCGACAACAGCAGGTGCTCCAGCGTGGCGTACTCGTGCTTACGCTGATTGGCGTAGGCGACTGCGCGATGCAGGGACTCTTCGAGAGGTCGCGAAAATGAAGGCAAAGGCCCTTAATCCTTTTCCATGGTGCACTGCAGCGGGTGTTGGTGCCGCCGCGCCGTATCAACAACCTGGGCCACTTTTGTTTCCGCCACCTCGTAGGTGAACACGCCGCAGACCCCCACGCCATGCTGATGGACGTGGAGCATTATGCGAGTCGCATCTTCGCGCGACTTATTGAAGAATTGCTCAAGCACATAGACAACGAACTCCATCGGCGTGTAGTCGTCATTCAAGATCAGCACCCGATACATCGAGGGCTTTTGGGTCTTTGGCTTGGTCTGGGTGACCACCGACGACCGGATGCCGGTGTCCTGATCGCCCATCTTACGTTCGGCCATCTAAGCCTGTCTCCTGCCGGCGCCGCCGCATCGCCGTCCTGCGATTAGATATGCAAACGCGACCCATATGGAAGGGTCGAATCGTCACGGGCGCCGCCGAAACGACCAACTGTGCGAATTTGGTCAGGGGTCAGGCCGCACTTTTTCCGCTCAATCGTCGCGCACCTGGGCCTTGGCGCGAAAGCTGCGGCCCGAGATCACCGCGCCGGCGCCGAATCTCGCCCGGATCGCATCCAGAGTCTTCTCGCCGGCCAGCGCCCGGCGTTCGTCGCCGGCAAAGAAGTCGCGCCCCGCCGCGTCGGACTCCACAAGATCGGCGATGCCGATTCCGATCAGCCGATAGGCACGGCCCGTGGCTTCCCTGGCCAGCAGGTCGCGACCGACGGCGAACAGGGTCTTGCCGGTCTGAGTCGCCACCGGCAGGGTGCGACGGCGGGTGACGATGCGGAAATCGGCTGTCCTGAGCTTCAGCGTCACGACCCGCCCGGCGAGGCCGCTGGCGCGAGCCTGGCGGCCGACCTTCTCGCTCAATTGCGCCAGCACGTCTTCCAGGTCGCCAAGCGCGCTCAGGTCTTCATTGAAGGTGGTCTCCGCGCTGATTCCCTTTCGCACTTCGCCTGGATTGACCGCGCGGCGGTCGCGGCCGTGGGCCAGGGCGGACAGCCGCAGGCCATGGGCGCCATAGCGCTGGACCAGGTCCTTGGGGTCGGCGCGGGCCAGGTCGCCGACGGTGGAAAAGCCGCCCCTCTCCAGGCTGGCCGCCATGGCCGGGCCGACGCCGGGCAGGATTCTGAGCGGGCGCGGCACCAGAAAGGCCTGCGCCTCGTCGCCGATCACCGAGAAACCACGCGGCTTGTCGAGGTCGGAGGCCACCTTGGCCAGGAACTTGTTGATCGCCAGGCCAATGGACACGGTCAGCCCCGTCTGCGCCTCGATTCGCGCCTGCAGTTTCGCCAGGGTGACGGCGGGCGGGGCGCCGTGCAGGCGTTCCGTGCCCGACAGATCCATCCAGGCCTCGTCAAGCGACAGGTTCTGGATCAGCGGCGTCAGTTCGCCGGCCATGCCCAGAATGCGTTGGCTCTCCGCGCGGTACTTGGCGAACTCCGGAGGGATGACGACGGCCTCCGGGCAAAGCTTCAGGGCCTTGAACATCGGCATGGCTGAGCGGACGCCGCTGACGCGGGCGATGTAGCAGCAGGTGGTCACCACGCCGCGCCGTCCGCCGCCGACGATGACCGGCAGGTCCCGCAGTTCCGGCCGATCGCGCTTCTCGACCGAGGCATAGAAGGCGTCGCAGTCCATATGGGCGATGGAAAGCTCGCCCAGCTGTTCGTGCGTCACGATGCGCGGTGAGGCGCAGGCCGGACAGCGGCGGGGGGCCGCCTCGCCTTGCCAGAAACAGTCGCGGCACAGGGCCTTCACGGGCCCGGCTCCGGCCAAAGCCAGGCCGCGCCGCGTACGCCAGACGAATCGCCGTGGACCGCCTTGCGCACCGGGGTCGTGAAGACGTCGGAGAAGGCGTAGCCGGAGATGGCCGCCGGCAGCCGTTCGTAGAGCCCTTCGATATTGGACATGCCGCCCCCCAGAACGATCACGTCAGGGTCCAGGATGTCGGCGATCACCGCCAGGCCGCGCGCCAGGCGGTCAGTGTAGCGGTCGAGGGAGGCGACCGCGCTGGGCTCGCCCGCCAGGGCGGCGGTGGCGATGGCGGCGCCTGTCTGGCCCGTCCCATGGTCGCGGGCAAAGCCGGTGCCTGAGATCCAGGACTCCAGACAGTTGCGCCGGCCGCAGAAGCAGGCGGGACCCGGCAGTTCGTCCGGGGTCGGCCAGGGCAGGGGCGTATGACCCCACTCCCCGGCAATGGCGTTGCGGCCCTCCAGCACCCGACGGCCCACCGTCAGGCCCGCGCCGCAGCCGGTGCCGATGATCACGCCGAAGACCACGTAGGCGTCGGCGCCCGCGCCATCGACCGCCTCCGACAGGACGAAGCAATTGGCGTCGTTGGCCAGTCGGATCGGGCGGCCGAGCACCCGTTCCAGGTCGACCTGCAGGGGCCGGTCGTTCAGATGCGTAGTGTTGGCGTTGCGGATCAGGCCGCTGGCCGGCGACGGCGAACCTGGGATTCCGACGCCAAGGCTGGCGCCCGTCACCCCCGCCAGGCGTTCGACCTCGGCGACGAGGTCCCCCACGGCCGTCAGGCTGGCGTCATAGCTGCCCGGCGACGCCGTCCGGGCGCGGGCCAGAACCTGGCCCCCGGCGTCAAGAGCCGCCGCCTCGATCTTGGTCCCGCCGAAGTCCACGCCGATGCGGATCATGGCGTCACTCATAGCCGATCTGCGCGCCGATCATCAGGTCCGCAACGCCGCCGGCGGGGCGAGGGTCAGGCGGGCACGCCGGCCTTGCTGAGATTCAACTTCGGAATCGCCGCGCGGAAGGCGCCGGCGGTCTTGGCCTTGTCGCGCGCCAGCTCCGCCCAGGCGACCGCGAAGCCCGTCGGCGTGCGTGGCCCATTGGTGGCGGCGGCGAAGCGCGCTGGTCGGCCCCGCAGCGCGGTCGCGAGCTGAGCCCAAAGCTCGAGATCGTCCGACGGCGGCTCGGCGGCGGCATCCAATCTGCGTGGCGCGCCTCGGACCAGCGGTGCGGAGCTGAGGATCTCCACCGACAGGCCGGCCGGCGCGCCCTTCAGGGCCTCGGTGAGGCCCGCCAGCGCGATCCGCTCCGGCGATCCCGTCCGCTCGCCCCCGGCGGCCCCCGAGAGCGCCCGGCCCTCGGCCAGCACGAAAGCCCAGCCGCCGGTGCGGAACGCGGCATTGTGCGAGATTTCGATCCAGATGCGGATGAGGTCGGCCATGCGGCAGTGCCTATCACTGGCCACACACGATGCGCCACCAGCGTCAGGCTCAACCGGCGCGGACCACCGCCTCGATCGCCGCGCCAAGCTCGGCCCAGTCGTCGATTCGCCGATGCCTGTCGGATCGCGGAGCCAGCGGGCGTAGACGCAGGTCCGCGACGTGCTGGAAGGTCGCGGTCCCTGGCGCGTGTTCGGCGACCGAATCGAGGTTCGAGAGCAGGTCGTCGACAAAGGCCGTGGGGCCCGCGCTCTGCGCCACCAGGCCGGCCGTGATCGGGCCCTTGGGTCCGGAGGACAGGATCAGCGCCTCGGGAAGTCCATGGCGCGCCAGCCACTGGCCGCGCAATCGCTCGGCCTGAGCCGGGGCGTTGGACAGGATCAGGATTTCCGCATGCGGCCTGAGGCGTCGCAACGCCTCCACCGCGCCCGGCGCCGGCTCCATCTCGTGGCAGCGGGTGCTGAAGAAGTCGTCGAACAGCCGCCGCCCTTCGCTGAGCTCCAGATGCTCCGTGGCGCCGGGCCGGAACAGATTCTGGAATAGCGCGAACCGGTCGAGGCGCAATTCATAGCCGTGCTCGCTGACGAAGGCCCCAAAGCCTTCCATGAACAGGCCCAGCACCTCGTCGACGTCGACGATCACCAAGGGGCGATCCCGTCGTAACCCCAGGCTGGCCAAGGCGGGCGCCGCCGGGCGGGCGAGGGGGGGCGGGTCGGCCAAGGCGACTCCTTCAGCTAACGAAGTTTAAGGATATCCATGGGATGAACATGGTCAGTGGTGGGGGAGTCCGCGGTGGCGGGCCGTCCTCGAAAACAGAGCCGGAACCTGAATGGCCAAGAAGGTCCTCATCGTCGAGGATAACGAGCTGAACATGAAGCTTTTTCATGATCTGCTCGATGCCCAAGGCTACGAGACCCTGCAGACGCGCGAGGGGCTCCAGGCGCTCGCCTTGGCGCGTGAGCACCGGCCGGACCTGATCCTCATGGATATCCAGCTTCCCGAGATCTCGGGCCTGGAGGTCACCAAGTGGCTGAAGGAGGACGAGGAGCTGGCCGGCATCCCGGTGGTCGCCGTCACCGCCTTCGCCATGAAGGGCGACGAGGAGCGGATTCGCGAGGGCGGCTGCGAGGCCTATATCTCCAAGCCGATCTCCGTCTCGCACTTCCTTGACACCATCAAGCGCCTGATGGGCTGAACCCGATGTCCGCGCGTATCCTGGTGGTCGATGACATCGAGGCGAACGTGCGCCTGCTGCAAGCCAAGCTCGAAGCGGAATATTACGAGGTGTTCAGCGCCCCGGATGGACCCACCGCTCTGGTCCTGGCCGTCTCCGAGAAGCCTGACATCGTGGTGCTGGACGTGATGATGCCGCTGATGGATGGCTTCACCGTTTGCCGCCGGCTCAAGGAAAATCCCGAGACACGGCACATTCCGGTGGTGCTGCTGACCGCGCTGGACGGCCGGGTCGACCGGGTGGCCGGACTGGAGGCCGGGGCTGACGAATTCCTCACCAAGCCCATCGACGACATGATGCTGTTTGCCCGGGTGCGCAGCCTGACGCGCCTGAAATCGGTGATCGACGAGTTGCGCGAGCGTGAAGCCTCCGGTCGACGGATGGGAGTGATCGCCGGCGTGGCGTCACGGCTGGATGGTTCGGGCGGGCGGATCCTGATCGTCGACGACAACGAGCGGCAGGCCCAGCGGGTCAGCAGTGAACTGTCACTCAGCCATCGACCTGTGGTCGAGACCCGGCCCGATACCGCCCTGATCGCGGCGCGCGGCCCCGTGGACCTCGTCATCGTCAACGCCGCGGCCAGGAGCTTCGATGGCCTGCGCTTCGCCGCCCAGGTGCGGTCCGACGAGGCGACCCGCTCGCTGCCGATCCTGGCCATCGTCGATTTCGACGAACGGCCAAGGCTGGTCAAGGCTCTGGAAATCGGGGTCAACGACGTGCTGCCCCGCCCCATCGACCCGCAAGAACTGTCGGCGCGGGTGAAAACCCAGATCCGGCGCAAGCGCTACACCGACTACCTGCGCGACAACCTTGACCAGTCGCTGGAGCTGGCGGTCACCGATCAGCTTACCGGCCTGCACAACCGCCGCTACATGGAGAGCCAGCTGGACGCCCTGGTCCGTCGCGCCGTGGTCGGCGGCGGGGATCCGGTGGCCCTGCTGGTGATCGACATCGACCACTTCAAACAAGTGAACGACAGCTTTGGCCACGGGGTCGGCGACGAAGTGCTGCGCGAATTCGCCGTGCGACTGGCCTCGAATGTGCGCGCCATCGACCTGGCCGTGCGCTTCGGCGGCGAGGAGTTCGTGGTGGTCATGCCGGAAACCGAGCTGGCCCACGCCCACCGCATCGCCGAGCGCATCCGCCGCCAGGTGGCCGGCTCGCCGTTCCGCGTGCTGGGCGGCGAGGAACTGCTGACCGTGACCATCTCCATCGGCGTCGCCGCCAGCCTGGGCGAGGGCGATACGCCCGAAACGCTGATCCGCCGCGCCGATGAGGCCATGTACGAAGCCAAGGACCGCGGCCGCAACCGCGTAATCGCCAAGGCCGCCTAGGTCCGTCCGTAGGCGAACTGGGTCAGCATCATCCTTGGGGTCGCCCGTGTGTTGGGCATCGGCGCATGCATCATCAGCGGATGCATCACGATAGCGTCGCCGGGCTCGCCAAGCATCTCGCAGACCCGCAAGGCTACGCCCTCCAGCTCCGCCCCTTCGCGCATGAAGCGCCGCATGCGGTCTTCACCCGTGGGGCGCGAGGTCAGCGCTGCGAACCAGGGTGATCGCGCGGCCAGCGCCTTGCGCGCCTGAGCTGAGGGCAGGGCGCGGCCGGCCGCGTCCGCCAGGGCCTGGACCAGGCGGTGAGAGCCGGCGATGTAACCGGTGCCGCCCCCGCCCGGCCGCGACGGCGCCAGAAAGACAAACAGCCGCGCCAGCCTTGGGTCAGTGGGCCGCGCGCCCAGGTCCACGTGCCAGTGCTCGTGGGGCACGTCCCACCGGGCCTCGCCGGTGTGGAAACTGACCAGGGGTAGCCCCCAGTGATCCGGTTCTTCCCAGTCTCCCAGGATCTCGTCGAAAACGGCGCGGACCATCGGGCTGGCCATGGCGTCGAACTCACCCGTGCGCGAGGAGAGTTTCGCAGGGCGGGTCTCCGACTTGGGCCGCGCCTCGATCTTGCGCCAGAGTGTGGCGGCCATGGCCTCCGCATCCTGAGGCGGAACCGCGCCTGGCAGGCGCAGCGCGCCCTCGCGGCGGTATTCTTCGAGCAGGTCGGGGGTGAGGACTTCACGAGCCTTCGTCATTGGTACGCCTGTGCCTGAAACGAAAAACGCCCGGGGCTGACCCGGGCGTTTTCTTGGCAAATCCGTGGTTTGAGAAGGTTACTTGATCTTGCCTTCTTTGAATTCCACGTGCTTGCGCACGACCGGGTCGTACTTCTTCATGACCAGCTTGTCGGTCTTGGTGCGGGCGTTCTTCTTGGTGACGTAGAAGAAGCCGGTGTCCGCCGAGGAGTTCAGGCGGATCTTGATGGAGGCGGGCTTCGCCATGGCAGGTCCTTACGGGCAGGCAGGCGGAAGCCGCCGGCAGGTGTTCGAAGAGTCGCGGAAAATACGAATCCGCCGGCATAAGTCAATGGCGCGCCGATCTCGGCGCTAAAGCTGCATGGGCCGCATGGCGCGGTCCTTGTAGCGCAGGAACGGCTTTGGCCGTCCGGGATCGTCCATCCGCAGCACCGCTTCCTTGAGCATCATCCGGGTGACGGTGGGCAGCGGCAGCGCCTGGGCCTCTTCGAACTCCACCCAGGCGATCTCCTCCAGCTCGCCGCAGTCGGGTTGGCGGTCCAGACTCATTAGGTGTTCGGCGTCGGCCAGCAGGAACCAGGTGTCGAACCGTTTGCCGACGCTGGGCGGGGTGATGGCGCGCGCGACGATATCCAGCGCTGCCAGGTCGGCCAGCGCGCCCTGGGCGGTAAAATCTCGCCAGGGGCCGGAGGCGGGGCGAACGGGGGCAGGCTGGGCCAGCAACAGGCCGGTCTCTTCCCAGGTCTCGCGCACGGCGGCCAGCGCCAGCGCCCGACCCCGGCCCGCCGGCAGATAGGCGTCGAAGAGAGCCGCCACGGCAGGCTTCATCTCGGTGGCCGACGGGGCGCGATAGTCGGCTCGGTCGATACGCCCGCCGGGGAACACCCAGCGGTCGGGCATGAAGCTGTGGCCGCCGTGGCGCCTGCCCATCAGCACTCGGGGCATGGGTCCGTCACGACGGATGATCATCACCGTGGCGGCGTTTTTCGGCCGCACGGCGCGCGCGCCGGGGACCCGTGGCGGGCCTTCGGGCTTGCGGAACTGGGATTCAGGCGCGTCGGCTTGGCTCATCAAACAACTGTATGACCGCCGGACCGTCAGAGGGAAGGGCGCCTTTGCGGAAGGCGGGGCGCGCGGCAGTATGTCTCGCCATGCAGGGGGAGCGAATGGACGAGCATCAAGAGGGTCTGAACGAGCGGTCGCTGCACCGCATGCTGTTCTTCACCGACGCGGTGTTCGCCATCGTGCTGACCCTGCTGGTCCTGGAGCTGCGCCCGCCGGGCGAGGGGGGACCAGAGCATGCGGCGGACGTTGTCCCGCTCAGCGGGCCTCTGTTCGCCTTCGTGCTCAGCTTCCTGATCATTTCGATCTTCTGGATCGCGCATATGGCGACGACCCGGCGGCTGATTCGGTTCGACTGGCCGACCACTGTCGCCAATCTGGTCTTCCTGTTCCCGATCTGCCTGATCCCGTTCGTCTCCGCCTGGGTCGGCGGCGCGGCGATGGGACCGCAGGGGTGGAGCGTCTACTGCCTGGCGCTGATCGCGACGTCGCTGGCCAATGTGGTCCTGGTGTTCGTGCAGAGCCGGGATGGGGGCCGGCTGATGGCTGGCGGCGTCACGCTGCGCGAACGCCTCTACCGGATGGGCCGGGCTGCCAGTCCGGGGCTGGCCTTCGCCGTGGGACTGGCGGGGGCGCTCGCCGACGAGGTGAGAGTGTCGCAGTACTGCTGGGTGCTGATCCCGGTGTTCTTCGCCGCTTTCCGGCTCCTGAAGCCGAAGCGAGAGCCGAAACCCGCCTAGTGTCCCGATTCCGAAGTTCGCGGGCGCCTGAGGCCGGTGCGGACGAACTTCGGAATCGATGAGGACACTAGCAAGTGTTTGTTTTCTAGTGTGCTTCTTGGATCTGAAGTTCGCTCAGAGCCTGATCCTTCAAGAAGGCGAACGTCAGATCCAGCACACTAGCGGCGCGGGCCGCCCTTCTTGCCGGTGCGGATGTTCTTCGGTCGGCCCTGCGGCCCGCGCTGCGGCCCCTTGAAGGGCGTCTGGCCGGGCCGCCGGTCGTTGCGCGCGCGCATGCCCAGGCGAGGACGCGGCGCGTTGGGGTCGGCCGCGGCGGGCTCGCTCAACATCTCGAACAGCAGGCCCCCGGTGATCGGCGTGGCCTCGGCGAGCTTGACCTGCACCCGCATGCCCAGCGGCCAGCGCGCGCCGGTGCGCTCGCCGACCAGGGCGTGGGCGCGGTCGTCGTGGACGAAGTATTCGCTTCCCAGCTTGGAGACCGGGCACAGGCCGTCGGCGCCGGTCTCGTCCAGCCGCACGAACAGGCCAAAGCGGGTGACCCCGGTGATCCGACCCGCGAACTCCGCGCCCACGCGGTCGGCCAGGAAGGCGGCCACATAGCGGTCGGTGGCGTCGCGCTCGGCGGCCATGGCCCGACGCTCGGCGAAGGTGATGCTCTCCGCGGTGTCTTTCATTTTCGAGATGTCACGGTCCGAGAGACCGCCGGCGCCGAGGCCCAGGGCGCCGATCAGGCCCCGATGCACGATCAGGTCGGCGTAGCGGCGGATCGGGGAGGTGAAATGGGCGTATTTCGACAGATTGAGCCCGAAGTGGCCGATGTTCTCGGTGGAATAGATCGCCTGCATCTGGGTGCGCAGCACCACCTCGTTGACGATCTCGGCGTTGGGAGTCTCCCGCGTGTCGGCGAGCAGCTTGTTGAAGCGGAAGGTCGCGGGCGCCTCGCCCTTTGACCAGGCGATCTCCAGCGTCTGCAGGAAATCGACCAGCGCCTGGACCTTCTCAAGGCTCGGCGTGTCGTGGATCCGGTAGATCAGGGCGATACGTTTGCCTTCGAGCGTCTCGGCGGCCGAGACATTGGCCTGGATCATCATCTCCTCGATCAGCTTGTGGGCTTCGAGGGAGGCGCGGGGCGTGATCGAGGCGATCTCGCCGGCCGGGTTGATGACAATCCGCCGTTCGGCGCTTTCGATGGCCAGGGGCGAGCGGACGTTTCGGCCCTTCAGCAGCACGGCATAGGCGGCGTAGAGCGGCTGGATGATGGTCGCGACAATCGGACCGGTCTTATCGTCTGGGGTGCCGTCGGCGGCGGCCTGGGCCTGCTCATAGGAGAGCTTGGCCGCCGAACGCATCAGGCCGCGGACGAACCTGTGGCTGCGCTTGCGCCCATCCGCGCCGAACACCATCCGCACCGCCAGGCAGGCGCGGTTCTCGCCTTCGCGCAGGGAACAGAGGCCATTGGACAGCACCTCGGGCAGCATCGGCTCGACACGGTCGGGGAAATAGACGCTGTTGGCCTTCTCGCGCGCCGTCTCGTCGAGCGCGGAGTTCGGGCGCACGTAGGCCGCCACGTCGGCGATGGCCACCCAGACGATCCAGCCGCCGGGGTTCTTCGGGTCCGTATCCGGCTCGGCATAGACTGCGTCGTCGTGGTCGCGGGCGTCGGCCGGGTCGATGGTGATGAACGGGACGTCGCGCAGGTCCTCGCGGCCGGCAAGCGTCGGGGCCTGCGCGGCGGCGGCTTCGGCTTCGGCGGCGGCGGAGAAGCCGGTGGGGATGCCGTGGGCGTGGATGGCGATCAGCGAGGCGGCGCGGGGTTCGTCCTCGCGGCCGATCACCTCCACCAGCTTGCCGCGCTTGGGGCCGAAGCGGGTCTCCGCGGTCGTCGCCTGGGCCAGCACCAGGTCGCCGTCACGCAGGCTGTGGGCCTGTGGATCGGTGAGCAGCAGGCTGTCCTTCGAGCGGCGGTCCACCGGCTCGACGCGGACCTCGTGCCGCGATTTGCGGATCACGCCCAGCACGCGCTGGCCGCCGGCCCCCAGGGACTTGATCACGCGCGCCTCGTGCTCGCCGCTCTCCAGCTTGACGAAGCGCACCAGCAGCCGGTCGCCGATGCCTGGCGCGGGACCGCTGTCGCCCTTGCGGTCCGGGGCCAGGGCGACCAGGGGGGCGTCGTCGCCCTTGGTCAGCTTCACGAACAGGTCGCCGTCGTTGTCGCGCTCGATCACATCGACGACGCCGACTTCTGGCAGGGCGCCGGCCTCGGCGAAGCCGCGGCGTCCGCGGCGGCCCAGCGCGCCCTCGGCCTCCAGGGTCTGGAGCATCTGACGCAGAGCGCGGCGCTCCTCGCCCTTCAGGCCGAAGTGCTGGGCAATGGCCGCCTTGTCGGTTTCGGCGCTCTCGCGAACGTAGGTCAGCAGGGTGTCGCGATCGGGAATCCCGCGCGGCGGCCGGGGTGCGGCCTTCGGGGTCGGCTTGGCGGAGGGGGGCGCCGCCGGAGAATGGCCGACAGGTTTGCCGGCGGGGTTGTTCTGGAATCGGGAGCCCTTGGGGGCGCGGGTCTTTGGCATAGGGGGTGCTTAGCACCTTTCGTTGGGTGTCTTGAGTGTCGGGTGAAGGGGGGCGCGAAACCCGGCGGCGACCCCGTCTATCCGGGGCGTTCGCACTCGGCGCGACCTCTGGGGCCGACGCTGCGCAGCCGCGATATAGGGCCTGCGGCTTCCGAAAGCTAGGCCTGCGTCAGAAACGCTGCCATGGCCGGAGCCGCGGTGCGGTCCTGGATCAGGAACATGTGCCCGCCCTCGAACCACTGCAGCGTTGCGCCGGGGATCCGCGCGGCCATCTTCTCCTGCGTGGTTGGCAGCGCGATCCCGTCGTAGCGGCCGGCGGCGATCATCACCGGACAGGCGATGGCCGGCAGCCGGTCCCAGGTGTCGTGCGTGGCGCGCGCCTCGAGCTGGCGCCGCGCGCCCATGGCGTGACCCGGCTCGTCGGCGAAAGAGTCCGCCGCGCCCATGGCGACGAACAGGGCGTACTGGTCGGGATGCGCCTTGGCCCAGGCGTCGTCGCGGCGGGTGTCGGAGATCGGGATCATGTGGCGGGCGCGAGCCTCACCCCTCAGGTGGTCGATCTCATGGAACGGGAAGGAAGCCCCACCGGCCCCGCCTGGCGAGGTGCAGGCCAGCACCAGGCGCGTCACGCGGGCTGGGTGACGGATCGCCAGTTCCTGGGCCACCATCCCGCCAAACGAGGCCCCGATCACCAGGGCCTCGTTCCAGCCCTGGCTCTGGATCATGGCCGCGGCGTCATCGGCATAGTCGGCCATTGAATAGGCCACGTCGGGCTTTTCTGACCGACCGAGTCCGCGCTGGTCGTAGGCCAGGATGTCGAACGCTTTCGCCAGGGGCCCGTCGAACACGTTGGGCTTGTTTCGCAGATCGCCGCCCGTCCCGGAGATGAACAACAGCCGAGGCCCGGACCCGGCGCGCTCGAAAAAGAGGTCGACGCCATTGGCGTGTGCGACGGGCATGCAAGTTCCCCAACACCCGCCTTCGCGGGGATGACCGTAGTTTAGGCTGAGGCCTTGGCCTTATTCGCCGCCGCCTTCTTCTTCGCGGGCGCCTTGGCCGTCGCCGCCTTCGGCGCGGCCTTGGCCTTGGCCTTCGCCGTCCGCGCAGGCTTCTTTTTGCCGCCGCCGCCCTTGGCCGCCCGTTCGGCCAGCAGCAGAACGGCCTGCTCCATCGTCACTGCCGCCGGATCGGTCCCGCGGGGTACGTTGGCGTTGGTCGCCCCGTGCTTGATATAGGGGCCATAGCGACCGGAGAGCACGCGGACCGGGGCGCCGTCGCCGGGATGCGCGCCCAGGTCCTTCAGCGCCGTGGCCTCGCCGCGCCGACCCGCGCCGCCGGCGCGTTTCTCGGCCAGCAGGGTGACGGCCCGGTTCAGGCCGACCTCGAACACCTCGTCCGCGCCTGACAGGTTGGCATAGGTCCCGGCGTGCAGCACGAAGGGCCCGAAGCGGCCGATGCCGGCCAGGATCGGCTGGCTGTCTTCCGGGTGCAGGCCCACCTCGCGCGGCAGGCGCAAGAGGCGCAGGCCTTTTTCCAGGTCCATGTCCGGCGCCGACCAGCCTTTTGGCAGGCTTGAGCGCTTTGGTTTTTCCCCATCGCCCAGCTGCACATAGGCTCCAAACCGGCCAGACTTCAGGAACACGATCAGGCCCGTGTCGGGATCCGTGCCCAGCTCGCGGTCGCCGGAAGGCGTCTCGCCGTCGTCCGCCTGGCCGATCGGGCGCGTGAAGCGGCATTCCGGATAGTTGGAACAGCCGACGAAGGGGCCAAACCGGCTGGTCTTCATGCTCAGGTGGCCGGCGCCGCAGGTCGGGCAGGTGCGCGGGTCGGACCCGTCGGCCTTCGCCGGATAGAGGAAGGGCGCCAAGGCCGCATCGAGGTCGTCCAGCACCCGGCGCGTGGTGAGACCCAGGATCTCCTCGGTCTTCGGGTGGAAGTCCTTCCAGAATTCCCGCAGCAACACCTTCCAGTCGAGCTCGCCGGCCGAGACCTTGTCGAGCTTCTCCTCCAGGTCCGCCGTGAAATCGTACTCGACGTAGCGGAGGAAGAATTCCTCCAGGAACACCGTCACCAGCCGGCCCTTGTCCTCTGGAATGAACCGGTTCTTGTCCATCCGCACATACTCACGGTCGCGCAGCACGGTCAGCACCGAGGCGTAGGTCGAGGGCCGGCCAATGCCGAGTTCCTCCATCTTCTTGACCAGGCTGGCTTCCGAATAGCGCGGCGGCGGATCGGTGAAATGCTGGTCGGCGCGGGTGGCGATCACCTTGGCGGCGGCGCCTTGGGTCACCGCCGGCAGCTTGCTGACCGCCTCGTCATCGGCATCGTCGCGGCCTTCCTCATAGACCGCCAGATAGCCGTCGAAGAGCGTCACGTCGCCGGAGGCGCGCAACGCCGTCTGGCCGTCGGCGCTGTCGAGGTCGATGGTGGTCCGCTCGATCCGGGCGCTCTCCATCTGCGAGGCGATCATCCGCTTCCAGATCAGCTCGTATAGCCGCCCGAGGTCGGGATCGAGGCGAAGTTTGCCGGGGTTGCGCGCCAGGCTGGTCGGGCGGATCGCCTCGTGGGCTTCCTGGGCGTTCTTGGCCTTGGTGGCGTAGATCCGCGCCTTCTCCGGCACATAGTCGCGACCATAGAGCCCGCCGATGACGCTGCGGGCTTCGTCCAGCGCCTCGGGGGCGGTCTGCACGCCGTCGGTCCGCATATAGGTGATCAGGCCGACGGTCTCGCCGCCAATGTCGATGCCCTCATAGAGCCGCTGGGCGGCCTGCATGGTTCGCTGCGCGTTGAAGCCCAGCTTGCGGCTGGCCTCCTGCTGCAGGGTCGATGTGGTGAAGGGCGGCGGCGGCGAGCGGCGCGCGGGTTTCTTCTCGACCGCGGTGATGGTGAAGGTCGCGGCCTTCACCGCGTCACGGGCGGCGAACGCGGCGGTCTCGCCGCCCAGGTCGAACTTGGCGAGCCGCTTGCCCAGGTGCTTGGTCAGGCGGGCGAGAAACGGGTCGCCGCCGGCCGAGACGTCGGCCTCTACGGTCCAGTACTCCTGGGTGCGGAACTTCTCGATCTCGATCTCGCGGTCGACCACCAGCCGCAGCGCCACCGATTGCACGCGGCCGGCCGAGCGTGAGCCCGGCAGCTTGCGCCAGAGCACCGGCGACAGGGTGAAGCCCACCAGATAGTCCAGGGCGCGGCGCGCCAGGTAGGCGTCCACCAGCTCCATGTCGATGTCGCGAGGGGCCTTCATGGCCTCGGTGACGGCGCTCTTGGTGATGGCGTTGAAGGTCACCCGCTGGACGGTCACGCCGGCCAGCGCGCCCTTTTTGCGCTTGAGCACTTCCAGCACGTGCCAGGAGATGGCCTCGCCCTCGCGGTCGGGGTCGGTGGCCAGGATCAGCTTGTCACAGCCCCGCGTCGCCTCGGCGATTTCGTTCAGCCGCTTGGCGGACTTGGCGTCCACCTCCCAGCTCATGTCGAAGTCGTCGTCCGGCCGCACCGAGCCGTCCTTGGCCGGCAGGTCGCGGACGTGGCCGTAGGAGGCCAGCACCTTGTAGTCAGGGCCGAGGTATTTGTTGATGGGCTTGGCCTTGCCCGGGCTCTCGACGACGACAATGTTCATGCGGGCGGGGTCTGTCGTTCCATGGCTAGGCGCCCGGCGCGGCCGGGTCGCTTGAAGGACGCGGAAAGTGGGGGCGGCCCCTAGCCCCTGTCAACGGCCCTTGAAGGCGCTTTGCGCGGAGCCCCCTAAAGGGGCTCTTTTTTCGCCATGCCGCACGAGGGGATCAGCCGTCAAGCCGCCGGTCCGCCCGATCAGCCCGCGGGCGGACGCCGCGCGGCCATCATCTTGGCCATGGCCTCCTTGCAGGGCGCGCCGACCTTCGCGGCGTTGTCGCGCAGGCACATCATCGCCTCGCGGCCCATCTTGCCGTCGCAGAGCGTCTTGACGTCCGCCGCGCAGGCCTGGCGCATGGCCTGCCGCGCCGCCATCATTTCCGGCGAGGGGCCGCCGGACCCGCCCGGCTCGGCGGCGGGCTGGGCAACCGCCGAGCCGGCTATCGCCAGCGCGGCCAGGGTGATCGCGATCCTGAGCTTCATAGAAGGTCTCCGACGTGTCGTGGGTCCTCATGTCGGACCCGGTCCCAGCCAGGAGTATTTCGCGGGCTTGCGGTGAATTTGCGGCCTCAACCGGTCGCGACCATCCCGCCCGGCAACAGCTCGCAGCGGCCGGCCCGCGCCAGGTCGACCCGCGCGGCGTAAACCTGCGGCCCGGGGGCGCCGGTGGCGCGGACGATCTCGTCGCGGGAGACCGGGGTGGGCGAGAGCAGGGCGGCCACCGCGGCCCGCAGCCGGTCGTCGGGATCGGGCGCGGGGGCTCCGACATAGCCGCTACGCTCCGGCTCGCGGAAGCCGCGTAGGCCCTCCAGCGCGCGCAGCACGTCCTCGGCGCCTTCGCACAGCGCCGCGCCTTGGCGGATCAGGTCGTTGGTCCCCTTGGCGCGCGGATCCAGCGGCGAGCCCGGCACCGCCAGCACCTCGCGCCCCTGCTCGGCGGCCAGCCGCGCGGTGATCAGCGAGCCGGAGCGCAACTCGGCCTCGACCACCACCACGGCCCGCGACAGGCCGGAGATGATCCGGTTGCGGCGTGGGAAGTCGCGCGCCACCGCCGCGCGGCCAGGCTCGCTCTCGGACACCACGCAGCCGGTCTCGGCGATGCGCCGATATAGCCCGCTGTGTTCCGGCGGATAGACGTCGTCCACGCCGCCGCCTAGCACCGCCACCGTGCCGGTGGGCAGGGCGCCCTCATGCGCCGCGGCGTCGATCCCGCGCGCCAGGCCCGAGACCACCACCAGCCCGCCCTGGCCGAGTTCCGACGCCAGCCCGCGCGCGAACCGTTGTCCCGCCGCCGAGGCCACCCGGGCGCCGACGATGGCGACGCAAGGGCGGTCCAGCAGTTCGACTCGTCCACGCGCCCAGATCAGCGGCGGTGGCGGGTCCAGCGCGGCCAGCGCCTGGGGAAACTCGGGCTCGCAGGCCGCGATCAGCCGCGCGCCCAGCGCCGCGCCGTCGGCCAGTTCCTTGTCGATGGCCGCCTCGCTGGCGAGCTTCAGGCCGGACCGGCCGCCCTGGCGGGCCAGGTCGGGCAGGGCGGCCAGCGCCTTCCCCGCCGTCCCAAACCGCCGCAGCAACTGGTCGAAGGTGACCGGGCCGACGTTCTCGGTCCGCGCCAGGCGCAGCCAGTCGCGCCGCTGGGCGCCGGAGAGTTCGCTCATGCTTTCGTCGGGCCGCTCTTGTCGTCGCCGTAGTAGTCGGCCTGGCTTTCAAGCTTCGGCCCGCCGTTATGGCCGAGATTGTCTGCCGCCGACCCATCCGTCTTCGATCCGCCGATGCGTGGCTCTTCGCCCGCCAACAGGCGCCGGATGTTGGCCGCGTGGCGGAGGAAGACCAGAAGAGCCATGCCTGCGGACAGGATCGTCACCGGGAGAGGTCGGTGAAACAGCAGCGCTGAATAGATGACGCCGAGCGCCACGGCCGCGAGCGCCGCCAGCGAGGAAAAGCGGAACAGGACCGCCATGGCGATCCAGGTCGCGCCGGCGAGCAGGCCGACCGGCCAGGCCGCGGCGATCAGGGTCCCAAAGAAGGTCGCCACGCCCTTGCCGCCCCTGAAGCCGAGCCAGACCGGATACAGATGGCCCACAAAGGCTGCGCCGCCCGCGATCGCTGTCAGTGTGGCCTGCGCCTCGTCGCCGACGTTGCGCGTCGCCAGCCAGGCGATCAGCACGGCGACCGCGCCCTTGCCGCCGTCGCCCAACAAGGTCAGCGCCGCCAGTCCCCGCCGGCCGCTGCGCAATACGTTGGTCGCCCCGATATTGCCCGAGCCGATGGCCCGAGGGTCGCCGGCGCCGGCCGCCTTCATGACGACCACGCCGAACGGGATCGAGCCCAGAAGGTAGCCGCCGATCAGGGCGGCGGCGATCTGGATGCTGGTCAGGTTTTCGAACATGGACGCGCCCTCGCACCGGAATCGTAGCGCCTGGGCGTCGGCGGCGAAAGCGGCGTTGCGTTGGCGGGCTCGCCGACCCTCTCGTGATGCGACGGCGAGAATTTTGCTCCGGCGCCGAGGCCATGGGCTTCCTTTGCAGGCCTCCCATCGCCTAAGTGGCCGATCAAGCGGCCACAAGAGCCGGGATGAAACGCACAACCACGGCAGGGCCAGGATGCATTACGCGGAACTCAATCAGGCATGGGCCGATCTCACCGCGCCGGGCGCGCCGTTCGAGATCACTGAGATCGAGGTGCGGGGTGCGCGCCTCAAGGCGTTCCGCCACGCCCCGCCCAGCGTGCGGGCGCTGTGGCTATCCACCGCCGCCTTCTCCGAGCGCGACTATCTGGTCTATGGCGACGAGCGGATGACCTATGCCGAGGCTCACCGCCAGGTCGCCAGCGTCGCCAACTGGATGATCAGCCTAGGCGTCGCGCCCGGAGATCGCATCGCCATCGCCATGCGCAACTATCCGGAATGGATGCTGATCTATTGGGCCGCGACGTGCATCGGCGTCGCCGTGGTCGGCATGAACGCCTGGTGGACCGCGACCGAGATGGCCTATGGCCTGGGCGACGCCCAGCCCAAGGTGCTGTTCGCCGACGCCGAGCGGATCGCCCGCCTGGCCGAACAGCCGCAGATTCTGGGCCACGCGCTGCTGGTCGCCGTCCGCGCCGACAATGCGCCCGCCGGTTCGGTTCCTTGGGTCGACGTGGTCGCCCATGGCGGAGACCTGCCCCAGGTCGAGGTCGATCCCGACGCCGACGCCTGCATCTTCTACACCTCCGGCACGACGGGTTTTCCCAAGGGCGCCCAGCTCACCCATCGGGGATGCATCTCCAACCTGTTCAACATGATCTTCTCCGGCCAGGTCCAGGCTCTGGCGACCGCCAGGGCGACCGCCAGGGCGACCGGTGTCGCGATCGATCCGACCGCGCCGCCGCCGATTCCCGTGACGCTGATCACCACGCCCTTGTTCCACGTTACCGCCAACAACTGCGCGGCCTATGCCACCACCGCGGCCGGCGGCAAGATGGTCCTGATGTACCGCTGGGACGCCACAGAGGCTCTGGAGATGATCCAGCGCGAGCGGGTCAGCGGGGTCAGCGGCGTGCCGGTCATGGCCCGGGAACTGGTCACCCACCCGAACTTCGGCGACTACGACACATCCAGCCTGCTCAGCGTCGGCGGCGGCGGGGCGCAGCTGCAGCCGGACCTGGTGGCCAAGATCGACGCGACCGTCTCCACTGCCCGGCCCAACACCGGCTACGGCATGACCGAGACCTGCGGCATCATCACCGCGGTGGCCGGCGACTTCTTCGTCGACAAGCCGGCGAGCTGCGGCCGGGCCATGCCCACCTTCGACGTGCGCATCGTCGGCGAGGCCGGAGAGGCCCTGCCGCCGGGCCAGCCGGGCGAGCTGTGGGTCAAGGGCGCGCCGGTGATCAAGGGCTACATCAATCGCCCGGACGCGACGGCGGAGTCCATCACCGACGGCTGGCTGCACACCGGCGACGTGGCCTACGTTGACGAGGACCAGTTCATCTTCCTGGTCGACCGCAAGAAGGACATGGTCCTGCGCGGCGGCGAGAACATCTACTGCGCCGAGGTCGAGGCGGTGCTGCACCAGCACGACGGCGTCGCCGAGTGCAGCGTCTTCGGCGTCGCCGACGACCGCCTGGGCGAGGAGGTCGGCGTGGCGGTGGTGATGCGGCCGGGCCAGGCGGTGACGGCCGAGGCGCTGCGCGAGCACTGCGCGGCGCTCACCGCCCGCCACAAGATCCCCCGCTACATCTGGATCCTCGATACGCCCCTGCCACGCAACGCCAGCGGCAAGTTCCTGCGCCGTGAACTGCGCGACAGCCTGAAGACCCAAGAGGCCCGGTAGCCGCGCGACCCTCAGCCTCCGAACACCGTCCGCCCATCCACCACCGTCCGCAGCACCTTGCCCTGCAGACGGCGGCCGTCGAACGGCGAGTTCTTCGACTTGGAGATCAGCTGGTCGGCGTCGATGATCAGCGGCGCGTTCAGATCGCAGAGCACCAGGTCGGCCGGAGCCCCCTTGGCCAGCCGGCCGGACGCCAGGCCCAGCAGGCCGGCCGGCGCGCAGGTCACCGTGCGGATCAGGTCGATCAGCGGGATGCGGCCCTCGTGATGAAAGGTCAGCAGCGCGGGCAGCAGGGTCTGCAACCCCACAGCGCCGGGCGCGGCCTCGTCATAGGGCAGCCGCTTGTCCTCGGCGGGCGCCGGCGCATGGGCCGAGACGACGATCTGGATCAGGCCCGAGGCCACGGCCTCGATCACCGCCTGGCGGTCGTCCTCGCTGCGCAGCGGCGGGTCGAGCTTGCAGAAGGTGCGGTAGTCGCCGATGTCGATCTCGTTGAACGACAGGTGGTTGATCGAGGTGGTGGCGGTGACCGGCAGGCCCTTGTCCCGCCCGCGCCGAAAGCTCTCCAGGGCGTCGGCGGTGGTCAGCTGGTCGACCAGCAGCCGGGCCCCGGTCAGCTCCACCAGCGCCAGGTCCCGCTCCAGCATAATCTTCTCGGCGATCGCCGGCACGCCGGGCAGGCCCATGCGCGAGGCGAACTCGCCCTC
>NZ_JANMBF010000067.1:0-4320 GCF_031360265.1 Phenylobacterium sp.
TCGAGGCGCACGTTGTCCAGCACGTACTCGCCCTTGGCCAGGGCGTTGTCGCCGTAGAAGCGGCGCAGATAGTCCATGTGCAGGGTCTTGGGCATCCGGGTCTGGTCGGAGTTCCAGAACAACAGGTCGAAGGGTTTGGGCTCCTTGCCCAGCAGGTAGTTGTTGACGAAGAACGACCAGATCAGGTCGTTGGCCCTGAGCGCATTGAAGGTGTCGGCCATGGTCTGGCCCGACAGCACCCCGCCGCCCTCGTCCATCTTCTTTTCCAGGTCGCTCAGCCAGTCCTCGTTGGTGAACAGCAAAAGGTCGCCGGCTTCGGAAAAATCCTGCTGGGCGGCGAAGAAGGTCGCTGAGGCGATCCGGGTGTCGTTCTTGGCGGCCATGTGGGCCAGCGTCGAGGAGAGCAGGGTGCCGCCGATGCAGTAGCCGACGGTGTTGACCTGCTCGACCCCGCACTGGGTCATCACCGCCTCCGTGGCGGCATAGATGCCCTCGCGCATGTAGTCCTCGAAGGTGCGGGTCGAGAGCGTCGCGTCCGGGTTCACCCAGGAGGCCACGAACACGGTGATGCCTTGCGCAGAAAGCCAGCGGATCATCGAGTTCTCGGGCCGCAGATCGAGGATGTAGAACTTGTTGATCCAGGGCGGGAAGATCAGCAGCGGGATCTCGCAGACGCTGTCCGTCGTCGGAGAAAACTGCAGCAGCTCGATGATTTCGTTGCGGAACACCACCTTGCCGGGGGCGGTGGCGACGTTCTCGCCGATCTTGAACATCTCATAGTCGGTCTGGGCGATCGACAGCTGCCCGCCGCCGCGATCAAGGTCGGCGGCGAAGTTCTCCATGCCGCGCACCAGGCTCTCGCCGCCGGTGGCCATGACCTCGCGCAGGGCGGCGGGATTGGAGGCCAGGAAGTTCGACGGCGAGAAGGCGTCGGTGAGCATCTTCATGAAGAACTCGACCCGGCGCTTGACCATCGGGTCGACGCCGTCGACGTCGGCCACCAGCCCGTTCATCCAGTTGGCGGTGAGCAGGTAGGACTGCTTGATGACGTCGAACACCGGGTTCTCGGCCCAGTCGGGATCGGCGAATCGCTTGTCGCCACGGGCTGGACTGGCCACCGGGTCGGGCGCTTCGCCGCCCATGCGCCGGGCGGCCGACTGCCACAGGTCCAGGTAGCGGGCGAAGAGGTCGCCCTGGGCGCGCATCAGCCGATCGGGCTGGCCGGCCAGCCGGCCCATCACCTCGGTCAGCGCCGGGGCCACATGGAACGGATCGGGCGACAGGGC
Organism: Phenylobacterium sp.; assembly: GCF_031360265.1. Classification (GTDB taxonomy): domain Bacteria; phylum Pseudomonadota; class Alphaproteobacteria; order Caulobacterales; family Caulobacteraceae; genus Phenylobacterium. The sequence continues at coordinate 1,287 of NZ_JANMBF010000067.1, forward strand.
GGCGGGCCGATCGGCCTGACGCAGCGCCATCTCGGCGATCGCGCCCTGGGCGGTGAGCGCGGCGCGGGCGAGGTTCATCGACAGCTTCTCGACCTGGGCCCGCTGGTCACCGGTCAAGGCGGCGACGTCCAGGGGCGGCGGTCCTGAGGCCGCGCGCGCCGGCTCCGGCTCGGCCCTGGCCTTGGCGGCAGCCTTCGGGGAGACCTGCACGGTGGACCTGGCCTTTGCCTTGCCCTTCCCGGATTTGCCCTTTGCGGCCTTGCCCTGACCAGCCTTCGTCGGCGAGGTTGGCTCGCTCATCTCAGTTTCCTCCCGGCGGTGAACGCGCGCGCGCTCTTTCGCCTGTCGCCATCATCGCATAAGACCGGACCGGAAAATGCGCACGCGGTCGAGCCCTTTTGTGAACGATGAGCCTCGCGGCCTGGCCTTGCGGCGGGTGGCGGCGGGCGGTCGTTGCCTGGTGCTGGGCCCGGTGCTGGGCCTGGTGCTGGGCCCGTTGCTGAGCGGCTGCGTCGGCAATCCGTTCGCCGACGCCAGGGTCGATCCACGCTCGCCGGTGGCGTCGGAAGTGGCCAGGAGCGTGCGCCCGGACGCGGCCTATCCGACGTTCGCCTCGATTCCGGCGGTCCCCAAGGACCTGCGGCCGCATCGCCAGTACGGCGTCCAGGCGGCCGGGATCGACGCTGCGGCGGCCGAACTGGTCCGCGACACGGCCGATGACAGCTGGACGCTGCGGAACACCGACGCCTTCGCCGCCGAGATCCGGGCGGCCGCGGGGCCGGACGCCGTTCCCGGCCAGGCAGCCGACACCGAGGCGTTCGCCAAGGAGCTTCGACGGCGAGCGACACCGCCTCCGTCGCCCAAGAGATAGGGCCCGCGGAGGCTGAAAATTCATCGAACCATGGCTTGGTTGGCTCCCGCCCGGAGACGATCGATGCCCGCCTCCACCTTCGAAGACAGCCGCACTCGGGCCCCTCGCGGCGCAAGATCCCTCACATGACCCCCGATTTCCACCGCATCCGACGCCTCCCGCCCTACGTCCGGGAGGAGGTCAACCGCATCAAGGCGCGCCTGCGCGCCGAGGGCGTCGACATCATCGACTTCGGCATGGGCAATCCCGACATGCCGACGCCCAAGCACATCGTCGACAAGCTGATCGAGACCGCCCGCGACCCCAAGGCCGGGCGCTATTCCGCCTCCAAGGGGATCGTCGGCCTGCGTAGGGCCATGGCCGGCTATTACGACCGGCGCTTCGGCGTGAAGCTGAACCCCGACACCGAGGTGATCGCCACGCTGGGGTCGAAGGAGGGGTTCGCCAACCTCGCCCAGGCGCTGACCGCGCCGGGCGACGTCATCGTCTGCCCCAACCCGGCCTATCCGATCCATGCCTATGGCTTCATCATGGCCGGCGGCGTGATCCGCCACGTTCCGGCGGGATCGCCGCAGGAGTATCTGTCAGGCGTCAGCCGGGCGGTGAAACACTCGGCCCCACCGCCCACCGTGCTGATCCTCAGCTATCCGTCAAACCCGACGGCCCAGTGCGTCGACCTGGATTTCTACCGCGACGCCATCGCGCTGGCCCGCAAGCACGACATGCTGGTGATTTCCGACATCGCCTATTCGGAGATCTATTTCGACAACAACCCGCCGCCCTCGGTGCTGCAGGTCGAGGGCGCCAAGGAGATCGCCGTCGAGGTCAATTCGCTCTCCAAGACCTACGCCATGGCCGGTTGGCGAGTGGGCATGGTGGTCGGCAACGAACGGATCTGCGCGGCGCTGGCGCGGGTGAAGTCCTACCTCGACTATGGCGCCTACACCCCGATCCAGGTGGCGGCGGCCGCCGCGCTCAACGGTCCTCAGGACTGCGTCGACGAGATCCGGGCGATCTACAAGGCCCGCCGCGACGTGCTGGTGTCGACCATGAAGCGGGCCGGCTGGGACATCCCGTCGCCCCAGGCCTCGATGTTCGCCTGGGCGCCGGTGCCCGACCCGTTCAAGGAGGCCGGGTCGCTGCTGTTTTCGAAACTGCTGATTGAGGAGGCCGGCGTCGCCGTGGCGCCCGGCGTCGGCTTTGGCGAATATGGCGAGGGCTTTGTGCGCGTCGGCCTGGTCGAGAACGAGCACCGCATCCGCCAGGCCGCCCGCAATGTGAAGAAGTTCCTCAGCAATGCCGACGAGATCCTGGCGCGGCACCACAACGCATTGGCGGTGCAATGAGCCACGCAAAGACCTGGCGCGTCGGCGTCGCGGGCCTTGGCACCGTCGGCGCCGGGCTGCTCACGTTCCTGGCCGACAGCCCGGCGTTCGCCCCGGCGGGCGGGCGGGCGGTGGTGACCGGCGTCTCGGCGCGCTCGCGCTCGCGGCCGCGGCCGTTCGACATCTCCAGCCTGCCCTGGTTCGACGATCCGGTGGCGCTGGCGACATCGGCGGAAACCGACATCTTCGTCGAGCTGATCGGCGGCTCGGACAGCCCGGCCAAGGCCGCGGTGGAAGCCGCGCTCAAGGCCGGTAAGCCGGTGGTCACGGCCAACAAGGCGCTGATCGCGGAACACGGGGCTGAACTGGCGGCGCTGGCCGAAGCGCGGGGCGTTCCCCTGCTGTTCGAGGCCGCGGTCATGGGCGGGGTGCCGGCGGTGAAGATCGTCCGCGAATCCCTGGTCGGCGACGAGATCCGCTCGATCGCCGGCATCCTCAACGGCACCTGCAACTATATCCTGACCGAGATGGAGGCCACGGGCCGCGCGTTCGCCGAGGTGCTGGCCGAGGCCCAGAGGCTGGGCTACGCCGAGGCCGACCCGACCATGGACGTGGGCGGCTTCGATGCGGCCCACAAGATCACCATCCTGGCGGCGCTGGCGTTCGGTTGCGCCCCCAACTACGCCGCCGCCGAGATCGAGGGGATCGAAAGCGTCGAACTGCTGGACATCCAGCTGGCCCGGGACCTGGGCTATCGGATCAAGCTGGTGGCGTCGGCTGACCGCTCTGCGGAGGGCGTGCTGGTGCGCGTACATCCCACGCTGGCGCCGCTGGCCCA
>NZ_JANMBF010000084.1:0-83223 GCF_031360265.1 Phenylobacterium sp.
GTCCGCGTGGCCCGGGCAGTCGACGTGGGCGTAGTGACGGTTCTTCGTCTCGTACTCCACGTGCGCCGTGTTGATGGTGATCCCGCGCGCCTTCTCCTCCGGCGCCGCGTCAATGTCGGCGTACGCCATCGCCTTGGCCCCGCCCGCCTTCGCCAGGATCATCGTGATCGCCGCCGTCAGCGTCGTCTTGCCGTGGTCAACATGGCCAATCGTGCCAATGTTGCAGTGCGGCTTGTTGCGTTCGAACTTCTCTTTGGCCATCGGGTCCTGCGGGCGTTTGCGTTTCAACTAACCTGGAGCGGGTAGCGGGAATCGAACCCGCATATTCAGCTTGGAAGGCTGCTGCACTACCACTGTGCTATACCCGCGATATCCGTCTCCTATAGCGCCGAGGCGTGGTGGGGGAAGTAGGACTCGAACCTACGAAGGCTACGCCAGGGGATTTACAGTCCCCCCCCTTTGCCGCTCGGGACATTCCCCCTCGCGCTCGGAGCCACACCGAGACCTCGAACAAAAGGCTTCCGCCAGGGCGCGCGCGGGGCATAACAGCGCCCAACCCACGGTTCCCAAGGCGGCTGCCCGTCCGGGGCCCCAATTTGGAGCGCGTCTTATAGTGGCCTCGTCCCCCGAACGCAACGACGCCCGGAAAGGCCGGAGCAAGCGCCCCCACGGGAGTTTTTCGCGACGTCCGGAGGCGGTGGCCGATGACTGGATCTGGGGCTGGCACGCGGTCGAGGCGGCGCTCGCCAATCCCGCGCGCGGCGCGCCCGAACTGATCCTGGCGACGCCCGAACGGATCAAGCAGGTCCTGGCGAAATTCGGGGCCCTGCCGGTGCTGCAGCAGGCTGACAACCAGCAGATCGCCCAGCGCCTGCCGCAAGGCGCGATTCACCAGGGCGTGGCGGTGCGCGGGGCGGTGCTAGAGCCCGCCGACCTGGCCGACTTCGAGCCCCGCCCCGGCGCGGTGCTGCTGATGCTCGACAGCGTCACCGATCCGCAGAACGTCGGCGCCATCCTGCGCTCGGCCGCGGCCTTCGGCGCGGTCGGCGTGGTGCTGCAGGACCGGCACGCGCCGCGGTTCACCGGAGCCCTGGCCAAGGCCGCGGCCGGCGCGGTCGACCGGATCGCCACGGCCCGGGTGGTCAACCTGTCGCGGGCGCTGGACGAGCTGACCGACGCCGGCTGGCGCGCGGTGGGCCTCACCGGCGAGGCGGACAAGGATCTTGGCGACGTGCTGGACGGCGCCCCCACCGTTCTGGTGCTGGGCTCCGAGGGCGAGGGCTTGCGCCGGCTGGTGGCCGAACACTGTGACGAACTGGCCCGGATCCCCATGCCGGGCGGCTTCGAGAGCCTGAACGTCTCGGCCGCGGCCGCCGTGGCGATGTATGAGGCGTCGCGTCCCAGGGGGCGGTAGCTTGCAGCCAAGCGCCCCCTGTCGCATTCAGGGGCGATGCAACTGTCCGACCTCTTGACCGCCGGCGCCCTGGCCGCCTTTGTCCAGGTGGTGCTGATTGACCTGGCGCTGGCCGGCGACAACGCCGTGGCCGTGGGCATGGCCGCCGCCGGGCTGCCGCCGCATCAGCGCCGCCGCGCCATCGTCCTGGGGCTGGCCGGGGCCGTGGTGATGTTGATCGGCTTTGCGCTGATCACCACCCAGCTGCTGAACGTGGTTGGCCTGCTGGTGGCCGGCGGCATCCTGCTGCTGTGGGTCTGCTGGAAGATGTGGCGCGACCTGCGCGCCCAGGGCCGCGAGGAAAGCGCCGAGGGCGAGGCCGCGCTGGAGGCGGCGACAGGGGTGGAGATCGGCGGGACGCCCGCGCACCAGGCGAAGCCGAAGACCCTGCGCCAGGCGCTGATCCAGATCCTGCTGGCCGACCTGGCCATGTCACTGGACAATGTGCTGGCCGTGGCCGGCGCGGCCCGCGAGCACCCGATGGTGCTGGTGGCCGGCCTGATCCTGTCGATCACGCTCACCGGACTGGCCGCCAGCTGGATCGCCAAACTGCTGCACCGCCACCGCTGGATCGGCTACCTCGGCCTGGCGATCGTCGTCTATGTGGCGCTGCACATGATCTGGCAAGGCTCACGCACCGTCGCCATCGATCTGGACAAGACCGGCGCCTACAACGCCGCCATGCCCAAACCGCTGGACATCGCGCCCTCCGAAGTGGTCCGGCGCAAGGGGAAGTAGAACGCTCGGGTTCCCCGTAGTGCTAACTGCCGAAGCGTTCGCGCCAGGCGGTGACCTGATCGTCCTCGACCTTTTTGAAGAGCACCTCGGGCGCTTTCACCGGACGGCCGGGGGGCAGCATGTCCAACGGCGCCTTCCCCGTCAGGCCTGGCCACCTGCCCGGGACGCTCTCACCGACCGACAGAGCGATGGTTTCGGCGGTGAACGGAATGAACGGTTCGGCGACCCTGGCGAACAGGGCCACGAGGTTGAGCCCGGTGCGCACGGCGACCGCGGCGCGCTCGGGATCGGTCTTCAGCGCCGTCCAGGGGGCGGCCTCGGTAAGGTACTGATTGCCCAGCACCCAAAGCTGGCGGATCGCGGTCGAGGCCTTGCGAAACTCACGAGCCTCCAGGTGTTCGGTAAGCTCGCGCAGCTTGGCCAGGACATCGACGTCGAGCCTGACCTCGAGGGGACCGGGTTCTCCCCCCGCCGGGACCACGCCCTCGAACCGGGTTTCGGTGAACTTGCAGATGCGGTTGACGAAGTTGCCCAGCACGTCGGCCAGGTCGGCGTTCACCTGGGCCTGGAACTGTTCCCAGACGAAGCTGGCGTCGGAGGTCTCCGGCGCATTGGCGATGATCCACCAGCGCCAGTAGTCGGGGGCCAGCAGCTCCAGCGCCTGGTCCATGAACACGCCGCGGTTCTGCGAGGTCGAGAACCGCCCGCCATAGTAGTCCAGCCAGTTGAAGCCTTTCAGCTCGTCGACCAGTTTCCACGGCGCGTTGCTAGTCGGCGACCAGGCGCCGTCCGCCGCGCGCGTTTCGTTCAGGCCGATCAGGGTGCAGGGAAAGCCCACGGTGTGGAAGGGCACGTTGTCCTTTCCCATGAACTCCACGTAGGTCACGTCGGACGCCTGCGGCAGCCGCCACCAGCGTTCCCAGTCGGCTTCCTGCGCGGCGCCCTTGCCGGCGGTGGCGGCCCGTGCGTCCGCCCACTCCCAGGTCGCGGCGATATATTCGATGGGCGCGTCGAACCAGACGTAGAACACCTTGCCCGCTAGGCCCGCGATGTCCGGGGTCGCGCCGTCCGGGTTGGGGCCCCAGTCGGCGGCGTTGACCGGCACGCCCCAGTCCAGGTCGCGGGTGACGCCGCGGTCCTGCAGCCCCTCGTCCAGCCACTTCAGCGCGATGGAGGTGACCAGCAAGGGCCAGCCGCCCCGCTTGGCGTCGATCCAGGCGCGCAGCTTGTCGGCGAACAGGCTCTGGCGCAGGAACAGGTGCTTGGAATCGCGGATCTCAATGTCGGTGGATCCGGAGATCGCCGAGCGCGGATGCAACAGGTCGGCGGGGTCCAGCACGCGGGTGCAGTTTTCGCACTGGTCGCCGCGAGCGGCCTCATAGCCACAGTGCGGGCAGGTCCCGATCACATAGCGGTCGGGCAGGAACCGCCGGTCGGCCTTGGAATAGACCTGCTGGGTCACCCGCTCCTCGAGGAAGCCGGCCTCCCACAGCTGCTGGGCAAAGCGCTGGGTGAGCCTGTGGTTCTGGGGCGAGGACGAGCGGCCGAAGTGGTCCCAGGATAGGCCGAACCGGCGGCCCAGGTCGTCTTGGATGGCATGCTGTTCGGCGCAGAAGGTCGCGGGGTCCTGACCTTTTTCGGCGGCGGCCAGTTCGGTCGGCGTGCCGTGCTCGTCCGTCGCGCAGATGTAAAGGGTCTCATTGCCACGCGCACGCTGGAAGCGGGCGTAGACATCGGCCGGCAGCATCGAGCCCGCCAGCGTCCCCAGATGCTTGATCCCGTTGATGTAGGGCAGCGCGGACGTGATCAGGACGCGGGGCATGACGGCTCTCGAAAGGGGGAGAAGGCGCGGCTTATAGGCCGGGCGCCGCAATTCGCCAAAACGTTCGCCAGGGCTTGCAGCAAACCTCCGGCGCAATGCTGGCGGCGGGGCTAGAATGGCCCCTTGAAGACGAAGAAGGCGCCCAGGCCGATGAAGGCGAAACCAAGCGCGTGATTCAGGGTGACCGGCTCCTTCAGCCAGGCCACCGAGAACACCGCAAAAACAACCAGGGTGATCACCTCTTGAATGGCCTTGAGCTCGGCGGGATCATAGACCGCGCGGCCGATGCGGTTGGCCGGGACCGCCAGGCAATATTCGAAGAAGGCGATCCCCCAGCTGATCAGAACGATGGTCCACAGCGCCCGGTGTCTGACATTCAGCTGCCCGTACCAGGCGAAGGTCATGAACACGTTGGAGACGATCAGCAGCAGGATCGGGCTGAGCGCGGTCCAGTTGATCGGCATAGGCGAACTCCGGAAGCTTTGGCGTTGAGGCGCGCCGTACCCACCCTATAACTGCCCCGGGACCTGGGGGGCGCGGCGATGCCGAAATGGCTGAGATTCGGATCTATGGCGACGGCGCTTGCCCTGGCGGCGTGTGGGCCGTCGGCCAAGACCAATGGTGCTGGGGCCGCGTCCGGCACACTGAATATCTATAACTGGTCGGACTATATCGACCCGGCGCTGCTCGCCCAGTTCACCAGGGAGACCGGGATCAAGGTGCGCTACGACACCTTCGATTCCAACGAGGTGCTGGAGACCAAGGTCCTGCAGGGTCGCACCGGCTACGATCTGGTGGTCCCCTCCAACCACAATGTGCCGCGCTACATCGAAGCCAGGGCGATCCAGCCGCTCGACAAGGCAAGGCTGCCCGGCCTGAAAAACCTCGCGCCCGACGTCATGGCCCACATGGCGCCGTTCGATCCGGGGGCAAAGTACGCCGTGCCCTACATGCAGGGCACCATCGGCGTCGGCTACAACATCGACGCTGTCGCCAAGCGCCTGCCCGGGGTGAAGATCGACAGCTGGGCGGTGGTGTTCGACCCGCGGAACCTGGCCAGGTTGAAGGACTGCGGGGTCTATTTCCTCGACGCCTCGGAAGACATGTACGCCGTGGCGCTCAACTACCTGGGCAAGGACCCCAATTCGCACGACCTGAAGGACTATGCGGCGGCGACCGACCTCTTGATGAAGGCACGGCCCTATGTGCGCAAGTTCCACTCGTCCGAGTATATCGACGCGCTGGCCAACGGCGATATCTGCGTGGCCATCGGCTATTCCGGCGACGTGATGCAGGCCAAGGCCCGCGCCCAGGAGGCCAAGGCCAAGGTCCGGCTGGCCTATGCCGTGCCCAAGGAAGGCAGCCAGGTGTGGTTCGACGTCTTCACCCTTCCCGCCGACGCGCCCAACGCCGCGGCCGCCTACAGCTTCCTGACCTTCATGCTGCGGCCGGAGATCATCGCCCGGGCGTCGAACTTCACGAAATACGCCGACGCCAATGCCGCCGCGACCCCTCTGGTGGACGCCTCGGTGCGCGACGATCCCGGCGCCTATCCGCCGCCGGAACTGGCGAGGCGGTTGTTCGTCACCACGACGAAGGACCAGGCCCTGCTGCGCGAGGTCAACCGCCAGTGGACCCGCGTCCTGACCGGCCAGTGAGCGGAGAGCCTGCGCCCCTCGTGCGTTTCGAAGGCGTCACCCGACGCTTCGGCGAGGTCGTGGCGGTCGACGGGGTGGACCTGGATATCCGGGCCGGCGAGTTCTTCGCGCTGCTGGGCCCGTCGGGCTGCGGCAAGACCACGCTGATGCGGATGCTGGCCGGCTTCGAGGCGCCGGACGCGGGCCGCATCCTGCTGAACGGCCAGGACATCGCCGGCCTGCCCCCGCACCGGCGGCCGTCGAGCATGATGTTCCAGTCCTACGCCCTGTTCCCGCACCTCCACGTCGAGCCGTACGTGGGGTTCGGGCTGCGCCAGCAGGGCTGGTCGAAGGCCGCCGTCGGGCCCCGCCGCGAGGAGATGCTGAGCCTGGTGCGGCTGGAGGGCCTCAACCGCCGCCGGCCCGACCAGCTCTCCGGCGGCCAGAAGCAGCGCGTGGCGCTGGCCCGCGCGCTGGCCCCCAACCCGCAGATCCTGCTGCTCGACGAGCCGCTGGCGGCGCTCGACCGCAAGCTGCGCGAAGAAACCCAGCTGGAGCTGATGGCCTTGCAGCGGCGGCTGGGCCTGACCTTTCTGATCGTCACCCACGACCAGGACGAGGCCATGGTGGTCGCCGACCGCCTGGCGGTGATGCAGGCCGGCCGCATCGTCCAGGTGGGGCCGCCCCGCGAGGTCTATGAGCGGCCGGCCAGCCGCTATGTGGCCGGCTTCCTCGGCGAGACCAACCTCTTCACCGAGGGCGCGGGCTGGCGGGCGGTGCGGCCCGAGGCGATGCGCCTCACGGCGGCCCCGACCCCCGCCTCGATGGCCGGCCGGCTGACCGAGATCGCCTATTTCGGCGACCGCACGCGCTACGTCGTTCAGGTCGACGGCCAGAAGGTCCTGGTCAGCCGCGCCAACCTCGGCCCGCCCCTGGGCTTGAGCGTCGGCGCGCCTGCCTGGGTCGGATACGCCCCTGACGCCGGCGTGGTGCTGACCTCATGAGGCGACCGTGGCGCGCAGCCCTCGCGCCCTATCTGTGGCTGCTGCTGTTCTTCGCCCTGCCGTTCGCGCTGGTTGCCAAGCTGTCGCTGTCGCACACGGTGCTGGCCATGCCGCCCTATGCGCCGCAACTCGACCTGTCGCGGGGCCTGGGCGGGGTGAGCGCCTTCGTTCGTCAACTGAGCGTCGAGACCTATGGGCGACTGGCCAGCGACCGGCTCTATCTGGCGGCCTATCTGTCGAGCGTGCGGCTGGCAGGCCTGGCGACGGCGATCCTGCTCGCGATCGGCTATCCCATCGCCTATGGCATGAGCCGGTTCGCAGCCGGCGCGCGGCAGGTCCTGCTGATGGCGGTGATCCTGCCGTTCTGGACCAGCTTCCTGATCCGCATCTACGCCTGGATCGCGATCCTCAAGCCGGCGGGCCTGCTGAACCAGGCGCTGGGGACCCTGCGCCTGGGGCCGCTCGACCTGCTGAACACCGACTCCGCCGTGATCATCGGCCTTGTCTACGCCTATCTGCCGTTCATGGTGCTCCCGATCTACGCGGTGCTGGAGCGGCAGGACGCGAGCCTGATCGAGGCGGCCGAGGATCTCGGCTGCACGCCGACCATCGCGTTCTGGCGGGTGACCTTTCCCCTGTCGCTGCCGGGCGTGGCGGCCGGCGCCCTGCTGTGCTTCATCCCGATGGTCGGCGAGTTCGTGATCCCCGACCTGCTCGGCGGATCGCAGACCCTGATGCTGGGCCGCACGATCTGGACCGAGTTCTTCGCCGACCGCGACTGGCCGGCCGCCTCGGCCGTGGCCGTGGTGCTGCTGGCCACGCTGATCGCGCCGATCCTGCTGTTCCAGCGCCAGCAGGCCAAGGTGCTGTCGTGAGCCGCCGTGGCCGCAGCGGCGGCCCCTCGGCGTTTAATTGGGGCAGTGTGGTCCTGGGCCTGGCCTTCCTCTACGGGCCCATCGTCCTGCTGGTGATCTATTCGTTCAACGCCAGCCGGTTGGTGACCGTGTGGGGCGGCGTCTCCATCCGCTGGTACGCGGCCCTGGCGCGGGACAGCCAGATGCTCGACGCAGTCTGGGTGACGTTGAGGGTCGGCCTGGTTTCGGCCACGGCGGCCACCGTGCTGGGAACCCTGGCGGCGGTGACGCTGGCGCGCTCGGCGCGATTTCCCGGCCGGACGCTGCTGGCCGGAATGATCTATGCGCCGCTGGTGATGCCGGAGGTGATCCTTGGGCTATCGCTGCTGCTGCTGTTCGTGGCGCTGGACCTGCCGCGCGGCTTCTGGACGGTGACCGTCAGCCACGCCACGGTGACGCTGTGCTACGCGACGGTGGTCATCCAGGCGCGGCTGGCGTCCTTCGACCTAAGCCTGGAGGAAGCCGCCCAGGACCTGGGCTGCACGCCGGTCGGGGCCTTCGTGAAGGTCACCCTGCCGACCATCGCTCCGGCCGTGGCCGCGGCCTGGATGCTGGCCTTCACCCTGTCGCTGGATGATCTGGTGATCGCCAGTTTCACCTCGGGCCCCGGCGCCACCACCTTGCCGATGCGGCTCTACAGCCAGGTGCGGCTGGGGGTGAATCCAGAGATCAACGCCGTCTCGACACTGCTGATCGCGGTGGTTTCGCTGGGGGTGGTCGCCGCCGCCCTGATCCAGCGGCGGCGCACGGCCTGAGCTCAGACCCGAGCCTGAGCCCGGCGGGGCTGGGCGCGCAAGGCCGAGCCCAGAGCCGCGAAGCCCGCCAGCAGCATCAGCCAGGTCGCCGGCTCGGGAACGCCGCCAGCATGGCTCCCCGCGGGGCCGTCGCCCGGACCGCCGCCGACCGGGAGCGGCTCAAATCCGCCTCCGGGCGGGGTGAAGGGGCCGCCCGGGCCGGGGGCGGTGGGTCCAAAGCTGGTCGGCGTCAGCACGGGCGGGCCGCCTGCGGGCGGGTCGATGCAGAGTGCGCCGACGCAGACGCCGCCAACCGGGCCAGGATCCGTGATCGGGCCGGTCGGGCCGCCGGATGGCGGGGTCGGGCCGCCGCCCGAGCCCCCGCCCGAGCCGCCACCACCCCCGCCGCCAGAGCCGCCCCCGCCGCCCCCGCTGGGAACGCCGCCGGTCCCCTCCGCGCCCGCGGTGAATCCGTCGGGTTCTGTCGCCAATCCGAGGTCTCCGTCGGGACCCGGCTTGCCACCCTGGTTGGGATTGTTGTCGCCCGCGGCCAGCGCCTGGACATAGTCGACCAGCGACATCAGCCCGTCTTCGCCATTGGGCATGACGTCATGCGACGAGCGGTCATAACCTTCGCCGGGGCCATAGGGGCCGTGCGGCGCCTCGCCGGTCTGAGGCAGGGATCCTGCTCCCGAAGAGCCCGCGCCGCCCGATCCGCCGCCACTTCCGCCGCCGCCAGGGGGCTTCGAGGTCGGCCCGCCCTCGGCCGCCGGGCCGCCGTCCGCCGAGCCGCCGCCAGGACCGCCGGCGGATGTGCCGGCCTGGGCGCGGTTGTGCAGGACCCCGCTGGTGAAGGCCAGGGCGGCCAACGCGGCCATGGCCGCGGCGACGCCGCCGGCCAGCCGCCGGGTCTGTTTCGAATTGGAACGAACCTGATCCATCGACCGCGCATTGCAAGGACTGTGCGCGGTGGGACCCGACGGATCGGCGGGATCAGAGGGGCGCGATCCTGTCGAACCAGGGCCGGGCCCACTCCAACTGTCCCGCCAGATTGAACAGCCTGGCCTCCTCCCCCATCGGGGCCACGAACTGCACGCCGATGGGCAGGCCGTCGCGGCTCCAGGCCAGGGGCACGGTCATCGCCGGCTGCCCGGTGTTGTTGAACGCCTGGGTGTTGGGCATGAAGGCGAACAGCCGCTCGGCGATTGCCCGCGGGTCCTCGGTGATCCAGCCGATCGGGATGGCCGGGCGGCCCAGCGTCGAGAGCAACAGCACGTCGCAGGTGGCGAACAGCGCCGCCTGAGCCCGCGCGTAGGCGTGCAGGGCCGTCAGGCCGCGCACATAGTCGGCGCCGCTGACCGCCAGGCCGCGACGATAGGTGGCGAAGGTCAGCGCCTCGACATCGCCCTCGGCGATGGGTCGGCCGCGACGCGCGGCCTCGGCCTCCAGGCTGGCGGCGATGCTGGCGGAGATCACCACGCCGGCGGCGGCCGGCATGGCGGCCACATCGCCGGGAATCCGCACCTCCTCGACGTGGTGGCCGAGATCTTCGCACAGGCGCGCGGCGTCGCGGACGGCGGCTTCGCATTCCGGATCGAGCCCCGGCGCCTGCATGGCCGCCGTGGTGAAACCGATGCGCAGGCGTCCCGGCTCGCGCTCGACCTCCTCGGCGAAGGGCCGATGCGGCGCGGCCAGGAAATAGGGGTCGCCGGGTTGCGGCTGACAGGCGATGTCCAGCAGCACCGCCGAATCCCGCACCGAGCGGGTCACGGCGTGATGCACCGAGGCGCCCGCCCAGCCTTCACCGAGCGGGGCGAACGACACCCGCCCGCGCGAGGGCTTCAGGCCGAACAGGCCGCAGCAGGAGGCTGGCATGCGGATCGATCCGCCGCCATCGCTGGCGTGGGCGGCCGGCGCGATGCCCGCCGCGACCGCCGCCGCCGCGCCGCCCGACGAGCCGCCCGGCGTGCGGCTCAGGTCCCAGGGATTGCGGCAGACGCCGAGCAGCTCCGATTCCGTCACCGGCCACAGGCCGAACTCCGGGGTATTGGTCTTGCCGAACACGCAGAGCCCCGCGCCGCGATAGGCGGCGGCCAGCGCGCTGTCGGCAGGCGCCAACGCGTCGGCGAACATCCGCGAGCCTCCGGTGGTCGGCGTGCCGGCCAGGGTGACGCCCAGGTCCTTGAGCAGGAAGGGCACGCCGGACAGCGGCCCATGGGCCGGGGTCTCGGCCCGGGCGCGGGCGGTCAGGTCCTGGGTCACCGCATTGATCGCCGGATTGACCTGCGCCATCCGCGCCGCGGCCGCCTCCAGCAGTTCCGCCGCGCTCACCTCGCGCCGCGCCACCAGCCCGGCCAGGCCCACCGCGTCCTGCCGCCGATAGTCCTCGAAGTCCATGCCGATCCCCTTATGCCGCCACGCCGCCACGTCCCGCGCCGCCACGCAAGCACAGCCTGACCGCAGATCCAACCTTGGCGTTGCGGCCCCGCCAGGAGGTTCGCGGCCGCCGGGCGCGTCGCGGCCCTACCAGGCCCCGATGTTGGGCATCGACGACCACGGCTCGGCGGGCGGCAGGGCGGGTCCTGCCTGCAAGAGTTCAATAGAGATGTTGTCGGGCGAGCGGACGAAGGCCATGCGGCCGTCGCGCGGCGGGCGGTTGATGGTCACGCCCTTGTCCTTGAGCCGCTGGCAGAGCGCGTAGATGTCGTCCACGGCATAGGCCAGGTGGCCGAAGTTGCGGCCGCCGTCGTAGGGCTCGGGATCCCAGTTGTAGGTCAGCTCAACCATCGGCGCCTTGCCCGCCTTGACCGCGACCTCGTCCCCGGGCGCGCTGAGGAACACCAGGGTGAAGCGGCCGCCGGGATTCTCGGCGCGCGACGCCTCCACCAGGCCCAGTTTGTCGCAATAGAAGTCCAGAGAGGCGTCGAGATCGGTCACGCGGACCATGGTATGAAGGTATTTCACCGGCGGTTTTCCCCTTACCGTGTACGCTGCGCCACAGGATGGCCCGAAAACGCGGGCGTCATGCTGCTATTAAGGTTCGTGGCCGATAGAATAGCCATCACGCTCCCAGCCTGTCCGCGATTTCATTTGCGCTCGCGCTATGGTGGCATGAAAAGCGCAAAACCTCAGGATAGGGGGCGCGGAGACAGCGGGCGCCGATTCGCGAACCGCTTAGGGCCGGGGACAGCTTGATGCGGATGAAATCCCAGTATGTGTTCGTGATCGCGGTGCTTGCCGTGGTCGCGCTCTATTTCATCGTCCGCAGCCTGTTCGGCCTTGGCCATCACGAGGGCGCGCAGGCCAAGCCCACAGCCCCCGCCCTGCCCAGCGTCCAGGCCCAGATGGTCCCCGAGGTGGTGCGCCAGTACGACGTGGTGGTGCGCGGCCGAACCCAGGCGACCCGCTCGGTCGTGGTGCGCTCTGAGACCGCCGGGGTGGTGGCCGCCGCGCCGGTGTTGCAGGGCTCCACCGTCCAGGCCGGGCAGGTGCTCTGCCGCCTGTCGGTTGATGCGCGCCAGGCGGCGCTGGACCAGGCCCGCGCCGGGCTGAAGTCCATGCAGTTGCAACAGCAGGGCTCGGTCGAACTGGCGAGCCGGGGGTTCCGGTCGCAGACCCAGGTGCTGCAGACCCAGGCCAACCTCGACGCGGCCACCGCCGCCGTGCGCCAGGGGGAGATCGCCCTGGCCCAGGTGAACATCAAGGCGCCGTTCGCCGGCGTGTTCGACCACCGCGACGCCGAGGTCGGAACCTATCTGTCGCCCGGCCAGTCCTGCGGCACAATGATCGAGCTCAATCCCCTGCTGGTGGTCGGCGATGTGCCGGAAACCCAGGCGGCCAGCCTCAAGGTCGGCGCCCCGGCCACCGCCAGGCTGGTCTCCGGCCAGGTGCTCAACGGGCGCATCCGCTATGTGGCGCACGACGCCGATCCGCAGACCCGAACCTATCACCTGGAGGTGGCCATCGCCAATCCGAGGCTGGATGTCCGCTCGGGCCTCTCCGCCGAGGTGCATATCGGCGCGGGCTCCGGCCCGGCGCACCTGATGCCGGTGTCGGCCATGGTGCTGGACTCCGCCGGCCGGCAGGGCGTCCGCTATGTGCTGCCCGATGATCGCGTGGCCTTCGCCCCGGTGACGGTCGTCGAGGAAACCCCGGCCGGAGTCTGGGTGACGGGCCTGCGCGGCCCGGTGCGATTGATCGTCGTCGGCCAGTCCTTTGTCGCCGACGGCCAGAAGGTTCGTGTCGCCCTGGCGCGCTAGCGCCGGGCGACCTGGAGTGCCAGACAGATGATCGCCTCGCTGATCGATGGAGCCATCAAGCGCCGCAAGGTCGTGCTGGGCGTCACCCTGATCGCCTGCATCTTCGGCTTCTTTTCCTATCTTTCGATGCCCCGCGAGGCGCAGCCGGACATCAACCTTCCCTACATCTCGGTGATCGTGCCGTTCCCGGGCGTGAGCCCCGAGGACGCCGAACGCCTGCTGGTCAAGCCGCTGGAGGTCCAGCTTCAGACCATCCAGGGCATCAAGCACATGAACGCCATCGCCCGGCAAAGCGTGGCCATCGTGACGCTGGAGTTCGAGCCAGACTTCTCCAAGGACAAGGCGCTGGCCGATGTCCGCGCCAAGACCGACCTGGCGCGCGGCCGTTTTCCACCGGACGCCGAAGCGCCGATCATCCAGGAACAGAATTTTTCCGACCAGCCGATCATCGGCATCGTGCTGCACGGCGCGGCCCCGGAACGCGAACTGGCCAGGATTTCGAAGGACCTGAAGGAGCGGCTGGAAAGCGCGCCGGGCGTGCAGGAGGCCTTCGAGAGCGGCGCCCGCGAAGAGCTCCTCGACGTGACCATCGATCCGCTGCGGATGGAGGCCTACAATGTCACCGCCAATGATCTGGCCGCAGTGATCGCGCGCAACAACCAGCTGGTGCCGGCCGGCAACCTGCGCTCCGGCCCTGGCCTGTTCGCCGTCAAGGTCCCTGGCGTCGTGCAGAAGCCAGAAGACATCCTGGCCCTGACCGTCAAGCGCAACGGCGACCGCCTGGTGACCATCGGCGACATCGGCGACGTGCGCCGCACCTTCAAGGAGCCGTCGTTCATCACCCGCTACAACGGCCAGCAAGCTGTGGCGCTCGACGTCAGCAAGCGCAGCGGCGCCAACATTCTGGAGACCGTCAAGACCATTCGCGCCGTGGTCGCCGAGGAATCCAAGCACTGGCCATCGACCGTCCAGGTCGACTTCACCTATGACAACTCCGACTTCATCGGCCGCACCCTGACGGTGCTGGAAAGCGGCATCATGACCGCCAGCCTGCTGGTGATGCTGATCGTCGTCGCCAGCCTGGGCATTCGCCAGGGCCTGATCGTCGGCCTGGCGATCCCGACCTGCTTCCTCATCGCCTTCCTGATGATCCACGCCAAGGGGGTGACGCTGAACCAGATGGTGATGTTCGGCATGGTGCTGGCGGTCGGCATCCTGGTCGACGGCGGCATCGTCGTGGTCGAGTACGCCGACCGGAAATTGGCCGAGGGCCTGCCGCGCGAGCAGGCCTTCGCCGCCGCGGCCAAGCGGATGTTCTGGCCGGTGGTCAACGGCACCCTGACCACGCTGTGCGCCTTCCTGCCGTTCATGTTCTGGAACTCCATCCCTGGGAAGTTCATGAGCTTCCTGCCGCTGACCCTGTTCTTCGTGCTGGGCGCCTCGATCTTCGTGGCCCTGATCTTCACCCCCGCTCTGGGCTCGATCTTCGGCCGCCGGACCGCGATCGACGCCGAGCACCTGGCCGAAATCGAGAAGTCCGAGCACGGCGACCCGCGCGAGATGAAGGGCTTCATGGGCTGGTACGCCCGGACGATCTCCTACCTTGGCGCCCACCCGGGGCGCACCGTCCTGGCGACGCTGTTGATCATCTTCGGCATCGGGTTCTGGTTTGCCCACACGCCGCACCGGACGTTGTTCTTCCTCGATCAGGATCCCGAGGAGGTGACGGTCTTCGTCAAGGCCCGCGGCAACCTGTCGCCCGAGGCCCAGGACGGTCTGATGCGCCAGGTCGAGGCCCGGCTGGTCGGCGTGCGGGGCATCCAGTCGCTCTATGTCCGTTCCGGAAGCAACAGTTCCAACGGCGGCCCCAATTCACCGCCCAACGACACCATCGGACGCATCCAGGTGGAGTTCAAAAACTATGAGCAGCGCAAGGCGCTGGGCCTCAACGGCAAGGACATCGCCGGCGCGATCCGCGGCCGGGTGGCCGACCTGCCGGGCTTGGCCGTCGAGGTGCGCGAGCCGGAAGGCGGGCCGCCCACCGGCAAGGCCGTGCAGGTGCAGCTGACCAGCCACGATCCCGTGGCCCTGGGCCGCGCCGCCGACCTGGTGAAGGCCAGGCTGGTCGCCGATCCGCAGCTGATCGAGCTGGAGGACAACCGCACCTCGCCCGGCATCGAATACAACCTGACCGTCGATCGCGAGGCCGCCGGCCGCTACGGCGTCGACGTGCTGTCGGTCGGCCAGGCGATCCAGTTCCTCACCGGCGGGGTGCTGGTCGGCCGCTTCCGCCCCGATGACGCCCAGGACGAGCTCGACATCCGGGTGCGTTTCCCCAGCGACGCGCGCACGGTGGCGGCCTTCGATCAGCTGAAGATCACCACGCCCACCGGACCGGTTCCGGCGAGCTATTTCGTCAAGCGGCTGCCCAGCCAGCAGGTCACCCAGATCCAGCGGCGGGAGGGCCAGAGGATGGTGCTGATCCAGGCCAACGCGATCAAGGGCGTCGCCGCCAACCAGAAGATCGCCGAGCTGAAGCCCTGGATCGCCAAGGCCGCCATCGACCCGGAAGTGCATGTGAGGTTCACCGGCGCCGACGAGGAAGGCCAGAACGCCGCCAAGTTCTTCATGGTGGCCATGGCCGTCTCGCTGTTCCTGATGGCGGTGATCCTGCTGTGGCAGTTCAACAGCTTCTACGGGGTGCTGGTGACGCTGTCGGCGGTGGCGCTGTCGACGATCGGCGTCCTGCTGGGTATCCAGGTGAACCTGCTGCACACCTTCGACTACGTCTCGGTGATCATGCTGGGGACCGGCGTGGTGGCGCTGGCTGGGGTGGTGGTCGGCCACAACATCGTGCTGGTGGACACCTACTATCAGCTGCGGCGACAGGGTTTCGAGGCCGACGAAGCCGCCGTGCGCGCCGCGGCCCAGCGGTTCCGCCCGGTGATGCTGACCACCCTGGTGACGGTGGTGGGCCTGCTGCCGCTGATGTTCCAGGTCCATCCGAACTTCCACAACGGCCACATCGAACTGAAGGCGCCGGGGTCCGAGTGGTGGGTGCAGCTTTCCGCCGCCGTGGTCTGGGGGCTGTCGTTCGCCACCTTGCTGACGCTGGTGTTGACGCCGGTGTTGCTGGCCGCGCCGAAGATCGCCTCCGCCCGCTTCAAGAGCTACTGGCGCTGGGCCCAGCGGCAGGCCGGGGTGACACCCAAGCCGCAGGCGGTGAAGCCTTACGACATCCCGCGGGCGGCGGAGTAGCGGATTGCCAGGGTTATCCTCCCGCCTGGCGGGGCTATCCTCTCGCCTGGGGGGGCCGGGCGACTTCGCCGCGCTCGAAACGGTGATGGCGGCGGCGATCGGCGAACTCCAGCGGCCCTTCCTGAGCCCTGAGCAGATCGCCGCCAGCCGCGCGATCATGGGGCTCGACCGCCAGCTGATCACTGACGGGACCTATTTTGTGGTTGAGGCTGAAGGCCGGATCGCCGGCTGCGGCGGCTGGAGCCGGCGCGCGACGCTCTATGGCGGCGATCATTCGCCGGGCCGCGACGCCGCCTTGCTGGACCCCGCCAGCGACCCGGCGCGGGTCAGGGCCATGTACACTCACCCCGAATTTGCCCGGCGCGGCGTCGGCCGGCTGATCCTGGCGCGCTGCGAAGACGCCGCGCGCGCCGAGGGGTTCACCCGCCTGGAACTGATGGCCACCCTCTCGGGTCAGCCGCTCTACAGCCGCTGCGGATACACTGAGATCGAGCGGATCGAGGATCCGCGGGGCGGCGCCCCTGTGCCGCTGATCCGCATGGGCAAGGCCATTCAAACGATCTGATCGTCATGGCCCGACTTGTTCGGGCCACCCATGATCTCCGCCTCTGGGGATTTTCCTGAGCGTTCCGCGCCTATGGGTCTCCCGGACAAGCCGGGGATGACGAGTTTTGTTTTCAGACCTCCCGCGTCTGCCGTCGCCAGAGCGCGGCGTATTCGCCGGTGCGGGCCAGCAGGTCGGCGTGGGTTCCGCGCTCGACGATGCGGCCGCGCCGCAGCACCACGATCTGGTCGGCGTCGACGATGGTCGACAGGCGGTGGGCGATCACCAGGGTGGTGCGCCCGGCCTTGACCTTGCGCAGGGTCTCCTGGATGGCCGCCTCCGTGGGGCCGTCCAGAGCGCTGGTGGCCTCGTCGAGGATCAGCACGCGCGGATTGGCCAGCAGGGCGCGCGCGATCCCCACCCGCTGGCGTTCGCCCCCGGAGAGCTTCAGACCGCGCTCGCCGACCATCGTCGACATGCCGTTCGGCAGGCTGTCGATGAATGGGCCGAGCTCGGCCGCGTCAGCAGCGGCGCGCACGTCGGCGTTCCCGGCGCTGGGCCGGGCGAAGGCGATGTTGGCATAGAGGCTGTCGTTGAACAGGGCCACGTCCTGCGGCACCAGGGCGACGGCCCCGCGCAGGGCGGCCTGCGTCACCTGCCGCATGTCGAACCCGTCGAGGCTCACCCGACCTTCCTGAGGGTCGATCAGGCGCATGGCCAGGCGGACGGCCGTGGTCTTGCCCGCGCCGGAAGGACCGACCAGCGCCGTCGTCGTCCCCGGGGGAATCTCGAAGCTCACGTCGCGCAGGCCCACCGCACGGGCGTCATGCTTGAAGCTGACGTGTTCGAAGGCCACGGACGCGCCCTGCCCGCCGGTTCCGGTGTCGCCGGACGGAGGCAGCTCCGTGGCGTCGGCAGCGTCGGTGATGTCGGGCTTGACGGCGCGCAGGTCGACCATCTGCTCCATGTCGATGAAGGCCTGGCGGATCTCGCGGTAGTTGAAGCCCAGCATACCCAGCGGCTGGTACAGGCCGCGCAGCAGGAAGATCGCCATGGTGATGTCGCCAATGCGAAGCTCGCCCCGCGACACAGCTGCGCCGGCCATTACGGTCATGATCGCAAGGCCGGCGGTCAGGATCAGCGACTGGGCGCCGTTCAGTAGGTTTAGCGAGTTGTTGGCCCGCACCGCGACGTCCACGTAGCGGTCCATGGCCTTGCTGTAGTCGGCGACCACGCGCCCCTCCGAGCCGAAGGTCTTGACGGTCTCGTAGTTGATGAGGGCGTCGACCGAGAGGCCGGCCACACGGGAGTCGGCGTCAGCCCATTCGCGCCGATGGCTCAGCCGCCAGTCGGTGATCTTGAACGTCACCACAGTGTAGATGATGATGGTCACCAGGGTCGTCAGCGAGAACCGCCATCCCAGCCGGCTCCACAGCACCGCCATGGCCATCACCAGCTCGACAGCGGTCGGGCCGATGTTGAACACCACGCTGCGGATCAGGAAATCCGCCGAGCGCGAGCCGCGGTCGATGATCCGCGACAGAGCCCCCATCTGCTTGGACTGGTGGAAGTCCATCGACAGGGCCAGCGAATGGGCGAAGGTCTCCACCGCCGCCTTGGCCATGGTGGCCTGAGAGACCCGGCTGAAGATCGCATCGCGGGCATAGGGGGTCCAGACGGAGACGAGGTTCAGGCCGGCGTAGCCCACTGTGCCCATGATGAAGGCCGTGGAAAGCGCATGGCTGATCGCGCCGGGCTGACCCAGGCCGCTGATCGCATCGCCCAGCACCACCGGCGCCCAGACCCCGGCGAACTTGCCGATGAACACCAGGCCGAGCGCGGCGGCGATCCGCAGCCGCAGATAGGGCGCGCCAGAACGCATGACCAGCCGGCCGAGGTCGGCCATGGAACGCCAGAAGCTGAACTTGACGCCGGCCGCGGCCGGCGTCCCCCCGAAGCGGCCGCCGATCATTCCGGGATGGTGGAAGGCCAAACCGCTGGGACTCCGTCAGTGAACGAGAAGGGTGGATTGCACGCCGCCGCCCGGCGTCATCCAATCGACCCGCAGGCCGGCCGAGGTCAGCTGGCTACGCAAGGGTCCCTGCGCAAGGGGCGCCGCCGTCGAGACCTGGAAGGTGACGGTGTCGGCGAAGCCGTCGCCATAGACCTGGATCTGGTGGGGCCCCCGGCGGATCGGCGCCGAGGCGCCGGGGCTGGGCAAGCTGGCGTCATAGTGGCCGGCGGCGTCGGCCCGGCCCTGCGCCACCTGGCGTCCGTCGAGGCGCAGGATCACCGTGGCCCCGGGCGGGGTCAGAGCGGAGACCTCGACCCCGCCGCCACCGTCGAAATCGATGGCCCGCAGACCCGCGCCCCGCGCCGGGTCGAACCGCCGGGCGCCCGCGCCGGCGCGTAGCAGCGCGGCCTGACCCGGCGGTGTCACCAGCACATAACCCTGCGCCTGCATCTGGCGACCCTGCGCCGTGGCCGAGAGTCCGAAGATCCGCGGCTCGGCGCCGCCGCCGACATCGAGGGTCCAGCGGCCCCGACGATCGGCGTCGGCGAACAACGCCTCGCCAAGAGGGGTCGCCAGCCGCACCCTGGCGCCCGGCGCCGCGCTGCCCGACAGGATGACGCGGCCGGCGACAAGGCGGACGGCCAGCGGCGCCGGCGAGGCCAGATCGCCTGCATCCGCGACGGCCGGGCGGGGGCCGAGGGGGTTGGAGACCTTGCCGCCGCAACCGGCCGACAGCAGGCTCGACGCGACCACGCCGACGACGAGGGCAGTTGAGGACTTCGCGAGCGCCACCGCTTGGTTGAAACTCCTTAACCCGGAGCCTAGCTAATCGGGCTTTCGTCGCCCGCCCGCAAGCGCGCGGATGACGGTATCAGCGAGGGAAGTGGCCCGTGACCCACGGCTTGCGAAGCGTCTGCGTGTTCTGCGGCTCGTCCGACGCCGCCGATCCCGCCTATCTGGCCGCCGCCACGGCGCTGGGCCAGGCGCTGGCCTCAGCCACGCTGCGGCTGGTCTATGGAGGTGGCGGAGTGGGCCTGATGGGCGCCGTGGCCCGAGGCGCCCATGACGCCGGCGGTCAGGTGCTGGGGATCATTCCCGATTTCCTGGTCGGCAAGGAACGCGCCCTGGAAACGGTGGAACATGTCGTCGTCACCTCCATGCACAAGCGCAAGCAGATGTTCTTCGAGGAATCCGACGGCTTCGTGATCCTGCCGGGCGGCATCGGCACCCTGGAGGAGGTGATCGAGCTGCTGTCGTGGCGCCGCCTCGACCTGCACACCCTGCCAGTGGTGTTCTACAATCCCGACGGCTTCTGGCAGCCGTTGTTCGAACTCTTTCAGCACACCGTCGACGCCCGGCTGACCCCGCCGGACTTCATGGACGCCTGGACGGTGGTCGACCGGGTGGACGCGATCATCCCGGCGCTTTTGGCCGGGCCAAAAGCCGGCGTATCGCCGATGCTGACCAGCGTCACCTAAGGGACGTTGGCCTCCAGCTCATCGAGCCAGACCCGCGCGTTGCCGTCCGACGGCGCGCGCCAGTCGCCGCGCGGCGACAGCGCCCCGCCGGAGATAACCTTGGGCCCGTTGGGCATGGCCGATCGCTTGAACTGGCTGATCTCGAAGAAGCGGAACAGGAAGACGCCCAGCCAGCGCTTGATCGTCGCCAGGTCATAGGCGTTGCGCGTGCCGTCCGGGAAGTTCGGCGGCCAGGCGCCCACGGCCGCGTCACGCCAGGCGTGCCAGGCCAGGAACGCCACCTTCGAGGGCCGCAGGCCAAAGCGGGTGATGTGGAACAGGCTGAAGTCCTGCAGCTCGTAGGGCCCGACCTTGGCCTGGGTCGACTGGATGGCGCCGGCGGCGTCGGCCGGCACCAGCTCGGGCGAGATCTCGGTGTCGAGGATGGCGTGCAGGGTCTCGGCCGCCCCGCCGAACTGGCCGGTCTTCAGGGTCCAGCGGATCAGGTGTTGGATCAGGGTCTTGGCCAGTGAGCTGTTGACGTTGTAGTGGCTCATCTGGTCGCCGACGCCATAGGTGCACCAGCCCAGCGCCAGCTCCGAAAGGTCCCCGGTGCCCAGCACCAGACCCTGACGCTGATTGGCCAGCCGGAACAGATAGTCGGTGCGCAGGCCGGCCTGCACGTTCTCGAAGGTCACGTCATAAACCGGCTCCCCCTTGGCGAAGGGATGGCCCAGGTCCTCAAGCACCCGCCGCGCCGCCGGCTTGATGTCGATCTCCTCCGCCGTGATCCCCAAGGCCGTCATCAGCGCCCAGGCGTTGGCCTTGGTCGCCTCGCCGGTGGCGAAGCCCGGCAGGGTGAAACCCAGGATATTGGCCCTTGGCAGGCCCAGCCCGTCGAACGCCTTGGCCGCCACCAGCAGGGCATGGGTGGAATCCAGCCCGCCCGAGATGCCGACGACCAGGTGCTCGGTCTTCGTCGCCCGCAGCCGCTGGCTGAGCCCCTGCACCTGGATGTTGAACGCCTCGTAGCAGTCCTGATCGAGCCGCGCCGGATCGTCGGGCACGAAGGGGAAGCGATCCAGCGGCCGCTCCAGGCCCACGTCTTCGAACGTCGGCTGGTGCTCGAAGGACACCTGGCGGAAGGCCGTCTCCGGGCGGCCGGCCGCGACCGCGGCGTTGTTGAAGGTCGGCGTGCGCAGGCGTTCCAGACGCAGGCGCTCGACGTCGATGTCGGCAACCGCCATCTGCGCCGTCGAGGGGAACCGCTCGGTCTGGGCCATCAGCCGGCCAAGCTCGTGGATCGAGGCCTGGCCGTCCCAGGCCAGGTCGGTGGTGCTCTCCCCCGGTCCGGCGGCGGAATAGAGGTAGGCGGCCATGCAGCGCATGGACTGCGAGGCGCAGAGGATCGCCCGATCCTCGGCCTTGCCGACGACGATGTTGGAGGCCGACAGGTTGCAGAGGATCAGGGCGCCGGCCAGGGCGGCCCGCGTCGAGGGCGGTGTCGGGCTCCAGAAGTCCTCGCAGATCTCGGCGGCGAAGCTGAAGTCGGCAAGGTCGGCGGCCGCGAAGATCAGGTCGGTCCCGAACGGGACGCTCTGGCCGGCCAGTCGCATCGTCAGACCGGCGACGCCAACGCCCGGCGCGAACCAGCGATTCTCGTAATATTCCCGATAGTTGGGAAGAAAACTTTTGGGCACGACACCCAGGATCCTGCCGCGCGCGATCACCACGGCCGTATTGTAGAGCGCCCCATTGTGCGCCACCGGCGCGCCGACGATCAGCACCGGCGCCAGGTCCGTGCTGGCCGCCGCCAGGCCCTCGATCTCCGCCTCCACCCGGCGCAGCAGCGCGTCCTGTAGCAGAAGGTCGTCGATCGCATAGGCCGACAGCCCCAGTTCCGGGAACAGCATCAGGTCGCAGCCACGCGCATGGCCGTCCCGGGCCAGCGCCAAAGTCTGGGCGGCGTTGAAACCGGGATCGCCGACGCTCACGGCCGGCGTACAGACCGCGACGCGGACGAAGCCGTGGCTGTGGATCGCATGGAACGGTGTCTTCACCGGCGGCTGGCCCCTTGATCCCCGGTCACATGCGACTGATTTGCCGCCCAGGAGAAATGCTCACTTTGAGCATATATAGGTCAGGGCTGAAGATTTGGCAAAAGAGCCCCATCCTTCCCTCTCCGGGCTAGATGATTGAAACACCTGTTGCCCTGTCGCCGGCGCGCATCTATTGGAGTGCAACAGGTGTTGCATGCCATTGGATGACCGGCCACACTGGCTGATATTTCTAGCTCAGCTGCCCGCCTCTCCCTCCAGCGCACGAGTAGCGCTTTGGCGGAGACTACGCGCGGCGGGGGCGGCCAGCCTGACGAACGGCGCCTGGTTCCTTCCGGTGAGTGATGAACACGCCGCGTTGGTCACACAGCTGGCGGCGCTGGTCCGCACCCAGGAGGGGCAAGCGGCGGTGTTCAAGGCTCAGTCGGCGGAGATCGATGACCATGCTGTCATAGAGCGTTTTCAGTCGGATAGAGCCCGCGAATACGCCGAGTTCGACCAACGTTGCCGCGCGCTCCTGGAGGAAATCGACAAAGAGCGACGCCTGGAGAAATTCACGTTCGCGGAACTGGAGGAGATCGAGGACGACCTCCAGAAACTCACGGCCTGGCTTGGCAAGGTCCAGGCGCGTGACTTCTTTCCAGGACATCAGCAGGTGGCCGCCAAGGGCTTGCTGCGGGATTGCGAAGCGGCGTGCGCGAGCTTCGCACAGGATGTTTACGGCCGTGAGGGGCTTGGGGAAGCAGATGAGAAAAATCCATAGGTGGATCAGTGTCGGCGCGGCGCTCTTCCTGCTGATCGTCGCGAGCACCGGCGTCATTCTTCAGGCTCAGAAACTGCTCGGCGGAGACGAGAAGGACCAGGACAGGCGCCGCGTGGTGCCCGGCGCCATGACCACCTCGAGCGATGCGGCGACATATGGCGCGCTGCTCTCCAAGACCCTCGAGGCGGCGCGCGCACGGGCGCCTCGCAAGCCCATCGCCTCCGTCGAGCTGAGGTTCGCGCAAGACGAGCCACGCGGCATCGTCACACTTCCCGGAGATCCCGGCCGGCGGATCACGGTCGATCCGCGCGACGGCAAGGTGGTGACGGACGAGACGTTCGAAGGCGACTCGATCTTCCTGAGGATTCACAGCGGCGAAATCCTTGGCGAGCCGGGCGTGGTCCTGGGATTGCTGTGGGGTCTGGCGCTGGTCGTCCTTAGCGTGACGGGCGGCTGGATGTATCTCCACATGTACCGAAAACGCCGCAAGGCGCGCGGCAAGGGTCAGGCGTTCTGGTAGTGACAACCCGGTTCTGCCTCTTCTGGGTGGCGGTCGCGGCCGCGGTGTGCGCCGC
This sequence comes from Phenylobacterium sp., assembly GCF_031360265.1. Classification (GTDB taxonomy): domain Bacteria; phylum Pseudomonadota; class Alphaproteobacteria; order Caulobacterales; family Caulobacteraceae; genus Phenylobacterium. The sequence continues at coordinate 23,230 of NZ_JANMBF010000084.1, forward strand.
CGGATCGGCCGCCGCGGACGACGCGGTGGCGAGGCCGACCGCGGCCGCACCGTCGGGTTGGTCCTTCAAGCCCGACGCCGGCTACGTCTATCAGTCCGGTGATTTCAAACTGACGACCTGGGGTTTCGCCGAGCGCCTTTTCGATCCCGGCGGACACGATGCCTATCGTCGCGTGCGTCAGGGCGCGGAGGTTGATTTCCCGCCGATTGCCTCGGGCCTGCGGCCCGCACTGGTCTATGAAATCGACCTGACGGACAGCAACTTCTTCGACAACGGCATTGGCGGGCGCTCGGGCTTTGGCCGGCGTGATTTCGAGAACCTGTTCATCGCGCTGCAGGACCCCGACGATCCGGGCAGGTTCCGCGTCTTGATCGGAGAGAACACCCACATCCTGTCGCGCGACGACAACCTCTCCTCAGGCAACCTGGCGACCATCAACCGCTCGCTGATCCTGGAGGAGCACGGCTCGGTCAACAGCTTCGGCACGCAGTTCGGTGTTCAGGTTCAGAAGGCGTTTTCCGACAACCTGACGCTCCAGCTCTCGGCGCAGGACAATCGCGGCTCGTTCAACACGCCCGAGCCCCGCTACCGGGTCGGAAATTCACTCGCGGCCAAGATGATCCTGACGCCGCTCAACGATCCCGGCGCCGGCCGAAAGCTCAGCCTGGGTCTCGCGCTCGATAGGACCGGCTCCATCCGGGACCGGACGTTCACACTCGCGACCGCTATCGCTCAGACCCCGTTGGGCGGCGTGGCGGCGACCGGCAACAAGCTCACCTGGGAGGCTGACGCCGCCTATACCTTCCCGCTCGCGGGACACCCGACGACCGTCGAAGGTGAGCTGATCTACTCCAGCTTTTCGCAGAGCCGCAGCGCGGTGGGCGGCGGGTACGCTATGCTTCAGTGGTCAGCGTTCGAAACGCCCAGGTCCGGCGATCTTGATCTCTTTCTCCGCTATGATCTCGTCAGCCTTGAACAAGACTCCATCGTCGGTCGCGCCACCCAGCGCGCGATCAGAACGGGCGCCAACTACAACCTGCCCTACACACGCAAGCTCGCCAACCTGCACCTGGAGTACGCTCATAATACCGTCTCGGGGCCGGCCGCCATCGTGACCGGAGACCGTTTGAAGGATGAGTTTCGCGTCGAGTTGCGGATTAGCCTGCAGCAATACGTTCGACATTGAGACTCATGTCGCGGCGCCGCTTCCTGAACCTGAGAGCTGTGCCCCGCGGGATCTGGGCGCTGGGCTTCGTGTCCCTGTTCATGGACACCTCCTCGGAGATGATCCACAGCCTCCTGCCAGCGTTCCTGGTAGGGACCCTGGGCGCCAGCGTCGCCACCTTGGGGCTGATCGAGGGGGTCGCCGAGGCCACGGCTTCGATCACCAAGATTTTTTCCGGATGGATTTCGGATTGGCTTGGCAAGCGCAAGGTCCTGGTCGTGCTCGGCTACGGCTTGAGCGCGCTGACCAAGCCCATTTTCCCGCTGGCGCTCACCCCGCTTGAAGTGCTGGGCGCACGCCTCGCTGATCGCGTCGGCAAGGGCGTTCGGGGCGCGCCACGCGATGCGTTGGTCGCCGACATCAGCCCCCCTTCCATCCGCGGCGTCGCCTATGGCGTCCGCCAGGGCATCGACACCGTGGGCGCGTTCCTTGGACCGGTCGTGGCGATGGGTCTCATGCTGATCCTTGCCGGCGACATCCGAGCGGTTTTCGCCTGGGCGGTAGTCCCAGCGCTGATCGCGGTCGCCCTGTTGGTGTTCGGCGTCGATGAGCCCAAGCGGCCCGAGACGCAGACGAAGCGCGCCGCGCCCATGCGATGGTCAGAGGTCCGCGCCATGGGCGCGCCGTTCTGGTCAGTCGTGTTCGTGGGCATGGTCTTCACCCTCGCCCGGTTCAGCGAAGCGTTCCTGGTGTTGCGCGCGCAGGCCGTGGGGCTTGCGGTCGCGCTCGTGCCCGTCGTGCTGGTGGTCATGAACGCGGTCTATTCCGTGGTCGCGCCAGCCGCTGGCGGCCTCTCCGACCGCATGGACCGGCGACTGGTGCTGCTTGCGGGCTTGGCTGTGCTGGTCTTCGCGGACCTGGTTCTAGCGCGATCTGGAGGCCTCTCCGGCGTGCTCATCGGGGTCGCGCTATGGGGCCTGCACATGGGCCTGACGCAGGGCATCTTGGCAGCCCTTGTCGCCGACGCCGCGCCTGAGCGGTTGCGCGGCACTGCCTTCGGGGTGTTCAACCTGGCGAGCGGCGTGACGCTGCTCGGGGCAAGCATCCTGGCGGGAGCGCTGTGGACGCTCCTGGGGGCTGCGGCGACGTTTTACGCTGGCGCCGCGTTCGCGTTGATCGCTGCCGGCGGCCTTGTCACCGTCATGCGCCAGAAGCCCGCGATCACCACCAACGAGTGAGGCAAAAAAGCCCCCTCAGTCGTCCCGGTGAACCCGTTCGCGGCGCTCGTGGCGTTCCTGGGCTTCCAGGCTCAGCGTGGCGATCGGCCGCGCGTCGAGGCGGGCGACGCCGATCGGCTCGCCGGTCTCCTCGCAATAGCCGTAACTGCCGTCCTCGATCCGGCGCATCGCCTCGTCGATCTTGGCGATCAGCTTGCGCTGTCGATCACGCGTGCGCAGCTCCAGCGAGCGATCCGTTTCCGACGACGCGCGATCGGCGAAGTCGGGGTGATTTTCGGTCTCGCTTTGCAGGTGCTTGAGGGTTTCCCCGGACTCCCGGAGAATCTCCTCTTTCCAATCGATGAGCTTCTGCCTGAAATATTCAAGCTGGCGCTCGTTCATGAACGGCTCGCCCTCGGAAGGACGGTACCTAGGCCGCTCAGCCAGAACTTCGGCTGTCTTAATGGACACTTTGAGCCCTCTACAACCCCGAGACGCGCGCGGCGCTTATAGCAAAAGAAACCGTCGGTTCAATCCGCCTCGACGCCGGCCGGCAACTAGGTCGCATGGTCGGCGCGCTCCAACTTGGCCACCTCGACGGCGGCGCGCAACTCGATGTCGTCGAGCACGGCCTCCAGCCCGGGATCATCGGTGCCCTCGCGCCGATCGCGCACCGCGCGGCGCAGCAGGTCAAGATCGCCGGCGCGAAGCTCGCCCTCGAGCAGGCCCAGCCGCAGGGCGTCGAGCACGTCGAGAATCCGGCCGGCGCGGCGGACAGCCCGGCGCTTGCGCTCCAGCGGCCCACCGATGTCCTGCAGGGCCAGGAGGGCGTCGACGCCCATCACCGCACCCGGGGCGGACACCGAAGCGACCTGACCGGCCCCACGAACCGCCCCGGTCGAGGCGAGGCTGAATCCCTCGCCGCCGCCGCCCCGCGTCGGACGCGAGGCCGGTGGCGATCCCACCGCGCCTGGAGCCCCCACCTTCATGCGACCCGGACCTTCATGCGACGCGCTTCAACCCCTCGGAACTCGACTGGACACCACATCTGCGCCGGCAAGCTTGCGGCATGGTTAATGCCGGGCAATTTCTGCCGACGGGTGCGGATCGCGAGGCGGGACCTAGCGGCGTGCTGGCTGTTTTCACTGACGATTCCGCCGCCAAGGCGCTGGCACGCGGATCGCAAGGGGACCAACCAGGCAGCTTCAACCGGTCCTTCATGCGTCGTATCATCCTGGTCTTTGGCGTTCTCCTGCTGGCGACCGGCCTGCTGAGCGGCGCGGCGGACGCCAAGTCGCGGATCAAGGACATCGTGGCGTTCGAAGGCGTGCGCGACAACCAGCTCGTCGGCTATGGCATCGTGGTCGGGCTGAACGGCACCGGCGACGCCCTGCGCAACGCCCCCTTCACCAAGCAGAGCCTCGAGGCGATGCTGGAACGCCTGGGCGTCAACACCCGCGACGCCAGCCTGAACACCAAGAACGTCGCCGCGGTGATGGTCACCGCCAAACTGCCGCCCTTCGCCGCGGCCGGCTCAGAGATCGACGCCACGGTTTCCGCGCTCGGCGACGCCAAGAGTCTGCTCGGCGGCACCCTGCTGGTCACCCCGCTGATGGGCGCCGACGGCAAGGCCTACGCCAGCGCGCAAGGCACCGTGCAGACCGGCTCGGTGAGCGCGTCCGGCGCCTCCGGCTCCAGTGTCTCCAAGGGCGTGCCGACCGCCGGCCGCATCGCGGCCGGGGCGATCGTCGAGGCCGAGACCGGCTTCCAGCTGGCCAGCATGGGCAGCCTGCGCATGACGTTGCGCAACCCCGACTTCACCACCGCCGGGCGGATCGCCGATGTGATCAACGCCCGCTTTCCGGGGGCCGCCATCGCCGAGAACCCGACCATCGTCGCCATCCACCCGGTGGGCGGCCAGGACATGATGGGCTTTCTCGGCCAGGTCGAGAACCTCACCGTCGAACCCGATTCTCCCGCCAAGGTGGTGATCGACGAGGTGGCTGGTGTCATTGTCATGGGCGAGAGTGTCCGGCTCTCCACCGTCGCCATCCAGCAGGGCAACCTGACGATCACGGTGCGCGAGACCTCCGCCGTCAGCCAGCCCAACGCCTTCTCCAAGGGCGGAACCACCGCGGTTGTGCCGCAGTCGGACGTTTCGGTGGATGAGGAGAAGGGCAAGCAGTTCGTCACGCTCCGGACGGGCGCCTCCCTGGCCAGTCTGGTGACTGGCCTGAACGCCCTGGGCGTCACTCCGCGCGACATGATTTCGATCCTCCAGACGATCAAGACCGCCGGCGCCCTGCAGGCCGAAATCGAGGTGATGTAGTGGCCGACCTGACTGCCCTGGCTGTTCCGCCCAGCCTGCTCGCGGCGCCGCGAACCGCCCAGAGCCTCTCCCCGCCGAGCCCCGCCGCGCCGGGCGTCGGAGACCTGGCCAAGCGCAGCCAGATCGCGGAGACGGCCCGGAAATTCGAAGCCTCGTTCCTATCGATCATGGTGCAGCAGATGTTCGAAGGCGTGGACACCGCCGCCCCGTTCGGCGGCGGCCCCGGCGAGTCGATGTTCAAGTCGTTCATGTCCGAGGCCATCGCCGGCAAGATGACCAAGGCCGGCGGTGTCGGCGTCGCCGCCTCGGTGCAGCGCGAGATGCTGAAGATGCAGGGGCTGAACTGATGTCGGCGGTCTCCGCGGACGCGCCGGATTCCGCGGCGGCCGAGCGTGTCGAGCAGCTCACCCTGCTGACCGAACGGCTGACCGGCCTCGTGGCCCTGGGGGCGCAGGCCTTCGAGGCGCGCCGGCCGCAGGACGCCATCGGCCACGTTGAAGAGACCGGCCGCCTGGCCAACATGTACCGTCACGAATCAGCCCGGGTGCGGGGCAATCCGGCGCTCATCGCCGGCGCGAGCCGGGTCCAGCGCGCGCGCCTGATCCGCGCCACCGAGGCTTTTGACGCCGTGCTCGCCCGCCAGACCCGGGCGGTGGCGGCCGCCCAGTTCATCACCGAGGGCCTGGTCCACGCCATCGCCGACGAGGTGGCCGCGCAGCGTCAGCAGAGCGCGACCTACGGCCCCGGCGCGCTGGCCGCCCCCACCGCGGCGGCCACCGCCATCACCCTGAACAAGCGGGCCTGACGCTGCCAATTCAAACGCTTGTTTGACCCTGCGGAACGGCGCTATGCTAGGAACGTCGCCGGAGCGTTTCCGGCGATCTACGTTCTCAGGGCGGGGTGAAAGTCCCCACCGGCGGTAATGCCTTCTGGCGACAGGAGGACGAGCCCGCGGGCGCCCTGCGTAGCTCCTCGGAGCCAAGCAGGGGACTAGCAGACACCGGTGCGATCCCGGGGCCGACGGTTAGAGTCCGGTTATGAGAACCGTCGACGGCGTGTGTCCGGCTTCGGCTGAACGCGCGTCCGCGGCGTCTCCCTGAGTCGTGGTTCCTCGCACCCGTCCGGGAGATGACCATGACCCAAGCGACCCAGACCCCCCAGTCCGCGCCCCTGTTCGCGCCGGAACTTCCCACCGCCAACGGCGCCTTCCGCGCCGCGCGGATCGCGTTTGTCCACGCGCTCTGGCACGCCGAGATCGTCGAGCAGGCCCATCTGGGCTTCCTCGAGGAAATCGCGGGCCTCGGCTTCGGCCCGGATAGCGTCGAGCGTTTCGAGACCCCCGGCGCCTTCGAGATCCCGCTGCACGCCCAGGCCCTGGCGCGCAGCGGCCGCTATGCCGCCATAGTCGGGGCCGCGTTCGTCGTCGACGGCGGCATCTATCGCCACGAATTCGTCGCCGAGACGGTGGTGGCCGCCCTGATGCAGGTGCAGTTGGCCACCGAGACGCCGATCTTCTCGGTGGTGCTGACCCCGCACCATTTCCACGAGCATGAGGTTCATCAGCGGTTCTTCCACGACCACTTCCGGGTGAAGGGCCGCGAGGCGGCGCGGGCCTGCGCCGGCACGCTGCAAAGCCTCGCTCGCCTCGCGGCGGCGGCGTGAAGGGGGCAAGCATGGACATCCCGACGCGAGACCCGCCGATCGGCTTCGCCCCCCACGAGCGCAAGAGCCCCCTCACCGACCCCTGGGAGCCGCTCTACAGCCGCAAGACCCAGGGCGCGGTGGTCCTTGGCCTGCGCGCTGGCCCGGCCCACACAAACAGCCGCGGCTTCGTCCACGGCGGCCTGATCGGCGCGATGGCCGACAACGCCATGGGCCTATCCTGCAAACGCCGCACGAACCACGCCGGCGGCCTGGTCACCGTGAACCTCAACATCGACTTCCTGGGCACGGCTTTCGAGGGCCAGTGGCTGGAGTTCGACACGGTGTTCGTCAAGCCGGGGAAGACACTTTGTTTCGCCCAGGCTTTCGTCACCGCCGACGGCCAGCCCTGCGCGCGGGCAAACGCTGTGTTCCGGGTGGTTGGCGGCGAAGGTCGGGCATCCGCGGCGTGACCTGACCTCACGAAGCCGCGCCCCAATGGTCGTTTGAGGCGGCGCGGCCTTTTGGAGATCATCGGGGCGTTGAAAGGAGGTCCCTCCGATGAACGTCGAACGCCTGGCCTTGCCGCCTTTGAGTCTCCTCCCCCTGCGGTCGGCGCTGCGCCAGGCGTTGGACTGCTGGTGGTGGCTGTTGCGCGTCCATGTTGCCGATGCTCATGGCCTGCGGAGGGACGAAGCCCTGGGCCCGCCTCCTGCGCCTTGGCTGGAAGGCTGGCCTCGCACGCTCCTGTGATCTGAACTCACGGACTTTCCGCCGAGATGTCGTTTACGCCGACGCGGGTTGGCGGCTATATCCGGCCGGAAACTTGTGAGCTGAGATCACATGGCCAAGCGTAGCCAACTGCCGTTGACAGCCCTTCGGGCGTTCGAAGCCTTCGCCCGCCTGGGCAAGATGAGCCTGGCGGCCGACGAACTGTGCGTCACCCACGGCGCGGTCAGTCGCCAGGTCCGCGGCCTTGAGGCGCTGAGCGGGGTCAAGCTCACGCAAGGGCCGCGCAACGCCCTGAAGCTCACCGATGCGGGGGATCGCATGGCGCGGTCGCTGGGCCGCACCTTCGACGAACTGGAGGAAACCTTTCGCGAGGTTCGCGCCGGGGCCGAACGCGAACTACACATATCCTGCGTCGGCACCCTGGCGATGAAGTGGCTGATCCCACGCCTTTCGGGCTTCCACGCCCTGCATCCGGACCTGTCCATCCGGGTCACCGAGGCCTACGGGCCGGTGGATTTCACCCGCGAACCCTTCGACGCGGCCATCCGGCTGGCCGAGACGGTCACCGGCGGCGACCTCACCGCAACACCATTCCTCGATAACTACCACGGCCCGGTGGTGGCGCCGGCATTGGTCGAGGGCCGCCTGGACCTCGCCCGGACGGCGCGGCTGCACACCCGCCCTCACCGGCAGGCCTGGGCCGAATGGTCCGACCACGCCGGGGTGCCAGTGCCGGAGGCGCGCGAGAACCGCGAGTACGAGCACCTGTTCTACATGCTGGAAGCCGCCGTCGCGGGCCAGGGCGTCGGCCTCTCGCCGTGGATCTACGTCGCCAACGACATCGCCGCGGGCCGGCTGGCGGCGCCGTTCGGCTTCACCCCGACGCCGGCGCGGTTCCAGCTGATCCAGCCGGACGCTCCGCCCAAGCGCGGCCTGAAGGCCTTCCGCCAATGGCTGATCGAGGAAGCCGCCACCGCCCCGGCCCCGCCGATGCTGGCGACGGCCGAAGCCTGAGCACCTGCCGCCGGAGCGTCGACCAGGTCCGGCTCTCGGGGCTGAGCGATATGGGCTGCGTCAGTTCACCCCAATCCCGCTTGACCCAATACAGTCGCCGGTTTTCGCGAACCGCGAAACCGGGCTGACCTGAGGTGTGCTGGCCTTAGCGGCTTTCGGACATGTGTTGATTTCGCCCCATTGGCCCGGGGTCCCCGTGCGCCGATCTTCCGGGAAACAGGAGATCGCCCATGTCCTTCGTCGTCACCGGCCTGCCGCTCGAGCCGTTCCGCTCGCTGTTCGGGCTGTCCGACGCGGCCCTGACCGAGCGCGGGGTCATCCGCCGCACCGTGGACGCCAACCCCGGCTTTCCCTGCCGCGTCACCCTGGAGGACGCCCGGCCCGGCGAGACCGTCCTGCTGCTCAACTATGAGCACCAGAGCGCCGACACCCCCTATCGCGCCCGCCACGCGATCTACGTCAGCGAGCAGGCGCGCGAGACCCGCCGGGCGGTCGATGTGGTTCCCGGCGCGCTGCGGGTGCGCAAGGCCATCTCGCTGCGCGCCTTCGACGAGGCGGGCATGATGCTGGAGGCCGAGGTCGCGCCAGGAGATGGTCTGGAGCCGGTCATCGAACGCCTGCTCGCCCTCCCCGGCGTCATCTACCTGCACGCCCACGACGCCGCCATGGGCTGTTACGCCGCGCGCATCGACCGGGGCTGACGCCTTCGTCACATAGGTTGAGGCCCACCCTTTTTCGCTAGCGCACACGCGCCGCGACGGCGTCGATGCCAAGCGCGCGCAAGGAGACAGCCTCGCCACTCTTGAAGCGCACCTCACCCGGCTCGCTGTCGAGCGCGAAGACGTCATCTGACCGGGCGACAAGCTCACGCTGGGCGTAGCCGGGCATTTGCAGGAAGAACTGGTCTCCTCGGCGCTGGAACGTGACGACACGTCCGTCAGGCAGGCGGTAGTCACCAGCGTGAGCCTGGAGCGTCCTGGTGTCGAGCTTCACGGTCGGGGTTGGCGGCAGCAACCACGGGAAGGCATCCGGGATGAGTGCGGCGTAGTAGGTCAAGTGGCGGGCCGCCGCGTAGACGCGGCTTCTGACCACGAAACCAGACGGCGAGCTCGACAGTGCTTGGGCGAGCCTGGCCTCTCCATCGATCATCACCGGTACCTCAGCGCCACCCACAGACAGGTAGACGCGGCGGCCAGCGCCCTTCGACGCAACCCTGGCGACCCGCTCGACAATGTCGGGTTGCAGCCACACCGAAGGACTCGCGATCAGGTAGCCAGCGAAGGCGTCCGGCCTCTCGGCGAGCACGTTGGCGGCAAAGATCGCGCCCTCAGAGTGACCAAACAGGACCGCCCTCGTCGGATCGACCGGATAGCGGCTCTCGATGAACGGGCGCAGTTCGTCGAGCAGGAAGGCCTGGAACGCCGCCCCGCCGCCCGGAAACGTCCGGCCGTCGTACTTGGTCTGCAAATGCATCAGGTCGCTGTCGCGCATGCCATATTGTGCGGGCAGGTAGCCGACGGAGATCACAAAGGAAGGCTCCATGGCGCCTGAGCCGCCGAGCAGGGCTCCGAGTGGCCCGGCCACGCCATAGCCGCCGTCCAAGGCGTAGATCGCCGGGGCGCGGTGGCCGACGGCTGGAGGGCCAAAGGGCGGGGCTACCTCGATGAGAAAATTCCGGCCGACGCGCTCGGAATGCAGCACGAACTGGACGCCCCCCAGCTGCACTGTTGGCCCTTGGGAGACCACAGTAACCGCCGCCGAGACGCTGGCTGGCCGGGCGAAACCGAGCACGATGACGATCAGGGCCGCCAAACCGCCGAGCCGGAAAAAGGCATACATCGCGAACCGCTCCCACGCAGGGGTCCATGAAGACCAAGCTCCGTGAAGGGTCAATCGGATCCTCTCCGCGCACCCTGCCGCCAGCCTGGTGTCAGCAACATGGAGCTGACTTGCGCCAGAGCCAGTTTGTTCGCACTATGTTCCTGTGTTATCTCTGAGTCCCGGCACTACATTGGGGGCGCCGCCGGGCAACCGCCTGAGGCGCCGAGGGTTCCTGGGACAGCATGGCCGAACAGCTGAATTTCATCCGCGTGCGCGGCGCGCGCGAGCACAACCTGAAGAACGTCAGCGTGGACATTCCGCGCGGCGAACTGGTGGTGCTGACCGGCCTGTCGGGGTCGGGCAAGAGCTCGCTGGCCTTTGACACCATCTACGCCGAGGGACAGCGGCGCTACGTCGAGAGCCTGTCGTCCTATGCGCGCCAGTTCTTGGAGCTGATGAGCAAGCCCGACGTCGACCTGATCGAGGGCCTGTCGCCGGCGATCTCCATCGAGCAGAAGACCACCAGCCGCAACCCGCGCTCCACGGTCGGCACGGTGACCGAGATCCACGACTACATGCGCCTGCTCTGGGCCCGTGTTGGCGTGCCCTATTCGCCGGCCACCGGCCTGCCGATCGAGAGCCAGACCGTCTCGATGATGGTCGACAAGCTGACCGCATTGCCCGAGGGCGAGCGGCTCTATCTGCTGGCCCCCGTCGTCCGTGGCCGCAAGGGCGAGTACCGAAAGGAGATCGCCGAGTGGCAGAAGGCCGGCTTCCAGCGGCTGAAGATCGACGGCGAATTCTTCCCCATCGAGGACGCGCCAACCCTCGACAAGAAATTCAAGCACGACATCGACATCGTCGTCGATCGCCTGGTCACCAAGGCCGGCCAGGAAACCCGCTACGCCGATTCCATCGAGACCGCGCTGAAGCTGGCCGACGGCATCGCGGTTGCCGAATGGGCCGACAGACTCGAGGGCGAGGAAGAGCCCCGGCGCCTGCTGTTCTCCGAGAAATTCGCCTGCCCGGTCTCCGGCTTCACCATCAGCGAGATCGAGCCCCGGCTGTTCTCGTTTAACAACCCTTACGGCGCCTGCCCGGTCTGCGACGGCCTGGGCATGAAGCTGGCGTTCGACGCCGACCGGGTGGTCCCCGACAAGGACAAGACCCTGCACAAGGGCGCGATCTCGCCCTGGGCCAAGGGCCCCTCGCCGCTCTACACCCAGACCCTGCAGGCCCTGGCCCGGCACTACGAATTCTCGATGGACACCCCGTTCTGGAAGCTGCCCGACGAGGCCAAAAAGGTCATCCTGCACGGCTCCGGCGGCGACAAGATCCGCTTCATCTATGACGACAACGCCCGCAAATATGAGGTCAACAAGACCTTTGAGGGCGTGCTGCCGAACCTGGAGCGCCGCTGGCGCGAGACCGACTCGTCGTGGGTCCGCGAGGAGCTGGGCCGCTACCAGTCCGAAACGCCCTGCGAGGCGTGCGACGGCTACCGCCTGAAGCCGGAGGCGCTGGCGGTGAAGATCGCCGGCCAGCACGTGGGTCAGGTCAGCCACCTGTCGATCCGCCACGCCAAGGAATGGTTCGAGGGCCTGGAACCCCGGCTGACCGAGAAGCAGATGGAGATCGCGCGCAGGATCCTGAAGGAGATCGTCGATCGGCTGCGGTTCCTGGTCAATGTCGGCCTCGACTACCTGGACCTGTCGCGCGCCTCGGGCACGCTCAGCGGCGGCGAGAGCCAGCGCATCCGGCTGGCCAGCCAGATCGGCTCGGGCCTGACCGGGGTGCTCTACGTGCTCGACGAGCCGTCCATCGGCCTGCATCAGCGCGACAACGCCCGCCTGCTGGTCAGCCTCAAGGGCCTGCGCGACCTGGGCAATTCGGTGCTGGTGGTCGAGCACGACGAGGAGGCGATCCTGACGGCCGACTACGTCATCGACATGGGCCCGGCCGCCGGCGTCCACGGCGGCGAGGTGATCGCCCAAGGCTCGGCCGCCGACATCATGGCAGAGCCCCGCAGTCTGACCGGCCAGTACCTTTCCGGCGCCCGCGAGATCGAGGTGCCCCAGGAGCGCCGACCGATTTCCAGGAAGAACGTCCTGCGGGTGATCGGCGCCAACGGCAACAACCTGAAGAACGTCACCGCCGAGATCCCGCAAGGCACCTTCACCTGCATCACCGGGGTCTCCGGCGGCGGCAAGTCGACCTTCACCATCGAGACCCTCTACAAGGCCGCCGCGCGCCGGCTGCACAACGCCTCGGACGCGCCCGCGCCCTATGAGCGGATCGAAGGGTTGGAGCTCTTCGACAAGGTCATCGACATCGACCAGTCGCCGATCGGCCGCACGCCGCGGTCCAACCCGGCGACCTACACCGGAGCCTTTCAACCCATCCGCGACTGGTTCGCCGGCCTACCGGAATCCAAGGCCCGCGGCTATGGGCCGGGCCGGTTCAGCTTCAACGTCAAGGGCGGCCGCTGCGAGGCCTGCCAGGGCGACGGCCTGATCAAGATCGAGATGCACTTCCTGCCCGACGTCTATGTCACCTGCGATGTCTGCCACGGCCACCGCTACAACCGCGAGACGCTGGAAATCTTGTTCAAGGGCAAGAGTATCGCCGACGTTCTTGACATGACGGTCGATGAGGCCGCCGAGTTCTTCAAGGCCGTGCCGGTGCTGCGCGAGAAGATGCAGACCCTCAATCGCGTGGGCCTGGGCTACGTCAAGGTCGGGCAATCCTCGACCACACTGTCGGGCGGCGAGGCCCAGCGGGTGAAACTCAGCAAGGAGCTATCGCGCCGAGCCACGGGCAAGACCCTCTACATCCTTGACGAGCCGACCACCGGCCTGCACTTCGAAGACACCCGCAAGCTGCTGGAGGTGCTGCACGAATTGGTCGACCAGGGGAATACCGTGGTGGTCATCGAGCATAACCTTGACGTGGTGAAGACCGCCGACTGGGTGGTGGATTTCGGCCCGGAAGGCGGCGACGGCGGCGGCGAGATCGTGGCCACCGGCACCCCCGAACAGGTCGCCGCGACGTCCAGGAGCTGGACCGGGCGGTATCTGGCTGAGCTGTTGGAACGGCATGAGACGCGCAGAAAGGGTCGAGTTCGCAAGCTGGTGAGCGCATAATCATCGGACTTTTCCCTCCCCTCTATGGGGAGGGTGTCCCGCGCTTGCGCGGGACGGGTGGGCAGACCAATGACCGCCCACACACAGAAAGCTCTTCGCGCTCGCGACCTGCGCAACGCGATGACCGAACCGGAAATAATCCTCTGGTCGCGGCTGAAGACGTTGAGAAGCCAGGGCTTTCATATCCGCCGGCAGGTCCCCATTCGAGGCGACTACCTCGACTTCGCCTGCCTGGCTCGTCGGCTGGTGATCGAAGTCGATGGTGGGCATCACAGTGAAGCCGCTCAAGCGGCCCATGACGCAGTCCGTGACGACGTCCTGCGACGCGAAGGCTTTCGCGTCCTGCGGTTCTGGAACAGCGCCGTTCGCCAAAACCTTGATGGCGTGATTTACTCCATCATGGCGGCGCTTAAAGGCGGGGATTAGGCGCAGGTCTCCTCACCCGGCTGTCGCTTCGCTCCAGCCACCCTCCCCATAAAGGGGAGGGAAATGAAAGACCCCGGAATGATCCTCTACGGCGCGCCGAACCCCGCCCCCAATCCGCGCCGCGTGCGCATCTTCCTGGCGGAGAAGGGTATCGATCTGCCGGAGACGCGGATCGACATGATGAAACGCGAGCACAAGTCGCCGGAGTTCCGCGCCAAGAACACGCTGGGCCAGGTGCCGGCCCTGGAGCTCGACGACGGCACGGTGATCGCCGAGACCGTGGCCATCTGCCGGTACTTCGACGAGGTGCAGCCGCAGCCGCCGATGTTCGGGACGACGCCGGTGGAAAAGGCCCTGGTCGACATGTGGGTGCGGCGCGTCGAGTTCACGACGATGACCCCGGTGGGCAACTTCTGGCGCCACGCCCACCCGCGCACGGCGGCGCTGCTGACCCAGTTCAAGGACTTCGGGGAAAGCAACACCGAGACCTTCAAGGGCGCGCAGAAGTATCTGGACCGCGAGCTGGAGGGTCGAACCTGGCTGACCGGCGAGACCTATTCGATGGCTGACATCTGCCTGTTGACCACCCTCGACTTCGCCGGTTGGATCGGCCTGCCTCTGGAGCCGGAGCATGCGAATCTGAAAGCCTGGCGCGATCGCGCCTCGGCCCGGCCGAGCGCGACCGCCTAGTCGGGGTCCCTGAGCGCCCGGTAGACCGCGACGAACGGCGCCTGGGCGATCACCAGGAACACCGGCGCGAGCGCCAGTTCGGCGACGATCTGCAGGGCGTAGCGGCCCGGATGGGCGACCAGGCTCTCAGCGCCAGACAGCCCCAGGTCATCGAAGCCGGTCAGAAGGCCGCCCAGGACAAACAGCGCCAGCCAGATCGCCGCGCCGATCACCGCCAGCAGGCTCGCAACCAGCAGCGCCATGCCCAGCAGGAGCCAGGCGTTTCCCCGGCTGAGCCGCCAGGCGGGCGCCATCGGCACGCCGCCCTCGACGAAGCCGATCACCGGAACCAAGGCGAACCGCAAAGCCACGCCGAGCACCAGGACCATCCCGACGGCGGCGCACAGCATCGCCAGCGGCAGGGACCGCTCGCCCACGGCGCCTACCCCGAGCGTAACGGCGAAGGCCAGAGGCGCGAGCGCCACCGCCGGCGCCAGAAAGCCCACAAACACCCTGAGCTCTGTGCGACCCAGCCGCAGGTGCAGAAACCCGGGCTCCGTCGGACGCAGCATCAACCGGTAGAGCCCGGTCACGATGACCACCTGCGTCAGGCCATAGCCCAGGGCCGCGATGGCGCCGCTCACCTGACCGGCGAGCTGGGGTCGAAGGCTGGCCCCGCCCACAGTGGCGAACGACACCAGGACGATCACCGTCGTTGTGACCATGGCGACCATGGCCAGGAGGTTGAAGGCCGCCCAGCCGACCACCACCCGCCAATGTCGGGCGATCACCTGAAACCCCTCCAGCGCCGCGTCGCCTGGCGAGAACCTGCTCATCGGGTTGCGGGCGATCAGCCGGCCTCGGTCTGGGCCGTCAGCGGCTGGCCGGGCGGGACGCCGTGCAGGTGCCGGTAGGCGACCGCACCGGGGGCGGCGATCACGGCATAGTAGAGCGCGCTGAACACGCTGCCGATCAGCATGTAGGCGATCAGGCCGAGGTTGAAATAGGTGCGGAACGAGGTCTCGTCGGGCGAGAAGATCGCGGCAAGATCTGAGAGTTGCCGGCCGGTCATCAGCAACACCACACCGGCCACGCCGGTGAACACCACCAGGGCCAGGAACCCGACCACGGCGATACAGGCCAGCGCCAGGGCATAGGCGCCGAACAGCCGCCAGAAATGCCCCCGGGTCAGCGACCAGGATTCGAACACCGCCAGCCGCCGCTCGGCGAACGTCGCCACCGGCGCCAGCGACAGCCGCACCAACACGAAGACCACCAGACCCAGCGAGAACAACTCCGCCACCCCGCCCAGGAAGATCGCCGCCCCCTGGCCACCGATGGCCGCCAGCCCGGCGATCATCGCCGCGCCCAGGGTCACGCCGACCAGCAGGCCGATGATCAGGACGACATAGATCAGCGTCAGCGCCATGAGCCGAAGCTCGTCGGCGCCCAGCCGCAGATAGCCGAACGGGGTGTCGTCGTGGCGCAGGATCAGCCGATAGACGGCCGCGGCCATGATGCACTGGACCGCCAGGCCCAGGACCAGGATCGGGGCGACGGCGATCAGGGCGTCGATGAGCTTTGCCGCGTCCGGCGTCTCGTCGGCGCGCAGGGTCTCCAGGCCATGGCGCACCTCGGCGGGCATCAGCACCGTGACGATGGCGCCGAGCACGCTGATCAGCAGCGAGACCCCGACCCAGACGCCGAAGGCCCGCGGATTCTCCCGCGTGATGCGGAACCCTTCCAACGCGGCATCTAAGGGATTGAACGCCGACATTTTCGATCCCAGACCCAACTCGACTACGAAGGCCCGACGTGACCTCACAGGAACGAGTCGGCCTCCCCTTCGGATACAAGGTGCGACCGGGCCCCGTCGCGTGCAAGGGCCCGCTCGCAATCTCGGCGGATCGTTGCTAGTTCGCCACGCATGACGCGCGCAATTTCTTCCGATCCTGTGAACGCCCAGCCGGTGCACGTGGTGGGCGGCGGCCTCGCGGGCTCAGAGGCCGCCTGGCAGATCGCCAGGGCTGGCGTGCCGGTGGTGCTGCACGAGATGCGACCGGTGCGCGGCACCGACGCCCATCACACCGACCAGCTGGCCGAACTGGTCTGTTCCAACTCCTTCCGGGCCGACGACTGGACCGCCAACGCCGTCGGCCTGCTGCATGCGGAGATGCGGCGCCTGGACTCCATCATCCTGTCCTGCGGCGACGCCCACCAGGTGCCCGCCGGCGGGGCGCTGGCGGTGGACCGTGACGGGTTCGCCCAGGCCGTCACCCAACGGCTGGAGGCCCATCGCCTGGTGACCATCGCGCGTGAGGAGATCGCCGGCCTGCCGCCCGCCAACTGGTCGAGCGTGATCGTCGCCACCGGCCCCCTCACCTCCCCGGCCCTGTCGGCCGCCATCCTGGAGCTGACCGGCGAGGGCGAGCTTTCGTTCTTCGACGCCATCGCCCCCATCGTGCACCTCGAGAGCGTCGACATGGGGGTGGCCTGGCGCCAATCGCGCTACGACAAGGAAGGTCCCGGCGGGGACGCCGCCGCCTACATCAACTGCCCAATGGACAAGGCGCGCTACGAAGCCTTCATCGACGCGCTCCTGGCCGGCCCCAAGTCAGAGTTCAAGGATTGGGAGCACGTCCCCTATTTCGACGGCTGCCTGCCAATCGAGGTGATGGCCGAGCGCGGCCGCGAGACCCTGCGCCACGGGCCGATGAAGCCGGTCGGCCTGACCAACGAGCATGACCCGCAGACCAAGGCCTGGGCAGTGGTCCAGCTCAGGCAGGACAATGCTCTGGGCACCCTGTGGAACATGGTGGGCTTCCAGACCAAGCTGAAGCACGCCGCCCAGGCCGAGGTGTTCCGGATGATTCCCGGACTGGAAAAGGCGGTGTTCGCCCGGCTGGGCGGCCTGCACCGCAACACGTTCCTGAACAGCCCTCGCCTGCTGGACGGTTCGCTGCGGCTGAAGGCTGATCCGCGCCTGCGGTTTGCCGGCCAGGTGACCGGCGTCGAGGGCTATGTTGAAAGCGCCGCCATCGGCCTGCTGGCCGGCCGCTTCGCCGCGGCCGAGCGCCTGGGCAAGGCCGTGACGCTTCCGCCACCGACCACGGCCCTGGGCGCCCTGATCGGCCACATCACCGGCGGGCATCTGAACGGCGGCCCCCATGTCGGAATTGGGGGCTCGTTCCAGCCGATGAACATCAACTATGGCCTCCTGCCGCCACTGGAGGGCCCCAGGCACGGCCCCGACGGCAAACGCCTGCCGCACAAAGAGCGCGGCCGGGCGAAGAAGCGGCTAATGGGCGAACGCGCGCTGGCCGACCTCGACGCCTGGAGCGGCTCAGATACGTCCTCGGGCCACGCTCAGGGTGAGCCGCAGGCGCCGCGCGAGGTCGTGGGTTGACGGCCGGCCCGCCAGCGCGGCGTGGGCAACGGCGGGGAAAGCCGCCAAGCTGAGCCCCCGACAGGCGCTGCGCGCGGCGTGGATCACCTTCAGGAACGTCGGGCGAAGCTCAGGGGTATCGGCCAGCCGCTTGCCCAGCGCCCAGGCCGAGCCGCCGGCCAGCGCCATCTTCGCTTCCGTCGCAGGGTCGAGAATCCGCGCGGCCAGCTGGGCGCACACGCCGCCGGTATCGCGCGCCCAGTCCAGCGCCTCGGCCTCGCTCATCGCGGCCGCGTCGAGTTCGCGGTAGCGGGCGTCGATCAGGGTCTCCAGCTGGGTCCGGTCGAGACCGTGGCGCGCCACCGCCTGGGCCAGGGCCTGGGCGGTGGGGTGGCGCCGCACCGGCCGTCCTTCGAAGATCTCGTCCAGCGCCTCGCGCCACCAGGTCAGCCGGATTTCCCCCAGCAGGGCGTTGGAGGCGACCCTGGGCGCGCGGGCCAGCTCGTTGTCGAAGGCGTAGAGCGCGATGACGTCGGCGCGCGCGGCCGGATCGCCGATGAACCGGCTGGACAGCCAGCGGTCCGGGTCGATCCGACGCACCAGGGCGTCCAGGTCCCCGGTGTCCATGGCGGACGCCTCGTCGCCGATCGAGCTCATGGACGGAAAGGCGCCATCGGGGCAGACGCTGATGAAACGGTCGCGCTCATGAAAAGGCCCGCCGGTTCAGGCGGGCCTTCGCAACACGTTTCGTCGCGATCAGCCGAAGATCGTCTGCGACATGGTCATGGCGACCAGCATCGGCAGCGACAGCAGCAGGTTGGTGCGCGAGCCCAGCATCGCCATCCTGGCCGATTTGGCCTTGGTGTCGGCATCGGCCTCGACGAGGCCCAGCGCGCGCTTCTGGTTCGGCCAGATGATGCCCCAGACGTTGAGCATCATGATAATCCCCAGCCACATACCCAGTCCCAACAGGGCGTACTGCTTGTGGCTGGCCGGATCGGCCCCGCCCGCCAGGCCGAACGACAGGGTCTGGACGAGGTAGTGGCGGCCCCCGGCGATCGCCAGGCCCATGATCACCGTCGCCAGCGCCGACCAGCGAAACCAGAACAGCGCCTCGGGCGCGATATATTTGGTGACCCCAGGCTTCAGCTCGGCGGGCACCGCCGGCATCACCCGGATCTGCACGAAATTGAAATAATAGAGCAGGCCGATCCACAGGATGCCGAAGACCACATGCATCCAGCGGAAAACGGCCACGAAGAAGACCTCGCCGGCCCCTTGCGGACCCTGCGAATAGGCCCAGATCATCACCCCGGCCAGAACCAGGCCGACGATGAAGGTGTTGCGGAAGTTGGAAAGTAGTCCGGCCATGGTCTTGCCCTCGCGATTCCTGCCCTGAACCGCTGGTATAGGTCCTTTCCGCGCGCGCGGAAACCACATCAGACGGCGATCAGCGCCGCGGCCAGCCGGCGGCCTTCCGAGGTCAGCACATTGTAGAGCCGGGCCGCGGCCGCGGTGTCCATGAACTCCAGGCCCAGGCCGGCCGCCAGCAGGGCCTCGCGGATCGCCCGCGACGGCTGGGCGTTGCGGGACCCCACGCCCAGCAGCAGGAACTCGACCTCGGCCCGGCCGGCGGCGAACACCGGTTCCAGCGCGGCCACGCTCAGCTGGGCTAGGTCGGTGACCGGCCAGGGCCGGGCCACGTCGCTGACGATCAGCAGCGAGCCCGCATGCCAGTCGCCCGAGAGCCGGAACCCGCCTGCGCCGAAGGCGTCGATGGAAGGCGCGTCGCGGGACATGCGGCTGGCGCCCTAGCGGACGGTGGCGGGCTTCAGCGGCTCGGCGTCCTCGTCGGCGCGCTTGACGCCCCACAGCAGGATCACCGGGGCTGCGATATAGATCGAGGAATAGGTGCCGATACCGATGCCGAACAGCATGATCACCGATAGGCCGTAGAGCGAGGGCCCGCCGAACACCGCCAGGGCCACCAGGGCCAGCACCGCGGTCATGCTGGTGATGATGGTCCGGGTCAGCATCTCGTTGATCGACATGTCGATCACCTCGCCCACCGGCATGCGCTTGTATTTGCGCAGATTCTCGCGGAACCGGTCGAACACCACGACGGTGTCGTTCATCGAATAGCCGATGATCGTCAGGATCGCGGCCACCGCGCGCAGGTCGAATTCGATCCGCAGGATGGCGATCATGCCGAACGTCAGGAAGACGTCGTGGAACAGGGCGGCCACCGCGCCCAGGCCGAACTGGAGCTCGAAGCGGAACCAGATGTAGAGCAGCATCGCCAGGATCGCCAGGCCGAGGCCCAGCAGGCCCTTGCCGAACAGCTCGCTGGAAACCTTTGGCCCGACCAGGTCGGTGCGCACGAAGCGGACCGCGCCCAGGGTCTGGGTGAGCCGCTGCTCGACGCGGGTCACCGTGGCGCTGGCGTCGGCGCCGGGGGCGACCTGGAACCGGACCATTGCCGAGGAGGGCGCCCCGAAGCCCACCACCTGGACGTCACCGATGCCCATGCCACCCAGCGCAGCGCGGGCGCGGGCCAGGTCGACCGCCTTGGGCGCGGTGGTGATCTCCAGCACCGTGCCGCCCTTGAAGTCGATGCCGCAGGCCAGGCCCCCGCACGGCGGGGTAAACGGATAGAGGGTCAAGGCCAGCGAGCCGATCACCGCGATGATCGAAAGCGTCGCGAACAGCCGCGACAGGCGCACGAAGCGAAAGTGCGTGCGGACCGGAAGAACCTTGATCAGGGGCCAGAATTTCATGGGCGCGGTCCCTCAGGCGATCGGCAGGGTCTTCGGGCGGGTGGCGCGGAACCACCAGGCCAGAAGCACTTGGGTGACGAGGACCGCCGAGAACACGGTGGTCAGAACGCCGAAGAACAGGGTCCAGGCAAAGCCCTTCACCGGCCCGGAGCCCAGGCTGAACATGATCGCCGCCGAGAAAATGTGGGTCATGTTGGCGTCGAAGATGGTCCCCCAGGCGCGCGCGAAGCCCGCCTCCATCGAGGCGATCAGGGTGCGGCCGGCGCGCAGTTCGTCGCGCATCCGCTCATAGATCAGCACGTTGGCGTCCACCGCCACGGCCAGCGTCAGGATCAGGCCGGCGATGCCCGGAAGCGTCAACGTCGCCTGGGTGAAGCTCATCACCCCGATGATCATCAAAGCGTTGACCGCCAGGGCGATCAGCGAGATGCCGCCGAACAGGCCGCCATAGATCAGCAGCATGAACACCATGGTGGCCACCAGGCCGACGATGGCCGAGGTGGCGCCGGCCTGCACGGCGTCGGCGCCCAGCTCGGCGCCGACGGTGCGCTGTTCCTCGACTTTCAGCGGCGCCGGCAGGGCGCCGGCGCGCAGCAGCACCGACAGGTCATTGGCGCTTTCGGCGGTGAAGTGCCCGGTGATCTGGCCCGAGCCGCCGGTGATCGCCGACTGGATGACCGGCGCCGAAATGACCTTCCGGTCGAGAACGATGGCGAACCGCTTGCCGAGGTTCTGGCGGGTGACGTCACCGAACCGCCGCGCGCCGATGCCGTTGAAGCGGAACGACACCAGCGAGCCGCCGCCGTTCTGGTCGAAGCCCGGCTGGGCGTTGGTCAGCATCTCGCCGGTGACCACCGAGCGCTTCTTGACGACGTAGCTCCCCGTGAATCCGTCGGTGGAGGGCAGCACTTCGTCGCCCGGCGGAATGCGGCCGGCGGCGGCCTCCTGCGGCGAGGCCTCCTCGTCGACCATCTGGAAGGTCAGTTTGGCGGTCTGGCCGATGACATTCTTCAGCCGCTCGGGATCGCTTTCGCCGGCCGCCTGGATGACGATGCGGTCCTTGCCCTGGCGGGCGATGTCCGGCTCCTTGGTGCCCATCTGGTCGATGCGCCGGCGGATGATCTCGATCGACTGCTCGACGGCGCGGGAGACCTCCGCGTCGAAGGCGTCGGCGACGAAGGCCACGCGCAGCCGCTGGTCTGGTGCGGTGGAAACCTGCGTCTCGCGGCCGCCGGCCGCGCCCGGCAGCGCGCCGCCCAC
Organism: Phenylobacterium sp.; assembly: GCF_031360265.1. GTDB lineage: Bacteria > Pseudomonadota > Alphaproteobacteria > Caulobacterales > Caulobacteraceae > Phenylobacterium. Next base: position 44,809 of record NZ_JANMBF010000084.1, read on the forward strand.
GGAGCTGCGAAGCAAGCTCGCGGCGGCGTCGAACTGGCCGGGGTCGGTGATCCGCACGCCGATCTCGCCGCCCACCACCGCCAGATCGGTGAAGGCGATGTCCTTTTCCCGCAACGAAGACCGCACATCCTCGGCCAGGTTGTTCAGCCGCTCGTTGCGCAGCGCCACCGTGTCCACCGAATAGAGCAGATAGGAGCCGCCCTGCAGGTCGAGGCCGAGCTTCAGCGTGTTCTTCGGCATGAACGCCGGCAGGCCGTCGCGCACTTTGGCGGGCAACAGGTTCGGCAGCGTGAACAGGAGGCCCAGGACCGTCGCCAGGACGACGAGGACCACCTTCCAGCGGGCGAGATTCATCATGGCGGGGGCTTGGGCCTCAGGTCTTGGAGTCGTTGGCCGGGGCCGGGGCGCCGCGGGTCTGGACCTCGGCGATCATGCCCTTGCGCACCTTGATGGTGACCCCCGTGGCGATCTCCACGCCGACCTCGGTCTCTTCGACCCGGACGACCTTGCCCAGGACTCCCGACGACAGCACCACGGTATCGCCGCGCTTGATCGCGCCAAGGGTCGCCTGGTGATCCTTCGCGCGCCGCTGCTGCGGGCGGATCATCAGGAAATAGAACAGCACGACCAGGGCCACCAGCGGCAGGATCGAGCCGATCGGTCCCGACAGGAAACTGGCGATCTCCCCTTGAGGCGCGGCGGCGCCGGCGGCTTGGGCATAGGCTGGGGTGGCGAACATGGCCTCTCCGGAAATGGGCGCGGACGCGGGCCTTTCTGAAGGCCCCCGCTCGAAGTCGGCGGAAGCTATGCGTTGCGACCCCGATTTGCAATGGAACGCACCCAGGTCAGGGTTTAAGCGTCGCGGCGATGACCCATGAGCTTGAGCCTGTGCTGGGGCGGATCGCCGAGGCCCTGGAGCGCCTGGCGCCCGCGCGACCGCCGGAGCCGGCGTTTTCGGCCGCGCGACTGTTCCGCCATGATCCGGCCAGCGGCGTCTTCCATCCCGCTCCGGACTATCCCCTGCCGCTGGCCGCCCTGGTGGGAATCGACCGGCAGAAAGAGCGGTTTGTCGAGAACCTGCGCCGGTTCGCCGGCGGCCTGCCCTGCAATCACGCCCTGCTCTGGGGCGTTCGCGGGACCGGCAAGAGCTCGCTGGCCAAGGCCGCCTTCATGGCCGTGGCGACTGAGACGCCCGAGCTCAAGCTGGTGGAGGTCGACCGCGACCAGGTGACCGCGCTGCCCGGCCTGTTCGACCGCCTGCGCGCACGGCCGCAGCGGTTTGTGGTGCTCTGCGACGATCTGTCCTTCGAGGAGGGCGCGGCCGCCGCCAAGGCGTTGAAGTCGGCGCTGGAGGGCGGGGTCTCGGGACCGCCGGCCAATGTGCTGTTCGTCGCCACCTCCAACCGCCGCCACCTGATGCCCAGATCCCACGGGGAAAAAAGCGGCCACGCGGAGGGTCGCGGCCTGATCGCGCTGGCCGAGGACACCGAGGAGGAGGTCAGTGTCTCCGACCGCTTCGGCCTGTGGATCGGCTTCCCGCCCATGGACCAGCCGACCTATCTGGAGGCGGTGAAGGGCTATGCCAAACGCTATCGGCTGAAGGCGCCGGACCTGGAGCGCCGCGCCCTGCAATGGGCCCAGTTGCGCGGCGCCCGCTCCGGCCGCGTCGCCTGGCAATTCATCCGCGACCTGGCGGGGGAACTGGGCAAGACCCTGCCGCTGTAGGCGGTCCCCCTACCTCGGCAGCACCAATTTCGGGTCGACAGGGCGGGCGCGTTCCAGGGGGTTGGGGGCGTAGCGGACCTCGAAGTGCAGTTGCGGCTCGGAGACTCCGCCCGAGACGCCGGCCTGGCCGATCTGCTGACCCTGCACGACCTTCTGCTGCATCTTCACATCGACGTGACTGAGGTGGCCATAGGCCGTGACCCAGCCGTCGGCGTGCTTGACCAGCACCAGGTTGCCGAAGCCCGGCACCTGGTCGCCAGCATAGACCACGTCGCCGTCGGCCGCCGAGCGCACGGCCGCGCCGCTGTCGGCGCGGATATTGATACCGTCGTTGCGCTGGCCGCCGTCCCTGGGGCCGAACTCGGAGATCAGATCACCGCGGATCGGCCAGCTGAAGCGGCCCTTGCCCAGCTGCGAGACCTGGGCGTCGCTGGGCGCAGGCGTTGACCCCGGCACGACCGCCGGCGGGACGTAGATCCGCTGGGGGGATCCGGACGGCTGATAGGGTTGCGGGTGCGACGGCAGGTCGGACGCGCGCTGGGTGGTGATCGCCTCGTCGCGCGGTGGCTCCGCCGGGCGCGGATAGCTCCGCGAGGGACGCTCGACAACCGCGCCGGGCTCGGCGGCGCGCAAGGGTCCGTGGTCGCGATATCCGGACGGCAGGCGCAGTTTCTGGCCGGGCTTGAGGCGCGTGCGGCGCGACAGGCCGTTCTCGGCGCGCAGGCGTTCGACGCTGACGCCGAAACGCTGAGCGACCAGGGCCAGGGTGTCGCCCGGCCCCGCCACATAGCCCTTGGCCGAGATGCCCGGACCGCGCAGCACCTGGCCGGGACGCAGCGCCGAGCTCTTCAGATGATTGTCGCCCTTCAGGCTGTCGATGTCGGTATCCAGCTTGCGGGCGATCTTCTCCAGGGTGTCGCCCTTGCGGACCCGGTAGGGTGCGCCGCGACCCTCGATATTGACCAGCCGGCCGGTGACACTACGACCGCCCGTGACGGGCAGGTCCGCGGCGTCGTCGGGGCCAGGCGCGGTCGCGTGACGCCCGCGCGCGCCCTTGGCCGGCGCCCCATCGTCCCGCGTCTCGACCGCCGGCGGCGCGCCCTCCGCGCCGGGAATACGCAGTTTCTGGCCGGTCTGCAGCGTGGTCTTCAGCGACAGGCCATTGGCGGTGCGCAGGTCCTCGATCGACACGTGGAACCGCTTGGCGATCGAGAACAGCGTGTCCCCACGGACCACCGCATAGGCCTTCTTGGCCGCGCGCGGGCCGTGCAGCACGTCGCCCGGCTGAATCACGGCGGATTTCAGCCCGTTCAGCGCCTTCAGATCCTCGACGGTGGTGTCGAGCTTGTCGGCGATCTTTTCCAGGGTGTCGCCCTTGCGGACGACATAGGCTCCGCGGTCGCCGGCGACGCCGACGACCTTGCCGTTGGCGGCCACAGGCTTGGCGGCATGATGGTGGTGGCGGTGCGAGCGCGCCTCGGCGGGACCGGCGCAGAGCGCGCTGGTGGCCAGAAGCATCAGGGCCGATCGCTGGAGAAATTGCGTCATCGCCGCTCCGGAAGAAGATGTGGAATGAGTCGGGGCGTTAGGGTTGATGATGAGTTAACCGCCCCCGTCGCGCCAACCCGCAAACTGGCTGAGGGTCAGCACGTCTTCGTTAGAGTTCCTTGGCCACCCCATCGAGCAGCGGCACGAAGCGGACGTCGGTCAGGGCCTCGATCACAAACCCACCCTTACCGTCACCCGTGTAGCGCCGCAGGCTCTGCACCGGCCCCTTGCCGATGGGTGCGACGAGCACGCCCCCCGGCTTAAGCTGGGCCAGCAGGGCCTTGGGTTCATCTGACGCCGCGGCTGTGACCATAATGCGGTCAAAGGGCGCCTGTTCGGGCCAGCCTTCCCCGCCATCGCCAAACCGGGTGATCACATTGGTCAGACCCAGCGTCTTGAAGCGCTCTTCGGCGTCGCGCATCAGGGTGCGGTAGCGCTCCACCGTATAGACCAGCCGCGAGAGCTTGGAGAGAATCGTCGTCTGGTAGCCTGAGCCGGTGCCGATCTCCAGCACCCGGTCGCGTTTGTCGACCCTCAGCGCCTGGGTCATCAGGCCGACGATGAACGGCTGGCTGATGGTCTGACCGCAGGCGATCGGCAGGGCCGAGTCCTCGAAAGCGCGGTCCTTGAACAGGTCCTGGGTGAACAGCGGCCGGGGCGTGGTCTCGATGGCGCCCAGCACCGCCGGCTCGGTGACGCCCTGCGAGCGCAGCGCCAGGATCAGGCGGGCCAGCTGCGTCTCGTGAGTGTCCTTGTGCGGGAGCTTGGCCATGTCAGAGCTTCGGCGGGACGCCGCCCAGCACCGCTTTCAGCGCACGAACGCTGGGCATGTGGGTCAGGTCGATGTGCAGCGGGGTCACCGAGATGCGGCCCTCGTAGAGCGCGCGCAGGTCCGTACCCTCGGCGGGCTTGGACCGCTCCTGGCGGAACCCCATCCAGTAGTAGTCGCGGCCGCGCAGGTCGGTGCGCTTCTCGGCGTGGCGTATGTGGGCGTCGCGGAAGCCCTGCCGGGTGACCTCCACCTCGGTGATCGACGCCACCTCCCCGTTCGGAAAGTTGATGTTCATCACCACGTCGTCGGCCCAGCCGGCCTCCAACAACGCCTTGATGATCCCCGGCGCGAAGGCTTCGGCCGGCGCGTAGCTGGCGTCCGGCTCATAGAATCCCATCTGCGATAGCGCGATGCCCGGCACGCCCAACGCCATGGCCTCGATGGCGCCGGCCACCGTGCCCGACATGGTCACGTCCTCGGCCAGGTTCGCGCCGCGATTGACGCCCGACAGCACCAGGTCGGGCCGCTTGCCCTCGACCAGGGTGTTGAGGCCCATCAGCACGCAGTCGGTGGGCGTGCCCGTGGTCGAAAACCGCCGCGCGTCCAGTCGCCGCACGCGGATCGGGTCCGCCAGGGTGAGCGCCCGCCCGGCGCCCGACTGCTCGTATTCCGGTGCGCAGATCCAGACATCGTCGGAGAGGCAGGCCGCGATCCGCTCCAGCGCCGCCAGCCCCTCAGCATGGATCCCGTCGTCGTTGGTGAGCAGGATCCTCAAGCGGCCTTGCCCCCGATGTGGGTCAGGCCGGGCAGGTAGGGATGCAGCGCCTGCGGAATGGCGATGCGGCCGTCCTCGTCCTGATAGTTCTCCATCAGCGCCACCAGGGTGCGGCCGACCGCAAGACCCGAGCCGTTCAGGGTGTGGACGAAGCGCGCGCCCTTTTCCCCAGGCGCCTTGGTGCGGGCGTCCATGCGCCGGGCCTGAAAATCCCCGCAGTTGGAGCAGGAGCTGATCTCGCGATAGCGTCCTTCCGACGGCAGCCAGACCTCCAGGTCGTAGGTCTTCTTCGCCCCGAACCCCATGTCGCCGGTGCAGAGCAACATGGTGCGGAACGGCAGCTCCAGCCGCTTGAGGATCGCCTCGGCGCAGCCGACCATCCGCTCGTGCTCGGCCTCGGACTGTTCGGGCTCGACGATGGAGACCAGTTCGACCTTGTAGAACTGGTGCTGGCGGATCATCCCGCGCGTGTCGCGCCCCGACGCGCCGGCTTCGGAGCGGAAGCAGGGCGTCAGCGCGGTGTAGCGGAGCGGCAGGTCGTCCTGCGGGACGATCTGGCCCATCACCAGACTGGTCAGCGGCACTTCCGCCGTCGGGATCAGCCAGCGGCCGTCGGTGGTCTGGAAGAGGTCGTCGGCGAACTTCGGCAGCTTGTCGGTGCCATAGGCCGAAGCGTCATTGACCAGCAGCGGCGGCGAGACCTCGGTGTAGCCATGCTCGGTGGTCTGGAAGTCCAGCATGAACTGGCCAAGCGCCCGCTCCAGCCGCGCCAATTCGCCCTTCAGCACCACGAACCGCGCGCCGCTCATGCGCGTCGCCGCCTCGAAATCCAGAAGCCCCAGGCCCTCGCCCAGGTCGACGTGGTCCTTCGGGTTGGAGATCGCGAACGGCGTCCCCCAGCGGCGGACCTCGATGTTGTCGTGCTCGTCCTTGCCGGCCGGCACGTCGGGCGCCGGAATGTTCGGCAGCCCGGCCAAAAGGTCGTTCAGCGCCTGGCCCGCGACCCGCTCGGCCTCGCTCTCGGTGTCCAGCCGGGCCTTCAGCGCCTCGACCTGAGCCATCAGGCGCGCGGCCCGCGCCTCGTCCCTGGCGGCCTTGGCGGCGCCGATCTGCTTGGACGCGTCGTTGCGCTCAGCCTGTGCCGACTGCCAGGCGGTCTGGGCGGCGCGCAACCGGCCATCGAGGTCGAGGATCCGCGCCACCAGTTCGGCTCCGGACAGCCCTTTCGCGTCCCAGCCTTTGACGTAGGGCTCGGGCGTCTCGCGAAGGGCTCGGATATCGTGCATGGCGGCCGCAAGGTGGGAGGGAAGCGGCTCTCTCTAGAGCGCGTCGGCAGGGGCGCCAAGGAAACTCAAATCGTCGCCACGTCGCGGGCGTCGTCTTCCTTCCTGCGGCGTCGCTCGATGATCCAGACGCAGCCGATGGAGACGAAATAGAGCCCGATGATCGGGATCGACAGCAGGGTCTGGCTGATCGGATCGGGCGGCGTGATGATCGCGGCCACAAAGACCACCGCCACCACGGCGTAGCGCCAGCCGGCCATCAGCATCTTCGAGGTGACCAGCCCCGCCATGCCCAGCAGGGTGAGCACCACCGGCAACTGGAAACACAGCCCAAAGGCCATCAGCAGGGTCGTCACCAGGTCGAAGTATTCGGAGACCTTGGGCAGCAGGTTCACCGAAATGCCGCTCACCTCAACGATCTGCTGCGACGCGGCGAACCAAAGTACGAACGGCAGGATCATGAAGTAGACCATCGCCGCGCCCAGCCCGAAGAGCACCGGCGAGGCGATCAGGAACGGCAGGAAAGCGCGGCGCTCGCGCTTGTAGAGGCCCGGCGCCACGAAGGCGTAGACCTGCTGGGCCAGGACCGGGAACGTCAGGGCGACACCGCCCAGGGCCGCGAGTTTCACCTTGGTGAAGAAGAATTCCAGCGGGGCGGTGAACACGAGGTGGGTGACGTTGCCGGGGGCCGGCGGGGCGTCCCGCAGCCCGGCCAACACCAGGAACATGTTCCTCGCGCCGGTGAGCGCAGCCACGACGTCGAAGCCCCCGCCGCCCTTCGCCTCCTGGGCGCGAACGGCCAGGAGCCCCGAGGCCACATTGAAGGGATGCAGCAGCAGCGTGAAGATCTGGGTTGAGAAGACGAAGCAGACGATAAAGCCGATGAACAGCGCGATCACGCAGATGATCAGGCGCTTGCGAAGCTCGACCAGGTGATCCAGCAGCGGCGCGCGGGAGGCCTCGATCTCGTCGTCAGGCGCGTCGCTCATGCGTCTGTCTTCGCGGACTTGCGGGCCCGGGCGGCCGGTTTGGCGGCCGGCTTCGAGGCTGTGGGTTTGGCGACGGGCGTGGGCTTAGCCTTAGCGGTCTTTCGCGCCACGGGCTTGGCGGCAGGCGCCTGGGCGGTGGCTTTCTTCGCGCGGGGTTGGCGGGTCTTCGCCAGCGGCTGCATCTGCACGCCCGTCTCGGTCGCCGCATAGGGATAGCTCACCGGCTGGTTCAGCTGGACGCCGACGTCGGTGAGGCCCTGGCTGATCTCATCGAAGGTCTGGGTCATCTCGGGTGAGCCGGCGACATCGCCGAACTGGCCCTGGCGCATGGCCTCGACCTCCTTGCGCAGTTCGTCGAGTTCGGATTGGCGGGCCATTTCGTCGAAGCTGGCGCGGAATTCGGCGGCCATGGCGCGCACCCTGGCCATGAACTGGCCGAGCTTGCGCAGCAGCACGGGCAGGTCCTTGGGACCCACCACGATCAACGCCACGATTCCGGCGAGCATGATTTCGAGCAGACGACCTTCAGGAAACATGGCCGTGCCTTAGCGTGGTTTCGGGCGGGGTGGAACCGGACCGCGCGGCCGGCCGGATCAGCCCTTGGCCTTGGTGCTGGCGCGGGTCTTCGGCAGCGGCTTGGCCGGCTCTTCCTCGTGCGCCTCTTCCTCGCCCTTCAGGCCCTCGCGGAACGCCTTGATGCCCTTGGCGGTGTCGCCCATGATTCCACTGATCCGCCCGCGCCCGCCGAACAGCAGCGCGACCACGACCACGACGGCCAGAATGTGCCAGATGGAAAGCGCGCCCATGGCGTCGAAACTCCTAAGCCGTCGCGCAACGGCGACATCGTCATGGCGCTATATAGTCTGTCCGCGCGCGCCACGCCACGCGACAATCCGGTGCAGCTACCCCGTTTCCTCGCCGAGGAAGTCGGTGTGGAATTCCGGGGCGTCGCCGGCGTCCAGCGGATCCTCGTCGGGCGACAGCGCGCCAGGGTCAGGCACGGCGAAGTCGGCCGGTAGGTCCAGCGACAGCAGGCCCGCCGCGCGCATCTCCACGGCGCCGGGCAGATCGCCGAGGCTGGCCAGGCCATAGTGCTCGAGGAAGGCGTCGGTGGACCCGTAGGTGATCGGCCGGCCGGGCGTGCGCCGACGGCCGCGCATCCGCACCAGGCCCAGTTCCAGCAGGACGTCGAGCGTGCCGCGGCTGGCCTGCACGCCACGCACCGCCTCGATCTCGGCGCGGGTCACCGGCTGGTGGTAGGCGATGATCGCCAAGGTCTCCTGGGCCGCCTTGGAGAGCCTGCGGGCCTCTCCGCGCACATCGGTCATCAGCCAGGCCAGGTCGGCCGCCGTCTGGAACCGCCAGCGCTCGGCCACGCAGACCAGCTCCACGCCCCGACCGGCATAGCGGCCTTGCAGTGTCGCGATGGCCCCCGCCACGTCGGCGCCTTCGGTCAGTCGCTTGGCGAGATCGGCCAGGCTGAGCGGGCCGGCGGCGGCGAACAGCAGCGCCTCGACCTCGCGCTGGGTGTCGGCGGGGTCGCTCATGGGGCCCGGCGGGCGGCGCGCGACCGCAGATAGATGTCGGCGAACGCTTCGAGCTGGCGGGCCTCCAGCGCGCCTTCCCGGACCAGCTCCAGGCCGGCGGAGAGCGTCGAGGCGACGTAGGACGCACGGCTCGGCCCGGACTCGCCGGTCTCCAGCGGCGCGACGCCGGTCAGCGGCGTCCAGCGGCCGAGTTCCGGCAGCAGACCGCGTAGGCGATCGCGCGCCGCCTCCAACGGATAGGCGGTGGACGCGGCCGGCATGTAGCGGCGGCTGGCTTCCCTGGTCCGTTGGCCGATATAGGCGCTCATCAGGCTATAGAGGTCGCCCTCGATCCGGCCCGACGGGATCACGGTCATGGCTTGCGGATCGCCGCGCGCGAACACGTCACGACCGAGTTGCGGCAGCGCCTTCAGCGCCTCGACGGCCTGGCGCATGGCGTCAAGCTTGGCCAGCCGGTACGCCAGCCGGGCGGCGACCTCCTCGGCCGGCGCCTCATCGGCGCGCGGCTGCTCGGCCCTGGGCAGCAGCAGGCGCGACTTCAGATAGGCCAGCCAGGCGGCCATCACCAGATAGTCGGCGGCCAGCGAGAACTGCGCGCGCCGCGCCTGCTGGACGAAGGCCAGGTACTGCTCTGCGAGCTTCAGGATGCTGAGCTGCAACAGGTCGACCTTCTGGCCCCGCGCCAGCGCCAACAGCACATGCAGCGGGCCTTCATAGCCCTCCAGGTCGATGATCAGCGCCTCGCCGTCCTCGGCCGCGTGAGCCGCGGCGGCGAAATCCAGATTCGGTTGAAAGCCCTGGCTCATAGGGCGAACCGTCCCTCGAACGCGGCGTCGAAGCGCGCCCGGCCCTCGGCGAGGTCGAACGGCTCCGGCGCCCTGGCGATGCGGGCCAGCGCCGCCCTGGCCCGTTGCGCCGCGCGGCCTGACAGCGCGCCAGCGCCCTCGACCACAGCCTCCATCTCGAGCGCGTCGCCGTTACAGTGCAGGACCACGTCGCAGCCGGCCGCCCGGCTGGCCCGAGCCCGGTCGATGAAGTCACCGGTCAACGCCTTCATGGAAAGGTCGTCGCTCATCACCAGCCCGTCGAAGCCGATGGCGCCGCGCACCACGCGCCGCATGACGCTGCGGGAGGTGGTGGCGGGACGCTTCGGATCGATCGCCGAATAGATCACATGGGCGGTCATCGCCATGGGCATGTCGGAGAGCACCCGGAACGGGGCGAAATCGCGAGCGTCGAGGTCGGCCAGGCAGGCGTCCACCACCGGCAGGTCGTGATGGCTGTCAGACCGGGCGCGTCCATGGCCGGGGATGTGCTTGACCACCGGCAGCACGCCGCCGGCGATCAAGCCCTCGGCGGCGGCGCGGCCCAGCAGCGCCACCTCGTCCGGGGTCCGGCCGTAGGCGCGGTCGCCAATGATCTCGTGGCCGGCGGGGTCCGGCACGTCCAGCACCGGCACGCAGTCGACATTGATCCCCAGCGCCGCCAGGTCGTGGGCCATCAGTCGCGCGCCCAGCCGGGTGATCTCGCGCCTCAGCAGCGGGTCATTGCCGGCCAGGTCGCCGTAGGCCCGGCCCGGCGGAAAGCGGCCCCAGTGCGGCGGGCCCAGCCGCTGCACACGCCCGCCTTCCTGGTCGATCAGCACCGGCGCATCGGCGCGGCCGACGGTGTCCCGCAGCGCGCTCACCAGACCCCGCACCTGATCGGGGCTCGCCACATTGCGGCCGAAGAGAATGAACCCCCAGGGCTTTGCTGCGCGAAAGAACGCCTGCTCGCGCGCGGTCAGCTCAAGGCCCGAACAGCCCAGTATGGCCGCCCCAATACTCATGCGAACCGCGCGCTCACTTGACGAAGCAGGCTTTCCCGGCGGCCTTCAGCCTGTCGCAGAACGCCGCGGCGTCGGCGCGGCTGGAAAAGCCGGTGACCGTGGTGCGAAACAGGGTCTTGCCGTCCTTGTCGATCTTCTCGACGCTCTTGCCCTTGCCGGCCGAGACGCCGGGCGCGACGGCGGCGGCGTCGTTCCAGCCCTTGTCGGCGAGCGCCTGGGACGAAAAGGCGCCGATCTGCACCCCGGCTCCCCCTGAGGTAACCGCGGCGGGTTTGGCGGCAGGTTCCGGTGCGGCCTTGGCGACCGGGGCAGCCGGAGGCTTCGCGGCGACCTTTGGCGCCGGCGGGGACGCCTTGGCCACGGGTGCGGTCGCCGGCGGCTGCGAGGGGATGGAAGGCCGCAGCGTCGGAGCCGGCGCGGTCACGGGGGCTGCCGCGGGCGGGGTCACCACCACCGTCGGCGGCGGCGGCAGACCCGGCCGGGTCTGCGGCTGCTCCGGCGGCGGGGTGAATTTCGGCGGAATCGCCGGGCTCGCGCCGGCTTCACTGTGATAGATCTGCAGGCCCGCGGCGGGATCCTGGGGCTGGGCTTCCGGCGGGGCGACCGCCTTCATGCTTGTCACCGGCGCCCCCACCATCTGCGGCGGTTGCTCCGCCTTGCGGACGCCGGAGCGATAGAAGACGACAATCGCCGCCGCCAGCCCCAGCAACACCAGGATCGAGATGATCAGGGTGAAGGGGATCGGCCGCGTCCCGCGCACCGGCTGGCGGGCGTCGAAACTCAGCGGCGCATCGGTGGGTGGCGTGTAGGCGCCGCGCTCGTGATCCGACATTTCAAGGGCTCCCGCACAGGCGCGGCCGGCGGACCGAATCGCGCGCTAGAAGCGCAGTCTACTCTTGCGGAGGGTCCACGGTCCGTATCGCCCACCGATTTCTGTGGGCGACGCTTCCGCTAGTTGAGCGAGTCCAGGTGGAAGAGCTTGCGGTGTTCCTCGATGGCGAAGCGGTCGGTCATGCCGGCGATATAGTCGCAGACCAGCCTGGCGCGGCCCGCCTCGTCGCGGCCTTCGGCGCGGGCGTACCATTCGGCGGGCAGCACGTCGGGCTCGGCCAGGAACAGCTGAAACATCTCGGCCAGCATGCGGCGGGCCTGGCTGCGGGTGCGGTTGACCCGCCAGTGGCGGTACATGCGCTCCATCAGGAAGCCGCGCAGCGCCGACAGGTCCTCGGCCATGTCGCGCGAGAACGCCACCAGCGCGTGGTCCAGCCTCCGCACGTCCTCGGGGCCTGCGACGCCGGTCGCCGCCGCCCGTCGCCGGGTCTCGGCAAGCACGTCATCGACCATCGCCCCGATCATCCGGCGCACGGCCTCGAGCCGCAGTATTCCCGCATCACAGCCGGGGTAGTCGCGCGACGCGCTGTCGACGTGCGGCCCGATCAGCGGCACGACGCGCAGTTCGTCCAGCCCGAACAGCGCGGCCTGAACGCCGTCGTCCACGTCGTGATTGTTGTAGGCGATGTCGTCGGCCAGCGCCGCCACCTGGGCTTCCGCCGAGGCCCAGGTATCCAGCCGAAGCCCGTAGTCGGCGTCGAACTCCGCGATGGCGCTCCAGGAGGGCTTCTCTAGATTGTCGACAACCGGGCAGTTGTGATTTATCACCCCTTCCATCGTCTCCCAGGTCAGGTTCAGCCCCTCGAATCGTGGGTAGCGGCGCTCCAGCTTGGTGTCCACGCGGAAGGTCTGAACATTGTGGTCGTAGCCGCCGAACCCGGCCATCTGCACCTGAAGCTCATCCTCGCCGGCGTGGCCGAACGGCGGGTGGCCCAGGTCGTGGGCGAGCGCGATGGTCTCGGCGAGGTCAGCGTCCAGGCCCAGGGCCGTGGCCAGCGAGCGGGCGATCTGGGCGACCTCGAGACTGTGGGTCAGCCGGGTGCGGAAATGGTCGCCCTCGTGGGCCACGAAAACCTGGGTCTTCTCTTTCAGCCTTCGAAACGCCGAACAGTGGATGATCCTGTCGCGGTCACGGGCGAAGGGCGTGCGGGTGGCGCTCTCCGGCTCGGCGACCTTTCGCCCGTGCGACCTGGCTGGGTCTTCGGCGTACACGGCGCGGGGCGGGATCGTGGCGGCCATCAAATCCATCTGCGGGGTCGCCCCTTGGTCAAAGCCCCTTAACCCCTCATATAGTCCAGGCGTTTCATTCTTCTAAGCATCATGACCTCAAGCGACCTCACCCTCAGCGCCTCCGCCGCGCAACGTCTCCACGCCATCGGCAAGGCCGAGGGGCGTCCGGTGATGCTGCGCGTGGCGGTCGAGGGCGGCGGCTGCTCCGGCTTCCAGTACCAGTTCGATCTGGTCGAGGCGGCCCAGCCCGACGACCTGCGCATTGAATGCGACGGGGCCGCGGCCCTGGTGGACGAAATGTCCCTGGTGCTGCTCAAGGGCTCTGAGATCGACTACGTCGACGAGCTCGCCGGCGCCGAGTTCCGCATCCGCAATCCCAACGCCAAGACCAGTTGCGGCTGCGGCGTCAGTTTTTCCATCTGACAGAAGGTTCACTTGCCGGCGCCCTGGGCCGGGGCTGTTATCCTCGAAACCCGGGAAGGATCGCCGCATGAAGCTCATCGCCAACGCCTGGCCCACCGGCGTCGCGCTCGCCGCGGCGCTGATCCTCGCCGGCCCGGCCGCGGCCCAGCCCGCGCAGGCCTATGTCGGCGACTGGGAAGGCGCCCTCTTCGCCGGCGGCCGGACCCTGCGTCTGGTGCTGCATGTGACATTGGCGGACGGCGAGACGGTCGCCGTGCTCGACAGTCTCGACCAGGGGGCGAGCCTGACGGCCGCGGCCGTGAAGACCGACGGCGGCGAGTTCAGCGCGCTGTTTCTGCAGGCCGGCGGTGAACTCAAGGCCAGGCTGTCGGCCGACGGCAAGATCCTGGAGGGCAGCTGGAGCCAGGGCGCTATGCTGCCGTTGAAGCTGACAAAGAAGGCGGCGCCTGCGAAATAGCCCTGCTCGTCCTGGCCGGCGCCGGAGCGAGCGGCCTGGTTTGGGAATTTCTCGATGCGCATCGCCACCTGGAACGTCAACTCGGTCAACGCCCGGCTGGAGACCGTGCTGCGCTGGTTCGAATCCGCCCAGCCGGACGTCGCCTGCCTGCAGGAGATCAAGTGTGTCGATGAGAAGTTCCCGACGGAGGCCTTCGAGCGGCTGGGCTACAACGTCGCGGTCCACGGCCAGAAGTCCTACAATGGCGTCGCCCTGCTCTCGAAGACCCCCCTGGAGGATGTCCGCCGCGGCCTGCCCGACCCCGGTGAAGACGAGCAGTCGCGCTATCTGGAGGCCGTCGTCTCCGGGCCGACGCCGGTGCGGGTCGCCTGCCTCTACCTGCCCAACGGCAATCCCGTGGAATCCGAGAAATATCCCTACAAGCTGGCCTGGATGGACCGGCTGAACCGCCACGCCCAAGACCTGCTGGCGCTGGAGGAACCGCTGGTGCTGACGGGCGACTTCAATGTGATCCCGGAAGCCCGCGACGCGGAGTTCCCGGCCAACTGGGAAGGCGATGCGCTGTTCCGCCCGCAGACCCGCGAGGCCTTCCGGGCGCTGAAATATCTGGGTCTCACCGACGCCTTCCTGGCGACCGACGGGGCGGCCGGCGCCTATACCTTCTGGGACTATCAGGCCGGCGCCTGGCAGCGGAACAACGGCATCCGCATCGACCACGCCCTGGTCTCGCCACAGGCGGCCGACCTGCTGTCGGGGGTCAGTATCCACAAGGACGTTCGCGGCTGGGACAAGCCGTCAGACCATGTGCCGTTGGTCATCGAGCTGGAGATCTGAACGCCGCGGCTTTGCGGCGACTCAGGCGTCGGCATAGGTTCGCGGCATGAACGAGGTCACCCGGCTTGCGCTGCTGCTCGGACTGGCGGGTGTCGCCGTCACCCTGGCGGGGGGAATCGTCCGCTGGTACGGCGACGAGGGCCGCCGCGTCCGGCGCGGTCTGACCCTCATCCTGAAGGGCGAGCCCCATGGCTTCCTGGTGGCGCGCGGGCGCGGCCGCGGCATCGGCTTCAATTTCACCAGCAACCAGGTGGCGGTGGCCTGGGACCGCGGCGCCTGGGGTCTGCGCTACAGCCTTGGCGAGCTGATGGGCGCCGAGGCGATCGTCGACGGGCAGGTGGTCGGCCGGGTGCATCGCGCGGAGCCGCGCCGCGCCATCGACGCTGTCGCCGCCGAGCAGCGGGTGGCGTTGCGCCTGGTGTTCGATGACGCGGCGCACCCCGATTTCACCCTCGATCTGTGGCTGCCAAGCGACGCGGGCCGCAGCGACGAACTGCCGCCGGGGGAAGCCACCGAGGAGGTCAACCGCTGGCTGGCGCGCATCGAAGCTCTGCTGCGCCGACCGGCCGCCACTCCGCGCGGGATGGCTGCGGCGCCGTCACCCACCACGGCCGTGCTGGCGCCGGGGTTCCGCGGGGATGCCGCGGCCGAGGACGGGCGCGACGCCCGCGAAAGGGACGCCGACGCCGCTGTCGATCAGGACGACCACAGAGATCGCGCTATAATTTGACACCGTAAATCTATCGGTCCACGATCCGCCATCGAGGGGTTCACGATGCTCAACCTGGCCGCCGCCGCCGCCTTCTTCCTGGCCATCCACCTGCTCGTCTCCGGCACGCGCCTGCGCGACACCCTGACCGGCAGGATCGGCGTCGGGGCCTACATGGGGCTGTTCTCGCTGTCGTCGGTGGCGGGGCTGGTCTGGCTGGGTCTGGCCTTCGCCCAGGCGCGCGGCACGCCCGGCGACAGCGTCTGGTGGGATTTGACGCCGCTGACGCGCCTGGTGCAGATCGGCCTGCAACTGCTGGCCATGCTGCTTATCGTGCCCGGCCTGACGACGGCCAACCCCACCAGCGTCGCCCAGGAGGGCGCGCTGGACCGACCCGACGTGGTCAACGGCATGCTGCGGATCACCCGCCACCCGTTCCTCTGGGGCGTGGCGATTTGGGCGGCGGGCCACCTTCTGGTCAACGGCGACGCGGCCTCGGTGTTGCTGTTCGCCACCCTGCTGGCGCTGGCGCTGGCCGGTACGCTGAGCATCGACGCCAAGCGCCGCCGCGCCCTGGGCGCCAAGTGGGACGCTTTCGCGGCCCAGACCGGCAATGTCCCCTTCGCCGCCATCCTCCAGGGGCGCCAGAGGGTCAGCTTAAGTGAGATCGGCTGGTGGCGGATCGCCCTGGCGGTCGGCGTCTGGGCCGCGCTGGCCTGGGCCCACCCGATCCTCTTCGGCGTCCGCGCCCTGCCTTAACCCAGTGCGAAATCCACCGCGGCCTGGCAGTGCGCGATGGCGGTGTCGACGGTGGGCAGCGGCATGTCGGCGGGGTCCAGCAGCAGGCCGATCTCGGTGCAGCCAAAGATGATCCCGTCGCAGCCGGCCGCCCGACCCTGCGCGATCATCGCTAGCACCGCGTCGCGGGAACGCGGATTGATCACCCCCACCACCAGCTCGTCATAGATGATCGCGTGCAGCCGGTCGCGCTCGGCCGCATCCGGCGTCTGCACCGCCAGCCCCGCCGCCTCGAGGCGCTCGCGGTAGAATGGCTTTTCCATGGTGAACCGGGTGGCCAGCAGCAGAGCGCGGGTCACCCCCAGGGCCTGCAAAGCGGCCGCCGTGGCGTCGGCGATGTGGATCAGCGGAACGCTGATCGCGGCCTCAACCTGCGGGGCGTTGAGGTGCATGGTGTTGGCGCAGATCAGGATCGCCTCGGCGCCCGCGCCCTCCAGCCGGCGCGCCACCTCGGCCAGCGCCGCGCCCGTGGCATCCCAGTCGCCCTGGGCCTGCAGCGCCGCGATCGGCGCGAAATCCACCGACCACAGCACCAGCTTGGCCGAATGCAGCCCGCCCAGCCGCGCCCGCACCAGGCGATTGAGCGTCTGGTAGTAGACGCTCGTGCTCTCGGCGCTCATCCCGCCGATCAGCCCCAGGGTCCGCAGGATGAGGGCTGGCATCAGAGGTCGGCGTAGACGTGCCGTTCCACCTTCGCGCCGGGGTGGGTGACGGCGCCCAGGTGGGCGGGGCCGACGCCTTGCGCGAACTTCCACAGGGCGCCGGAGGCGTAGTCGGTGACCCGCGGCTGCCAGTGGCGCTGGCGGTTTTCCAGCTCGATGGGGTCGACCTCCAGGTCGATCGTGCCAGCGCCGCAGTCGATGGAGATCATGTCGCCATCCTGCACCAGGGCGATGGGGCCGCCCGCCTGGGCCTCCGGTCCGACGTGACCGATGCAGAGGCCGCGCGTGGCGCCGGAGAAGCGGCCGTCCGTGATCAGGGCCACCTTCGCCCCCCGGCCCTGGCCGGAGATCGCCGCGGTGGTGGAGAGCATTTCGCGCATGCCGGGGCCGCCCTTGGGGCCTTCGTAACGGATCACGATGACGTCGCCGTCCTTGTAGTCGCCGGCCTCGACGGCCGCGAAACAGGCCTGTTCGCCGTCGAACACCCGGGCGGGGCCTCGATGGGTCAGGTGGGTGGTGTTGCCGGCGATCTTGACGATGGCGCCGTCGGGGGCGAGCGATCCCCACAGGCCGACCACGCCGCCGGTTTCGGAGAGCGGGTCGCTGACCGGGCGGATCACCACCTGGTCATCGCGCCAGGTCACGTCCTTCAGGTTCTCGGCGATGGTCTTGCCGGTGACCGTCATGCACTCGCCGTGGAGATAGCCGCCGTCCAGCAGGGTGCGCAGCAGCATGGGCACGCCGCCGGACTCGCCCATGTGCTTGGCCACGAACCGGCCGCCGGGCATCAGGTCGGCGAGGTAGGGCGTGGCCCGCATGATCTCGCACACGTCGCGCAGGGTGAATTCGATGCCGCACTCGTGGGCCATGGCCGGCAGGTGCAGGCCGCCATTGGTGGAGCCCCCGGTGGCCGCCACGACGCGGGCGGCGTTCTCGAAGGCCTTGCGGGTGCAGATGTCGCGGGGGCGGATGTTCGCCTCGATCAGGCGCATCACCGCCTCGCCGGAGGCTTCGGCGTACCTGTCGCGGCTCAGATAGGGGGCCGGGAGAGACGAGGAGAGCGGCAAGGCCAGGCCGATGGCCTCCGACACGCACGCCATGGTGTTGGCGGTGTATTGCCCGCCGCAGGCGCCGTCGCCGGGACAGGCGTGCTGTTCCAGGTCGCAGAGATCCTCCAGGCTCATGGTCCCGGCCGAGTGCTTGCCGACGCCTTCGAAGACGTCCTGCACGGTGACTTCTCGGCCCTGATAGGCGCCGGGCAGAATCGAGCCGCCATAGAGGAAGACGCTGGGCACGTTCAGCCGCAGCATGGCCATCATCATGCCGGGCAAGGACTTGTCGCAGCCCGCCACGCCGACCAGCGCGTCGTAGCTGTGGCCGCGGATGGTCAGCTCGACGGAATCGGCGATCAGATCCCGGCTGACCAGGGACGAGCGCATCCCCTCGTGGCCCATCGCGATGCCGTCGGTGACGGTGATGGTGCAGAATTCCCGCGGCGTGCCGCCGGCCCGTTTCACGCCCACCGAGGCGGCCTGCGCCTGGCGCATCAGGGCGGTGTTGCTGGGCGCCGCCTGATTCCAGCACGACGCCACGCCGACGAACGGCTGGGCGATCTCGCGGCTGCCCAGACCCATGGCGTAAAGGTAGGACCGGTGCGGCGCGCGACTCGGCCCCTCGGTCACGTGTCGGCTTGGCAGCCTGGCCTTGTCCCAGCTTCCGTCCGGCTTGCGGTGCATTTGAGCGCCCTCCCTGGTCGAGGACGTTCCATAGAGGCGCGCCCGACCGCGGGAAAGACCCGCCGTGCGCGACCGGTGGCCGCCAGGCCGGCGGGTTCTACTTAAGGCTGCGGACCAACGCGTCCCGGCGCGGCCCGTCGCAGGGCGATGGACCGACACGACGTCCGGGGCTGCGGTGTAGATCCGTGTTTTATATGACAAATCGGCAATGTTTGGCGCGTGTCCAGGCGGCGCGGGCTGGCGCGGCGTTGCAGACTAAAAGGGCAAGTCTTCATGCGCCTTCAGGTTGTCTTCTGGCTCCGACAAGTCGCAAGGGCTGGTCAGTGCTCCGAGATAGCTGGTCAAGGCGCCAAAAGCCGGTTCGAAAACTGTGTCCCAGGCGACAACATCGAGGAACCATAATTAGTTATCACTGATAACTTACCCCTGTGACGTTGACGCCCCCTCGACGCTGCTTCAGCTTCCCGGCCAAGCGCAGGCAATAGCGCTCCATTATGCTGCGGGGAGGCAGTTCAGATATGCAGTGGAAACATTCTCTTTTGGCGTCCAGCGCTCTGCTGGCCGTCGCCATCGGCACGCAAGCTCACGCCCAGTCCCGCGCCGCCACAACGGCCGCGGCGAGCAACACCATCGAAGAGCTGGTGGTCACGGCTGAAAAGCGCTCCCAGAGCCTGCAGGACGTGCCGGTCGCCGTGTCCGCCTTCACCTCCGAGCGGCGGGACCTGATCGGCATCACCACGGTCACCGACCTGACCAACTTCACGCCGGGTCTGGAATATAACGCCCAGAACGACCGCAATACGCTGCGCGGCGTCGGCCGGAACACCAACGTCCATGCCGCCGAAGGCTCGGTGGCGCAATATTCCGACGGCATCTACACCTCATCCACCGTCGAGGCCGGCAAGACGCCGCTGTTCGTCGACCGGATCGAGGTGCTGCGCGGCCCGCAGGGCACGCTCTATGGCCGCAACTCGATCGGCGGCGCGATCAACATCATCTCCAAGCGCCCGACCGAGGACTGGTACGCCGAGGTGCGCGGCCAGGTGCAGAACTACGGCCACACCATCCTTGAAGGGGCGGTGTCCGGCCCGACGATGATCCCCGGGGTGCTGTTCCGGGCCGCCGTCGGCTGGGACAAACAGACCGAGGGCTGGCTGAAGAACACCGTCCCCGGGCAGCCTAACGAAGGCAACATCATCGACACCAAGATCTGGGAAGTTCAGCTGGCGTTCAAGCCCAACGACAAGTTCGACGGCTGGGCCAAGCTTTCCGGGATCGACTGGCACAACCAAGGCGGCGGGCCGGGCTCGCGCAGCACCTATACCAAGGTGAATTTCCTGCCGGGCACCAATGGGCCAAACGTGGTCGTCAACGGCACCAACGTCGCCTTGCCGGCGTTCCTCCAGAACAGCGCCACCAACCCGATCACTTTCCCGACCTACCAGGCCGTGAACGCCGGCATTACGCTCAACCCCGGCTACGCCTGTCTGCCCACCGCCGCGACGGGAGTCACCGGCATCATCACGGCCGGCGGCCTCAGCGTCGCCCAAGCCTGCCAGCAGGCCGCACAAAACGACCCGCGCTCCTTCACCAGCGCCGTGCCCTACAATGTGAAGCTGACCGCAACAACGATCTTCTCGAGCGAGTGGAACTACCACTTCGACAAGATGGACCTGAAATACGTCGTCGGTGGCACGCACTACCACTACCATCTGGAAGGCCCGACCCCGGTCGAGCAGGCGCCGATCACGCAGTTCCAGCTCCCCTTCGTCGCCGGCAACACGGTAATTCCGGGCGTCCTCGGCGCGGCGGGTACGGTCAATCCCCGCTACGCTTTCAAATACGAGGAAAAGGAAAACTGGATCAGCAACGAGCTGAACCTAGCCTCCTCTGGCGAAGGCGCGCTGCAGTGGATCGTCGGCGCCTACTACTACAAGGAAAACTACACCCAGCCGGTGTCCACCCGCCTGCCCGACCAGACGGGCAAGGTCACCAACGGTCCGTTCCTGACCAACGCGGTCTGTCCGTTCACGTCGCCCGCCTGCCCGGCGCTGGCCGGCAACAACTACATCTACGACGACAAGCCCGAGCTTGAGATCACGTCAAAGGCCGCATTTGCCCAGATCGACTGGAAATTCGCGGAAAACTGGAAAACGACCTTGGGCATCCGCTACACGGCGGACCACAAGTTCGGCAAGGAATCGGTCCGGCTGCTTTGCTTCGACGTCCCCGGCTGCGCCGGCCCGCCAGAGCGGTTCACCAACTTCATCATCGATCTCTCGCAACTTCCATCGGTCATCAGCGGATATATCCCGGGCGGCCCCGGCGCGCCTGGAACCCCCGGCGTCTCTTCGCTGACAACGGTCGATCCGGCGACTGGGTTCGCAACCCGCCGTTACGACAACAAGTGGTCGGCGACGACCGGTACGGCGGGCATCCAGTGGACGCCCGACTCCGACACGATGCTCTATGGCCGCTACAGCCGCGGCTACAAGGCCGGCGGCTTCCGGATCGGTATCGACACCGTGTTGGGCGCGCTGCCGAACACCAACCCCGAGCACGCGGACGCGTTTGAACTCGGCCTCAAGAAGGACTTCGGTCGTACGTTCCAGGCCAACGTCGCCCTGTTCCACTATTCCTACAACGACGCGCAGATTCCGATCACCGTTGCCGCTACGGCGGGCGGTCTCGCGCAGGCTCAGTCAATCTTCTACAATATCCCCAAGTCGATCACTCAGGGCTTCGAGTTGGAAACCACTTGGCAGCCGATCGACCATCTGCAGATCCTGTTCAACTACTCCTACCTCGACGCGCATGTGGAACAATCGAAGGGCGTTATCGATCCGGCCGATCCGGCCGCGCTCGATCCTGCCGCCCGGCCGATCATCACCCAGGCCGCCTGCCTCGCCGCAGTGGGAACGGCCGCGGCCTGTTCGGCGGACATCTGGACGACCGGCCTGCCGAATGGCGGCTTCCAGCGCGGGCAGGACCTGTCGGGTCAGAGCCTGCCGAACGCGCCCAAGAACAAGGTGGCGTTGAACGTCAACTACACCTGGGTAATGGATGCCGGCTCGCTTACCGCTTCGGCCAGCTACGTCTGGCGCAGCGAGCAGTATGGCTCGATCTTCAACCGGTCCTACTACAAGGCGCCGTCCTACGATCAGGTCGATGTTCGCGCGACCTGGAAATCGACGGACAAAAAGTACGCCATCATCGGCTTCATTCGTAACCTGACCGACACCGTGGGCTACGAGGGCGGCGCTGGCGCCGGTCGTCGTAACGGCGTTGTGGCGGCCTATGTGACCGGCCCCAACCCCGCGGGCGGCAGCGCCACGACGCAGATCCCGATCATTCAGGGCATCGCGTCCAGCTACACGATCACCCCGCCCCGCACCTACGGGATCGAGCTTCAGTACAAGTTCTTCTAGGGCTCAACCCCTCGAAGTCTGATCAGGCGCTCCGCTCCGGCGGGGCGCCTTTTCATTTGGGCCAGACCTCACCCGGGCGGGTCGGCGATGGCCATCAGCCGGCCCAGGACCTCCGCCCATGCCGCGTCCACGGCCGGCGTCCAGGCGTCGCCGGAAAGCTCGCGGCAGCTCTCGGCCAACAGGGGAAAGAATCGCGCGAACACCTCCGGCGGCACGCCCAGGCCCTGATGATTGATCCGCTCGGCGGCGATCAGGTTGCCCGCATAGGCGCCGGCGCCGCCGATATCCAGGATGCACTCGAACGCCATGGCCAGCATCTCGCCGCGTACGGCGCCGGTGGTGTCGCGGACGAACAGCGCCTGCATCTCCGGATGGGCCGCGAACAGTCGCGCATAGACCTGCGGCGTCGGATCGCCGATGCGTTCGGCCAGCCGCTCCAACGAGGCCGCGACGATCTCCGCGGACTTCGACATCGTCGCCCCTTCGCCCAAAGCCTTCCGCCCGACTATAGTCGCCACGGCCGGCCACAGGGAGACGGCGTCCGTGACGCGCGCGCAAATGATATTCCACGACATCGTCTATGCCGCCGCCGACGGCGTGGGGGTCATCACCCTCAACCGGCCGGCCTACCGCAACGCCCAGAGCTACCGGATGCTCGACGAGATCGACGCCGCCTTCGACCTGGCCCAGGCCGACGAGGCCGTGCGGGTGCTGCTGGTGCGCGGCGCCGGCGGGGTATTCTCCAGCGGCCACGACCTCGGCACGCCCGAAGCGATCGCCTATCGCGAGGCCCTGGGCGCCAGGCCCGGGATCCAGACCTATGACCAGTTCAAGCGCTACAACCTCGACCTGCTGCTGAAGTGGCGCAATTTCCCTAAGCCCACCATCGCCATGGTCGAAGGCTACTGCATCTATGCCGGCTGGATGCTGGCCGCCTGCCTGGACGTGGTGTTCGCCGCCGAGGACGCGGAGTTCCTGGGTGGCTTCGTCGAATACAATTGCCTCCCGTGGGACGTGGGCGTCCGCCGCGCCAAGGAGTTGTGCTTCGAAAGTCGGTTCATCACCGCCGCGCAGGCCGCCGACTTCGGCCTCGTCAACCGGGTGCTGGCCGGGACCGACCTTGAGCGTGAGACCTTCGCCTGGGCCCGAAGGGTCGCCGAGAACAGCCCAGAGGCGCTGCGCATGGCCAAGATCCAGATGAACAAGGCCCAGGACGCCCAGGGTTTCACCCAGGCGCTGGAGGACTCCCTGGGCGACTATGTGGCGATGATGTGGATGCCGGGTGGCGACATGCGGGTCGAGGGCGTGCGACGCCTGGTCACCGTCGACCTGGCGGTGAAGGGCCGGCGCGGCGAACGCTTTGGCCTGACCGCGCAACAACCGCCGAAAGTGGGCTGAGCCATGACCGAGACCTTCCGCGCCCTGCGCCTTTCCAAGACCGAAACCGGCCAGGAAGCCCGCATCGAGACCCTGACGCTCGACGATCTGATGGCCGGCGATGTGGTCGTGCGGATCGACTGTTCGACGGTCAACTTCAAGGATGGCCTGGCCCTGACCGGCAAGTCGCCGGTGGTCCGGGTCTGGCCCCTGATCCCCGGCATCGATTTCGCAGGCGTGGTGGAAAGCTCCGAGCACACCGGCTTTGCGCCCGGCGACCGGGTGGTGCTGAACGGCTGGGGGGTCGGCGAGACCCACCATGGCGGCTATGCGCAGAAAGCCCGGGTCAAGGGCGAGTGGCTGGTCAAGCTGCCCGACGCGATTTCCAGCGCCCATGCCATGGCCATCGGCACGGCGGGCTACACGGCCATGCTCTGCGTTCTCGGCCTCGAACGACTGGGCGTCACGCCGGGCAAGGGCGAGATCCTCGTCACAGGCGCGGCGGGCGGCGTCGGCAGTGTGGCGATCGCGCTGCTGGCGCGGCTGGGCTACCGCGTGGTCGCCTCGTCGCGGCGCAAGGACAGCCAGGGCGACTACCTGACCGCCCTGGGCGCCGCGGAGGTGATCGACGCGGCCGACCTCTCCGCGCCCGGCCGACCCCTGGCGCGCGAGCGATGGGCCGGAGCGGTGGATGCGGTCGGCAGCCTCACGCTCGCCAATGTGCTGGCCCAGACCCGATACGGCGGCGTGGTCACCGCCTGCGGCCTGGCTCAGGGCATGGATCTGCCGGGCTCCGTCGCCCCCTTCATTCTGCGCGGGGTGACGCTCGCCGGCATCGACAGCGTCATGCGCCCGACGGCCGACCGGATCGAAGCCTGGGACCGGCTGGCGCGCGACCTGGACCTCAGCAAACTCGACGCCATGACCAGCCGCGCCGGGCTCGGCGACCTGCAGCGCCTGGGCGCCGAGATCGTCGAGGGCAAGGTCCGCGGGCGCGTCGTGGTGGACGTCAACGCCTGACCCAAAGCGCGCGCTCCTGGCCGAGACGGCGGCGCAGAGTGTCAGGTTGTTTGTGTCAGCGGCGTTGAGGGTCCCCGCCACCCCTATGTGGTCGCCCTCCCCCGCTGATGCGGGTGAGGCTTTCAGCGGCGGAACACGCCGACCAACTCCACATGCGGCGACCAGAGGAACTGGTCGACCGGCAGCACGCGGTCAAGGGTGAAGCCGGCGTCGATCAGGGTGCGGGCGTCGCGGGCGAAGGTCGCAGGGTTGCAGGAGACGCCGATGACCCGGGCCACGCCCGAACGGGCCAGTTCGGCGGTCTGTTCGGCGGCGCCGGCCCGGGGCGGATCGAACACCACCACGTCGGTCTTCTTCAGCTCCTCGGCCAGCACCGGGCGGCGCGTCAGGTCGCGGGCTTCCGCGTTGACGCCCTTCAGCCCCGGCGCGCCGGCCAGGGCGCCGGTCAGGGAGCGGATCGCCTCGGGGTCGAAATCGGCGGCATGGACCTGGGCGATCTCGGCGAGCGCGAAGGTGAACGTGCCCACCCCGCAATAGAGGTCGGCGATGCGGCTCGCGCCATCCGCGGCCCCGGCGACGAAGGCGGTCATCGCCGCCTGCGCCTGGGGCGTGGCCTGCAGGAAGGCGCCGGCGGGCAGGTTGACGCTCGCCTGGCCAAGGGTGACCCGCGGCTGGCGGGCCATGTAGGCCGCCTCCCCGTCCAACGTCACCCGGGCGAAGCCGGCGGCGGCGGCGCGATCGGCGACCTGCACGCGGGCGTCGGCGGAGAGCCCGCCGGACTTGCGCTCGACGCCTGAGATATCGATGTCCAGGCCGGTGGGGGTCAGCGTCACATGCAGGGTCGGCGCGGACTTGGGATGCTCCAGCAGCGGCGCCGCCAGGCGTTTCAGCGCCGGCAGGGCGGCCTGGATCGCCGGATCTGAAATCGGGCAGGCGACGATGTCCACCAGATCCCAGGAGCGGCGCGCCTTGAAGCCCAGCCTGGCCGCCTCGCGGCTGCCCCGCCGGGCGTGCAGCGCCACGCGCCGCCGGGTCCCGGGCTCGGCCGCGAAGGGCGGGAGGATCTCGGTCTCAATCTGCTGGCGGGCCAGGGTCGCGGCCAGCCGCTCGACCTTCCAGGCCAGGTACGGCGCATGCGCCCAGTGCTGCAGCGCGCAGCCGCCGCACACGCCGAAGTGCGGACAGGGCGGCGTCACCCGGTCGGCGCTGGCGCTCAACACCTGGACCAGTTCGCGGCGTTCGCCACCGCCCGAGGCCAGCACCCGCTCACCTGGCAGGGTGAAGGGCACGAAGGCCGGGCCGGCGGCCACACCGTCGCCCTCGCCGCCCACCGCCTCGATGGTGAGTTCGGCGGGCGGACCGCCGGGACGGCCGGGCCGTGGCCCGGGGCGGGGTCGTCTTGCGCTCGGCCTCATGATTGGAAACGTCCTCGCGCGCAGCGGAAAACAAGATGAACCAAGATGAGCCGACCGCTCAACGAGCGTTCAGCCTGGCCTGACCATCGCGATCCTCGAAGCCGCCGAAATGCGGCTCACGACATCGATGAGGGTTACCCATGACCAAGTCTTCAGCCTTCGCCAAGCCCGCCGACCGCAGCGGCCGCCATCAGGTCGTCGACTGACCGCCGGTCCCTCCGGCCAAGGCTGCCGCCCCGTTGGGGACCGGGTTCAGGGCTTGCGCGCCCAGAGCAGGTATTCGCGATTGCCGTCGCCGCCCTCGATGGGGCTGTCGGCGGTGGCCATCACCGTCCAGCCGGAGGACACCAGAAATCCGCACACCGCCGCCAGCGCCTGCGCCCGCGCGGCATCATCCTTCACCACACCGCCCTTGCCGACCCGCTCGGGTCCGACCTCGAACTGCGGCTTGACCAGGGCGATCAGGTCCGCGCCCGGCGCGGCCAGGCCCAGCGCCGCCGGCAGGGCCTTGGCCAGGCCGATGAAGCTGACGTCGCAGACCACCAGGCTCGGCGCCTGCGGAACCCGCGCGCGCGTCAGGTCGCGTGCGTCCAGCGCCTCGAGGCTGACCACGCGCGAGTCTTCGATCAGGCTCGGGTGCAGCTGGCACCGGCCCACATCGACGGCGAACACGCGGCGTGCGCCGGCCGCCAGGCAGACTTCGGTGAACCCTCCGGTCGAAGCGCCGACGTCCAGCACCACCCGTCCCTCGACGGCGATCGGCCAGATGGTCAGCGCATGTTGCAGCTTCAGTGCGCCGCGGCCCACCCACGGATGGGCCGGGATGGCGACCAGCTCGGCATCGTCGGCCACCAGCTCAGCGGCTTTCACGACCGCGCGGCCGTCGGCGGTCACGCCGCCCGCCGCGATGGCGGCGCGGGCCTTGGCGCGGCTTTCGGCCAGGCCGCGGGCCACCAACAGGACATCGACGCGGCTCCTGCCCATGGCGCTAGGGTCCGTACTCAATCATTCCCCCTTTGATCGTCATCACCCGGCTTGTCCGGGCCACCCATGATCTCGGCGATGAAGACCAAAGCGCCGCGGCGCCACCGAACCTCGTCTGTCAGCACGGAGATCATGGGTGGCCCGGACAAGCCGGGCCATGACGTTATTTAATAGATTTCGCCAGCTGCCATTGAGTCAGGCGGTTAGCCTGTCGCCGTCGGGACATCCTCGAACAGCTTCTTGATATCGTTCTTGAGGATCTTGCCGTTGGGGTTGCGTGGCAGCACCTCGTGCCAGAACTTCACCTGCACGGGCACCTTGTAGGCCGCGAGCCGCTCGGCGACATGGGCGCGCAATTCGGCCTCGGTGGCGTGGGCGCCGGGCTTCAGCGTCACCACCGCCGCCGGCTCTTCGCCGAGGATCCGATGCGGGATGCCGACCACGGCGGCGTCCATCACGGCCGGATGGTCATAGAGGCAGTTCTCGACCTCGATGCAGTAGATGTTCTCGCCGCCGCGGATCAGCATGTCCTTGGCCCGGTCGATGATGAAGCAGAACCCCTCCTCGTCGACGCGGGCGAGGTCGCCGGTGCGCACCCAGCCGTCGACCAGGGTCTGGGCCGTGGCCTCGGGCTTGTTCCAGTAGCCCTTCATGTTCTGCGGCCCCTTGGACCACAGCTCGCCGACGACGCCCGTGGCCAAGAGGGTCACCC
The DNA here is from genome assembly GCF_031360265.1 of Phenylobacterium sp. Taxonomy (GTDB): domain Bacteria; phylum Pseudomonadota; class Alphaproteobacteria; order Caulobacterales; family Caulobacteraceae; genus Phenylobacterium. Next base: position 71,952 of record NZ_JANMBF010000084.1, read on the forward strand.
CGTCCGCCGGATCGCGGATCTGCAGCTCGGCGACCGGCACCGGCACGCCGCAGCTGTCGGGCCGGTTGGCGTAGTCTTCCGCGGCGTTGGAGGTGACGGTCGCGCAGGTCTCGGTCATCCCCCAGCCCTGGCCAGAGATCGACTTGGGGAACACTTCCTTCAGCTTGCGCACCAATTCCGGCGCCGACGGCGCGCCGCCATAGGACACGGACTCCAGCGAGGACAGGTCGTAGCTTGTCCGTGCAGGGTGCTCGATCAGCTGCCAGGCGATGGTCGGCACCCCGCCGGCCGACTGCACCCGCTCGCGCTCGATCAGCTCGAAGGCGCGGATGGCGTCCCACTTGCGCATCATCACCAGCTTGGCCCCGCCGAACAGGCTGGGGTTGAGGACCGCGAAACAGCCGGTGACGTGGAAGAACGGCACCGAGAGCAGCGACGAGCGCTGGGGCGCGTCGGGATCGGGCGTGGGCGGCGTCTCGCCCCGCCGCAGGAACGACCGCGCCCCGCCGCAGACCGCCGCCATGATGTTGCAGTTGACCGCGCGGTTGGTGGCCAGCGCGCCCTTGGGTTTGCCGGTCGTGCCGGAGGTATAGAAGATGGTGGCATCGTCCTCGGGGCCGATCTGCGCCTCCGGCAGGGGGCGGTCGGGCAGGTCCTTCCAGGTTTCCGGCGCGCCGATCACGGTTTCCAGCTTGGTGACCAGCGGATGGGCGACCTCGTCGCGCTCGCGGCAGACATAGACGCGGGCCAGGTCCGGGCAGTGGGGCAGGTGCTCGGTCATCCGCTCATAGCGCTCGGCGTCCATGATCGCGATCTTCGTCCCCGAATCGGTCAGGCCGTATTCCAGCTCCGGCCCGGTCCACCAGGCGTTCAGCGGCGTCACCACCGCGCCCAGCGACGCGGCGGCGTAGAAGGCCACCACCCACTCGGGGATGTTGCGCATGATCACCGCGACCCGGTCGCCCTTGACCACGCCCTGGGCGGCAAGCTCGGCGGCGAACGCGGCGACCGCGCGATGGAACGCCTCGAAGCTCACCCGCTCGTCCTCGTGGACCAGGAACACCCTGTCGCCGTGGACGCGGGACGCCTCGACGATGGCGCGCAGGGTGGGCGGCAGGTTCTTCCAGATCTTCGTCCGCACGCCGCGGATCAGGGTCTCGTCGACCTCGGTGGGCATGCCGGGGCCGGACAGAATGGCGTGGGCCTGCGCGATGGACATGGCGGGCCAGCCGGCCGGCAATTGGGCCTCGGACATGGTCGGTCTCCCCTTGAACCTGACGGGTCTGAACTGCCCGCCCGGTGTTCCGGGTGAACAAGCATAACCCACCCATTCGCGCTAGGGGGCGGGAGGCAGACGGGGGCTGTAAGCGAGGCAAGCGGGGACTCTTCCCTTCCCATCCATGGGAAGGGGGGACCGTCGGCCGAGCGAAGCGAAGAGCCGATGGTGGGAAGGGCAAGCCCCAGGCTCAGCGCAATGGCGCGACCGCTGACTCAGCATTTGAGGTTTGCTCTGTCCACCCCTCGCTCTTCGGCGAGCGGTCCCCCTCTCCCGCTCCTCAGGAGAGGAAAGGGGTGACGCGGCGCAGGCTCAGCGGCGCGGCGGACCGGTGGCGCGGCGCGGGGCCAAGGCGCCGCCGAGCGGCAGCGGCGGGGACGGCGCCAGCTTGAGAGCCGAGACCGCGCCGGAGCCCGCGAGCCTGGCCCGCAGGCCAGCCTTCGGCGGCGGCGCCCGCATGGGCGGATCGTCAGGCGAATTTGGGGCCACATGGGCCAGAAGCTCGCGCAGGGTGGGCAGGGCCGCAGGCTCGGGGCCGGGCAGCGCCGCGGCGTCGGCCACGATCCCGTTCAGAGTGCGCAGCAGCACCGGCAGGCTGGCGGCCTCGGTCTCCCGGTCACGGTCGCGTTCGCGGACGTCGGTTTCGCGTTCGGGCCGTTCGACTTCGGAAGGATCGCCGCGATCGGCCAGGTCTTCCCGGTCGCCGGGGTCTTGCCGCAAATCCGCCGCGCGTCGCTCGGCCGGCGCGTGCGCCAAGCGCAATTCCAGCGCGATGGCGACCCGCACCGAGAAGAAGCACCGGTCGAACAGCTGGAAATACTCGCGCTGCCGCGCCGTGTCCCGCGCCCGCTCCGCCTCCCCGCTAAACACCAGCCCCAGCCGGTAGGCGCAAGCGCTCAACTCGGACAACATGGCAAGGCGGGGGTCGGTGGCGGTCATGTGAGAACAAACATAGAACATCTTCTTGGGCGCGTCAAGATCTCGCGCGCATTCTGGCGGCCGCCAGATTCCAAACTCGGCCCCATGCGAGCCTGCGCGATGTCAAACTCAACCGCCAAGCACGCCAAGAGTCCCGTCGAGCCAGGACGCCGACGGCCGGCGCAACCACGATTCCTTGGCGTCCTTGGCGATCTCTGCGGTTAGAAGAATTCGACCGCTGAGATCGCGGAGGTCACGGAGCGAGCGTGCAAGCTGAAGTGCCCGAGACCGTCACATCCACGACTCCTTGGCGGTCTTGGCGGTCTTGGCGGCTCGATGCGACGGGCCTGCGCGCGGGGGTTGCGGAAATTCGCCGGACGGGACCGCGAACTGCGCTGGCGGGAGGGTCTCTGGGTATCCTGTCGATCGAATTCTTCTGGCGCTAGGCGTCAGGCGGGCGGCGTGCGCCCCACAGACCCGCGAGCGCCAGCGCCGCCCCGCAGGCGATGATCACCCAAGACACCGGCCATAGACGGAGGGCCACCGGGCCGAGCAGGGCGCCAAGCATGGTGGCGGCGGCCAGGATGGCGTAGCGCAGGCGGAAGACGGCCGTGGCGTCCGCCACATCCATACGGGTCTGGAAGAAAGGCATCATCTGCAGGAAGGCCATCGAGCCGCCGACGCCCAGGACGAAGCCTCCAGCCGCCATGCCGATGGGCGCGATCCAGGCCGGCGCGAAAAGTGCGGCGGCCCCGATCACGGCGAGGCCAAGGCCTCGCAGGATGTAGCCGACGAACAAGAACCGCCACCCGTCCCGGACCCGCCAGGTCACGGTAAGCAGGTTGGTCAAGCCATCGCCAATCGCCTGGGTCGCCATGATCAAGGCGAACGTGGGCAAGCCGCCGGCAACGCCGCCTTGCGCCAGGAGCAGGGGCACGCCCAGGGCGAAGCCCAGGGAACGCGTCGCGTAGGACACCGCGGCGGTGGCCAGGAGGGTCCGGGCGCCTGGCGTCTCGCGGGCCGCGCGCCAACCGCGGGCGAGGCGTTGCCGGACGGAGGCGGGCGGGGCCGGCGCGGGCGTTTCACCATCGAACCGGTGACCGGCCGCGGCGACCGATCCCGCCGAAGCCAGGAAGCTCGCCGAGTTGGCCGTGAGGAGATGGATTGTTGGCGCAACGGCCGCAATGGCGGCGCCCAGGGCGGAGCCGGCGATCACCGCCAGCCGGCCCGTGACGTCGAACAGCCCGTTGAGGGCCCGCAGTCGGTGCGGGTCGGGCATCAGTTGCGGCACGGCGGCCTGCAACGCCGGGTCGAACACGGCCTGGAAGCCGGCCAGCAGCACACCGGCGGCGATCAGCACAGGAAGCGACAAGCCGACGGTGAAGGCGGCGACAACGACCGCGGCAGACACTGCGGCGCGGGTGAGGTCGGACCAGATCATCACCTTGCGCGCACTCAGGCCGTCGGTCACCGCCCCTGCGCCCAACGCGAACGCGAGCATGGCGGCGGACTGGGCGACCGGCAGCCAGGCGGCGTCCGCCCCGGCCATGCCTACCGCGAGCCAGATGGCGCCCAGGCGGTAGAGTTCGCTGCCGGCGTCGGAGAGGGCCTGTCCGGCCCAGAGCGTGCGAACGCCCGGGTCCTTGAACAGCGCAATGTAGGGATGGGCTTCGCCGGTTCCCTTGGCCGCTCGCCACATGATTCGCTGACTCCCCCCGCACAAGGCACAGGGACGCTGGCTGACGGTCAAGCGCCCTGGCCACGACAGGGGGCGCAGCCGCGCCTCAGCGCGCGCTGTAGTGGCAGGCTTGGTCCCGTCGCGCGGGAGCCCGCCCTTGGCAGCTATCCCATCGTGATCCTCGAACGCTATCGAGGGAGACAGGGGGAGATACTATCTATCTCGTGAAGACTTCCGTGCTGGCTCCGCTGATGGTCACGCGAGCCAGGTCTTGCGTCCCCTTATCTCCCCCAGGTCGATAGCTGGCGCACCAGGGGGCGTGTGGTCTACGCCGCGACGGGCCTCCGGCGATTTGCCCGCAGAACGGCGCCCAGTCCGCCGAAGCCGACCAGCATCATCGCCCAGGTGGACGGTTCCGGCACGCCGGCCGTAAAGCCCTTGCCCAGCTTGGCCACGGCGTCGAGGGACTTCGTGCCGCCGTCCAGTCCCGTAAGGGTCAGATTGACCTTGTAGGTCCCATCGATGGCAGGCTTGAAATTCAGAGTGGGCGGCCAGTTCAGGCGGAAGCTGTTCTGGGTGCTGCCGAACCCGATCGCATTGTCATTCCCCAGCGCGAGCGGATTGTAGCTGAAGCTGCCGCCGGCCAGGTTGGTGAGCGTGATCAGCGCCGAAAGGGGGGCATCGAAGCCGGAGTGGAGGTCGAAGCCCCAGTCGAAACTGACCTGTTGGCCAGCGCTGGTGGCGAAGCTGTAGACATTCCCGACTGACGCCAGCGCTGGGAGGAACGTGTTGTGCAGGCGCAGATAGAGCTGGTCGCCGGCGGTCGTGCTCAGCACCTCGGTATTGGCTGGCGCATAGCCGTTGCCCGTGCCGTAGAACCAAGTGTCGGCCGGTGTCGAGTTGAAGGCGGTGGTGTCCGCGGCTGCCGACATCGGCAATGCCGCGACGAGACCGGCGGCCAGAGCGGCCCCTGCCAAGACTGATGTGAGTTTCATAGGTCCTCCAAAGCGCTTGCCTGACACTGGCTACGCAACTGTTCTTGACGCCCACGCTTAGGTCGCGACGCCACCCGGACGTTCCATGGTTGTCGGAATACCTGCAACAACATTCGCCCAAGACGGGAAACTATTCCAGTCGAGTGTCAAACAATCGAAGGCAGCTCATGTCGAAAGCCGCCTGTATTCCGTTTTCCGGTGACAGAGAATCTAGTTCGCGTAACACCGAAATTTTCCACTAGGGCGGTTCAAATCAAATGAAGCGTCACCGCAATCGTGCCCGTCGAGGCGCCTAAATCTATAGGCGCGAACGTTAAAGGGCACGCCGGCCGCTTGCCCCCTCCCCCATTCCGCCCTTCACCGCCCCCCGAACACCGCCAGCACGTCGCCCCGGAACGCCGCCATGCTGGCGGGGCGGGAGTAGAACATGTGGCCGCCGGGGTAGATCGCCAGCTTCACCCGGGCGGGGTCGCCGCCGATGGGCATCTGGTCGATCACCAGGCGGGAGACGAAATAGGGGCACGAGAGGTCGTCATAGCCGTGGACGATCAGCACCCTCATCCTGGGGTCGGCGGCGATCGCCTGGCGCAGGTCGGTGGTGGCCTCGGTGAGTTCGACGCCTTTTTCCCAGTTCTCGCCGACGTCATAGCTGAGCGCATTGAACCGGCCCTCGGCCTTCCAGCCGACCACGCGGGTGACGAAGTCGACCATGGCGCTGGTGGTCGGCGCGATGATCGCATCCAGGATCGGGTCGCCGCGCCGGCCGTCGGCGGACCAGGGAAAGGGATCCTCTTGCGTCACGTTGGAGTCGTAGACGGAGGCGATCCGGCCCTTGTCGCGATAGAGTTCGCGCAGGAAGGCGCCGATCTGGATGCGGCCGCCGGACTTGCGCACGAAGTCGGCGTTGAGGCCGGTGTAGGCGGTGACCTTGCCGACCAGGCGTTCCACGGCGGCGGGATCGCGGCGGCCCTTCATCAGGTCGGTGACGAATTCGCCGCGGGCATAGTCCTCGACCTCGGCCATCTGGGCGGGGGACAGCACCTTGCCCTGGCGCTCATAGTTGGCCGCGGCCATCGACGGCAGGGTGGTCACCCAGGGCATGGGCGAGAAGTCCGGCGCCTGGTCCATCGGCGGCTCGAGATAGGGCGAGACCATCACCATGCCGTTGATCCCGACGCCCAGCTGGGTCTGCAGGAAATAGGTGATGCGGGGTGTGCGATAGCCGCCGTAGCTTTCGCCGGTGATGTATTTGGGCGAGGCCATGCGGCCGTTCTTCAACAGCCAGTCGTAGACGGTGCGCGACAGATATTCGATGTCCGGCTTGATCGAATAGAACCGCTTTTTCGTCTCGTCCTTGTCGACCAGCGAGCGGGAGAAGCCGGTGCCCACGGGGTCGATGAACACCAGGTCGGTGACGTCGAGCCAGGTTCCCGGATTGTCGATCAGTTTCGCCGAGTCGGAAGGGCTGTCGCCCTGGGCGCCGAACTGCACCCGCTTGGGCCCGATGGCGCCGAGGTTCAGATAGACCGAAGCCGCGCCCGGCCCGCCGTTGAAGGCGAAGGTCACCGGCCGGTCGGGATCCTTGGGGCCGTCGAGGACGTAGGCGGTGAACACCACCTCGGCGATCTTCTTGCCCTTCTCGTCGCGAACCGGAAGCGCGCCGACGGTGGCGGTGTAGCTGAGCGTCTTGCCGGCGACGTGGGTGACCTGTTTGACGGATGCGTCGGCCGGGAACGGCGGCAGCTCGATCTTGTCCCTGTCGGCTTTCGCGGAGTCGGCTTTCGCGGCGTCGGCCTTGGGAGCGTCCTCGGCGCCCGCGGAGGCGGCCGCGCAAAGCCCGAACGACAGCGCCACAGCGGCCGCGGCCACGATCATCAGCTTACGCATGGAAGAAATCCCCAAGTCCGTGCGGGCACAATGGCCGAGCCGCCGGCCGTCGCAAGCTAAACCGGCGATAGGTTGCGTGGAGTGGCGGGGTGGAAACACGGCGTCCGGTGTGCCGCGTTACGCCGCCGGGTAGGTGACGTAGCCGCGTTCGACCATGCGGCGCAGGGCGTCGTAGACCTCGGCCAGTTCCTCGTAGGCGCTGCGCAGCTGGGCCAGCTTGTCGATCTGGTCGGCGCTGGGGACCGCGGCGCCTTCGGTGGCCGCCAGCGCGCAGGCGACCCAGCGCGCCCGGGACTGGGCGGTGGCGAGCGCCAGGCGCTGAAACTTGGCCACGTCCACCCCGCTAAGGGTGGCGCCGAGCACCTTTTTGTTGGCGTCGTAGGCCGTGTAGTCGATCTGTTCCAACTGGCCGCGGAGTTGCCGCTGGATCTTGGGGTCGGCGGCCTCGTCGGGTTCGAAGTGGTCGTGGACCGTTCGCCTGTGGCTGGTCATCCGGATGGCGGACATGGTGTCCTCGCAAAGGCCTGGGTGCGTCGCGCGCCCCGCATGGAACGCCCGGAAGGGATAAGAGTCCGTTAGTCAGACCACTGCCCCCAGCCGGCTGAGCGCGGCTTCCAGCTTGGCCTTGGCGGCCAGGGCCTCGGCCAGGCGTTCGCGGTTCTCCTCGACGACTTCCTCCGGGGCGCGGGCGACGAAGTCGGCGTTGCCCAGCTTCCTGGCGGTGTGGGCGATGTCGGAGGCGAGCGAGGCGACGTCCTTGCCCAGGCGGGCGCGTTCGGCGGCGACGTCGATGAACTCGGCGACCGGCAGGGCCAAGGTCGCGCCTTCGACGACGTAGGGAATGGCGCCGGGTGGGGGCGCGTCGGCGATCCGCACCTCGGCGACGCGGAGCATCTGCATGATCAGCGGCGCCGCGTCCCGTAGCACCTGGCGCTGGGCCGCGGTGGCGTCGATGACCAGCAGCGGCGGGCGGGCCGAGTTGGGGACGTTGAGCTCGGCGCGGACCGAGCGGCCCTCAGCGATGGTCTCGACGATCAGGCCGATCTCGGCGTCTGCCTGGGGGTCGATCAGGCTCGACGGCAGCTGTGGCCAGGGCGCAGTCATCAGGAAGCCCTTGTGGTCGCGCGCGGCGCCCAGACCTTGCGTCTGGCCCCACAGCTCCTCGGTGAGGAACGGCATCACCGGGTGCAGCAGTTTCAGGATCACATCGAGCACCCAGGCGGCGGTGGCGCGGGTCTCGTCGCGGGCGGCCTCGTCTGTTGTGGGCTCGTCGGGCTTGCCGAGCACCGGCTTGGACAGCTCCACATACCAGTCGCAGTACTGGCGCCAGACAAAGCGGTAGAGGCCGTCGGCGGCGGCGTCGAAGCCGCAAGTGTCGAGCGCCGCGGTCACCGCCTGGGCGGTGCGCGTGGTCTCGCCGACGATCCAGCGGTTGATCGGAAGCCTGACCTTGGCCGGGTCGAACCCTTCAGCGCGGGCCGCGCCGTTCATCTGTGTGAAGCGCGCAGCGTTCCACAGCTTGGTGCCGAAGTTGCGGTAGCCCTCGATCCGCTCGCGCGACAGCTTGAGGTCCCTCGCCTGCCCCGACATGGCGGTCAGGGTGAAGCGCAGGGCGTCGGCGCCATAGTCGTCGACCAGCTCCAGGGGGTCCATGACGTTGCCCTTGGACTTGCTCATCTTCTTGCCCTCGGCGTCGCGCACCAGGGCGTTGATGAAGATGCGCTTGAACGGGACCTGGCCGTCCATGAAGTGAATGCCTTGCATCATCATCCGGGCGACCCAGAAGAAGATGATGTCGAAGCCGGTAATCAGGGTGTGGGTCGGGTAGAAACGGGCGAGATCGGTGGTCTTCTGCGGCCAGCCGAGTGTCGAGAACGGCCAGAGGGCGGAGGAAAACCAGGTGTCGAGCACGTCCTCGTCCTGGGCCAGGGGTTCGTCGCGGCCATAGTGCTCGCGGGCCTCGCGCTTGGCCTCGGCCTCCGTCTCGGCGACGAAGATCTTACCGCCGGGTCCGAACCAGGCCGGGATCCGGTGACCCCACCACAGCTGGCGCGAAATGCACCAGGGCTGGATGTTGCGCATCCACTCGAAATAGGTCTTCTCCCACGCCTTGGGGACGAACACCGCATCGCCGTCCTCGATGGCCTTGATCGCCGGCTTCGCCAGCACCTCGGCGTTCACATACCACTGGTCGGTCAGATAGGGCTCGACGACGACGCCGGAGCGGTCGCCGTGCGGGACCATGTGGCGGGTCTTTTCGACCGCGCGCAGCAGGCCCAGCGCCTCGAATGCCTCCACCACCTTCTTACGGGCCGCGAACCGGTCCAGGCCGCGATATTCGACCGGCGTGTTGTCGTTGAGGTGCGCGAAGTCGTCGAAGATATTGATCATCGGCAGGGCGTGGCGCTTGCCGACCTGGAAGTCGTTGAAGTCGTGGGCCGGGGTGATCTTCACCGCGCCGGAGCCCTTTTCCGGGTCGGCATAGTCGTCGGCGATGATCGGCACGGGGCGGTTCACGATCGGCAGGCGCACGGCGCGCCCGATCATCGCCCGGTAGCGTTCGTCCTTGGGATGCACGGCGACGGCCACATCGCCCAGCATGGTCTCCGGCCGGGTGGTGGCCACGACGATCTCGCCGGAGCCGTCCTCCAGCGGATAGGCGAAGTGCCAGTAGTGCCCATCGACCTCGCGCTGCTCGACCTCCAGGTCGGAGATGGCGGTCTGGAAATGCGGGTCCCAGTTCACCAGCCGCTTGTCGCGGTAGATCAGCTTTTGCTTGTAGAGGGTGACGAACACCTTGCGGACCGCCGCCGAGAGGCCCTCGTCGAGAGTGAACCGCTCGCGGCTCCAGTCGCAGGAGGCGCCCAGGCGCTTCAGCTGGTTGGTGATGGTCCCGCCGGACTTGGCCTTCCACGCCCAGATCTTCTCGACGAACGCCTCGCGGCCGAGATCGCGGCGGCTCTGATTGCCCTGCGCGGCCAGCTGGCGTTCGACCACCATCTGGGTGGCGATGCCGGCGTGGTCGGTGCCGGGCAGCCACAGCGCGGCCTTCCCCCGCATGCGCTCGAAACGGATCAGCACGTCCTGCAGGGTGTTGTTGAGCGCGTGGCCGATATGCAGCGAGCCGGTGACGTTGGGCGGGGGGATGACGATGCTGAACGGCTCGGCCGCCGGATCGTCGATGGGCGCGAATCCCCCCGACGCCTCCCAGGCGGCATAAAGGCGCGGCTCGACGGATTTCGGATCGAAGGTCTTTTCAAGCATCTCGGAGTTCTGGCTGGGCGGGATCAATTACAGGCCCGCTGCTTCCCGCGAAAGCGGGGACCCAGGCTTTTTCCGTTTCAGCGTCATGTCTGGCGCCGGGCTGTCGAGCGAGGCTCAGCTAGCACAAAAGCACCTGGGTCTCGTAGCCTTTTTGGTACCGGGCGTTCGGGTATCACTGCGGGCGAGTAAACCTGAATTCCGCTGCGAGCAAGGCGACCCGCTGCCGGCGCAGCTGCGCGCCCGACGCCGCAAGCTGGGGCTCACCACCGCTGAAGCGGCGGCGCTTGTGGGCGTGACGCGATGGACATTCGGCGTGTGGGATAACCACCGCCAGCAGCCATCCGCCCGAAGTCGTCGAGCCATCGCGGAGTTCTTGGGGCGCGTGTCATAGACCCCTACGTCAGGTTGCGCCCAAGTCAGGTCCACGCGACGCTGTCGGCGCAATGGTTCTCATTTTGTTCTTGACGTCGCCAGGGAATTATCCCTTTGACGTAGTAGGCTCTAGTGGTAGTGTCTGTCTCACAGGAGGCCGACATGGCGAGCGACTACAGCAACCCGATTTTCCACGACACGGATAAGGCTCGCGAGTGGCTGGAAGCTCGGCTCTGGGTCAGCGGCCCGATCTGCCCGAAGTGCGGCGTTGTCGATGAGGCCACGCTTATGAAGGGCAAAACCACGCGCGCCGGCCTGTATCAGTGCAACGCGTGCCGCGAGCCCTTCACTGTCACGGTCGGCACGATCTACGAGCGCAGCCACGTTCCGCTGAACAAGTGGCTGGCTTGCACCTACTTTATGATGGCGTCCAAGAAGGGCATGAGCGCCCTTCAAATCAGCCGCATGATCGGCGTCACCTACAAGACGGCCTGGTTCATGTGCCACCGTGTTCGCGAGAGCCTACGCGACGGCCACCCCGGCGAACTGGGCGGTGAAGGCATGTACGTTGAGGCCGACGAAACCTACATAGGTGGCCGCGAAAAGAACCGCCACTTCAACAAGAAGCTCGGCGACCGAGGCGGCGTCATGAAGGAACCCGTCGTCGCCCTAGTGGAGCGCGGCGGTCGCGTTCGTAGTCGTCACGTCAAGGATGTGAACTCCAAGACGCTCGCGCCGATCCTGCATGAGCAGATCAACGCGGCCACGCACCTCGTGACCGACACGGCGCGCATGTATCCATCCATTGGCGGCAAGTTCGCCAAGCACTCGATGGTCAACCACACGATCAACGAATACGTGCGCGGCGACGCCTACACGAAC
>NZ_JANMBF010000130.1:0-22635 GCF_031360265.1 Phenylobacterium sp.
CTACAACTTGGTGTTCCTGAACAACGGCTACCACGCCGAGCACCACTATCGGCCCAAGCAGCACTGGACGCGGATGCCGGCGTTGCGGGCCGAGATTCTGCCCGAGCAGCGGGCGGCGGGCGTCAGGGTAATCTGGCCGGCCCACTTCCTGGGCTTCCTGGACCGTCAACCGATCCGCTAGACGCCGTTCGGCCCCGCGAACATCAACGCCACATTCAGCCCGCCGAACGCGAAAGCGTTCTGCAGCAGGAGCTTCGAAGCGATGGGCCTCGCCTCGCCGATCACTAGGTCCAGGTCGCACGCCGGGTCCCGGGCGGTGAAGTTGAGGATCGGCGGGGCGAGGCCCTCGGTCAGGGCGCGCAGGCCCAGCGCCGCCTGCAGGGCCGCCGAGCCACCGATCAGGTGGCCGTGGGCGCTCTTGGTGGCGATCACCGGCATGGCGCGCGCGCGTTCGCCGAACACCTCCACCAGTGAGCGGGTCTCGGCGGCGTCGTTCAGCGGGGTTCCAGTCCCGTGGGCCGAGACCAGGATGTCGGAGCGGTCCAGCGCGCCGGCCTGGCGGGCGGCCTGGCGCATGGCGCGGGCCTGGCCCTCCGGCGAGGGCTGGGTGATGTGAAAGGCGTCCGACGACATGCCCCAGCCGACCAGTTCGCCAAGGATCGCCGCGCCGCGCGCCTGGGCGTGGTCCCAGGCTTCCAGCATCAGCACCGCGCCGCCCTCGCCCAGCACCATGCCGTCGCGGTCGGCGGAGAACGGGCGGCAGGTCACCGGCGACATGGCGCGGATCGCTTCCCACGCGCGCACAGACCCGGCGGTGGACACGGCTTCGCTGCCGCCGACCATGGCCACGTCGACCTGGCCCGTGGCGATCATCGCCGCGCCCTGGGCGATGGCGTGGGCGGAGGAGGCGCAGGCGCTCGAGACGGCGAACACCGGCCCGCGAATCGCGAAGGCCATGGCCGCGGCGCTGACGCCGGCGCTGACCATCACCTTGGGCACGGTGGAGGGGTGCATGCGCGGCGACTTCAGCCCGAAGAACCGCTCATAGCCGGCCTCCAGGGTGGCCAACCCGCCCAGGCCGTGGCCGAAGACGATCGCCGTCCGCTCGTCCAGGACCGGGTGGCCGCGCAAGCCCGATTGCTCCAGCGCCTCCAGCGCCGGCGCCAGCACGAACCGGGCGAAGGGGTCGAGGCCGCCGGCCACTGGATGGCCCAGCGCCGCGTCCAACGCCGCCTCATAGCCCTCGGCGACCCGGGCCATCGGCAACTCCAGCCCGCCGGGACCATGGGGCGAGTCCCCCACGAGGCAGCGTGCGATGCCGCCGCGACCGGCGGCCACGGCCTGCCAGGTCGTCTCGAAGGATGGGCCCAGCGCCGAGATCGCGCCCAGGCCGGTGACGGCGATGCGGTTCACGAAGGCTCCGGGCGTCAGGCGGAGACCGGTGCCTGGGCCTTCAGCTTGTCGATCAGCTGTCCCAGGGTCTTGCAGTCTTCCAGGTCGCTCGCCTCCACGACAATGCCGTACCGTTCCTCGACCTCGAACAGCACGCTGATCACGTCGAGCGAGGCGATGCCCAGGTCCTCCAGGGCCGCGTCGCGGTTGAGCAGCCCCCGGTCAACCAGGGCCTCCGTGGCGATCACGTCGAAGAGTTCGTCATCCGTGGGAATTGTCTGAGCCATTGCACCGTCATTTCCATGGTCGGGTCGCGGGGACCGAACCCCCAGTATGCCGACGTCGCCGAAGTCTCATCGCCTCAATCCACCAAGCTTAGGACTCAAGCAAGGCGCCATCTTCCATGCGGATCACCCGGCTGGCGTGTTCGATCAGCCGCGGATCATGGGTGACACAGACCACCGTGGCGCCGTCCTGCTCGGCCGCGGCGCGCAACATCCGCGTCACCTGCCGCCCGTTCTCCGAATCCAGCGCCGAGGTGGGCTCGTCGGCGTAGATCAGCTGCGGTCGCTTGGCGAGCGCGCGCGCGATGGCCACGCGCTGCTTCTCCCCGCCGGACATCTCGGCCGGGCGGCTGTCGAGGCGCGCGCCAAGGCCCATCTGTTCAAGCGACGCGCGGGCCTGGTTCCGCGCGGCGGGCCCGCGCAGACCCTGGCGCTGCAGCACGATGCTCACCTGTTCGGTGGCGGTCAGCGCCGGCAGCAGATGGAACCCCTGGAAGATGAAACCGAAACTCTCCAGCCGAAACCGGTCAAAGGCGTCGCGCGACATCGCCGCCAGGTCGCGCCCCAGCACGGTTACAGACCCCGCGCTGGGGGTCAGCAGGCCGGAAACGATGGCCAGCAGCGTCGATTTGCCCGAGCCGGAAGGCCCGGCGACGATCAGGAATTCGCCGCGATCGACCTTGAAATCCATCGGCCGCAGGGCCTGAACCGCCTGCGGCCCCTCGCCATAGGTCTTGGAGATACCGCGCGCCTGGACCACCCGCGAGGTCACCGTCCGCCGCCGGCCAGCGCACGGGCGATGCGCGCCTCGGCGGCGCCGAGCCGGGCCTGGCGCAGGACGTCGCGGGCCTGCTCAAGCCCCTCCTCGGCGTCCGCCAGCGCCAATCCGTCGGCGACGCCCTGGGCGCCGCGGATCCGCAGGGTGTCGAGCCGGCCTTGCGCGCGGACGCCGGCCCTCTGGGCGGCGGCCAGGTTTTCATCCGCCGCCGCCACCGCCATCGTGGTGAGTTTCAACTCCGTCCAGCCTTGCAGCACCGCCTTGCGATAGGCCAGGTCGGCAAGGTCGGCTTCGCTCGCCGCAATGCGGATGCGCGCATGACCGGCGCCGCCGTCCAGCAGCGTCTCGCCGATCCGGCCGACCAGAGCCCAGGCCAGAACGCCTGTGCCGAGCAGGCTCGAGACCGCCGCGTCCGGCGCGCCAAGCGCGGCGGAAATCTGAAACTGCGGCCGCTCGGCGGCCACCGCGGCGGCGCGTCGGAAGTCCGCCGCCCGCAGCCGGGCAAGCGCGGCCTGCACATCGGGACGGGAATCGACGACCTTCGCCGCCACCGTCTCCGCCCCCGTCGGGTTCGACCCCGTGGCGCAGGCGGGTGCGGGGGGTTGCGAAACGCCGGTCAGCGCCGCGAGCCGCGCGGTCTCCGTGGCCACGCCGACACGGGCCGCCCGATCGAGCATCGCGGCGGCATCATCGGCCGCGGCGCGGGAATCGAGATCGCGGGCCGTGGCCACACCCTCGGACACCCGGACGCGAACCAGGGTGATCGCACGCGCCGCCGACGCCTGGCGGCGCACCGCGGCCGCGCGGCTGTCGCTGGCGGCGCAGAGCGCGACATAGGCCCGCGCCGTCTCCGCGGCGACCAGCAGGCGCGCCTCGGCCAGGTCTTGGGCGCTCGCCGTCCGCTCCAAGGCGGCGGCCTTGCGAAGGCGCGCGATCCGCCCGTAGATGTCGAAATCGTAGGTCACCTCCAGCGTCGGGGACCCAACCGCGCGGCGCGAGGCGAAGGTCCTGCCGCCCACCGCGCCGGCGGCGCCGACCGCCAGTTGCGGAGCCGCCGCCGCGCGGGCCAGGTCCACTTCGGCCTGGGCCCGCTCCAGGCGGGCGAGCGCGATCTTGATGTCCAGCGCGCCCAGGTCCGCCTGGCGCAACAGACCTCGCAACTCCGGGTCTCCCAGATCCTGGCGCCAGGGCGAGTCACCGACCGGCGTCAGGCGGCCCATCGGATCAGACCTCGGCGCCCGGTCAGCGGCGGTTTCGTGCACGCAGCCGCTCAGCAGCATCGCCAGCGCCATGCCCGCGCCGAGACGGGCCCCTAGACGGAGCGCGGTCACGGGGTGAAACGCACCAGCACCCGCTGGCCGATCTTCAGGTCTGTCGTCCCGTCAAGCGTCAGCAGGACGGAGACCACCCGCGTGTCAGCCTTGGCGTTGGAGCCCTCGGGGATCGAGGCGCCGGTGAGCACGTCGGCCACCCGCAGCACCCGGGCGCGATAGGCCCGGCTGGACTGGAACTCGGGCGTCACAGTGGCGGACATCCCGGGCCGCACCCGGTCGGCGAAGGATTCGTCCAGTTCGGCGCGCACGACGCGCCGGCCATCCGGTTCGAGAAGAAACAGCGGCCCGGCCGCCGCGGCATAGGCGCCCGCCACCGTGTCGCGCCGCACGATGCGGCCCGCCATCGGCGCGCGGACCACACGCACCTCGACCTCGTAGGCATCGATCCGCCGCCGGGCCTGCGAAACCCGCAGGGCCTCCTCGGCCGCGCTCTGTTCGCCCCGCGCCACCAGGGCGGCGGTGGCCGCCTGATCGGCGTCCTGGCGGGGGGCGGCGTCCTGAGCGACCAGCCGGGCCAGGCGCGTCGCCTCACGCGCGGCGCCGACCGCGTGGGCGCGGGCGATCTCAACCTGCGCGCGGCGCGCGCCCAGGTCGGCGTCGGCCGCCTCGAGACCCAGCCGCGCCTGTTGAAGATCGAAGGTCGCCAGGGGCTGGCCGGCGGTCACGCGCTCGCCGACCTCGACGTGCAGGCGGGTGACCGTCCCGTCACGCGGCGCGCGCACCTGCAACAGGCCGGCCTCGGCATCGACCACGCCCTTGGCCACCGCGCTCATCGGCGCGGCTGCGCCTGCCCGCCCGGCGCGGGCAGGGGTGTCACGCGGCGCGCAGGCGGCGCCTTGCAGAGCCAGCAGGGCCAGCAAGGCCGGCAGGATGGGCGCGGGCCGGGTCAAAGCAGCAACGTCGCGGGGTCGGCCTGCCCCACCCGGCGCAGGGCGTAGACCCCCGAGCCGAGCGCGGTGACGACGACCAGCACCCCGGCCGCCGCCATCATAGGCGCCGACAGCACGATGGGCACGGCGGCGGCCCGGGCCACAACGGCCAGCAGGAGGGTGAGCAGGCCAGCCACGATCAGGCCGGCCAAGCCGACCCAGAAGCTTTGCCGAAGGACGATGCCGTTCAAGGCTCTCATTGAAAATCCCAGTGCACGCAAGGCGGCGAACTCCTTCAAAGATCCGGCGACAGCGGCGGCCAGGGTCTGGCTGGTGATGATCACGGCGGCCAGGATGGCCACCAGGCTGCCAAAGATGAACGCCACGCCGGCGCCCGATTCCACCAGCCAGTAGCGGGTCGTCCGACGGGCGAATGCGTTGCCGGTGAGGGCCTCGAAGCCGCGGTCCCGGCCCTGGGCGTTCAATGACGCGGCGACCTGGGCGGCGACCTTGGGGTCGTCGAGCTGGACAAGCAGATAGGCGACCTTGCCATCCGGCCCGGCGGTCGGATCGAGGTTCCGGGTGGTCGCCAGAGAGGCAATGACATTGACCCCGCCAAGGCCACGCAGCCCGCGCGTCACCCCGACAACCCTCACCTTGCGGCCATTGATCTCAGCGCTGCCACCCACCTGCGTCTGCAGCTTGTGCAGATCGGCCTGATCGACGAGCACCGCGTCGGGGTCGGCGAGCGCCAGCCGCTGTTGGCGGGAGAGCGCATCCGACAGGGCCATGGAATCGGCCGTCGGCGAGACGCCGACGATGAACACATTGACCATGCCGCGCGTCTCGGTGCGCCACTCGCCGGACCCCCATAGAAAAGCCTCCACCCGCTGCACGTGCGGCTCCATCCAGACGAACAGCTCGGCCTTCGAGGTCACCGGCCGACCGAGGTCGATGCTCTGCACCCCCGGAAAGCCCACCCACAGGTCGGCGCTGGAGCGGGTTACATAGAGGCTGGACAGCGAGAAGATGCCCAGGATCACGGCGGCCTGAAGCAGCACCAGCAGCCCGGAAAACGCCACGGCGACGATGGCTGGCAGAAAGCGGCGCCAGTCATGGATCAGCGTCTTCAGCGGCAGGGAGAGCCTCATGCGGCGCGCCTGACGGTCGGATCGGCGGCGAACATCGGGGCGAACAGCTGCATGGCGCCGTTCACCACCCGGTTGCGATGCCGGAAATAGATCGACGTCCGGGTCAGCCGGCTGCCCAGCCGCAGCTTGTTCTCGTAGGCCGCCTGGCCAGACCGGTAGCTGGTCAGGCCGCGCTCCAGGCACAGCCGCACATTGGTGAACCAGCTCAGAAAATAGAGATTGAACGGCCGCCCGCGCGCGGCGTCCATCAGGAAATATTTGTCCAGCAGCGTGGTCCCGTCCTGCAGCAGCAGGTTGGCCCCCAGCAGCGCATCGTCCTGGAAATAGAGCACGTAGAAGGCCCGGCCGCCCATCTCCCGCGGCACGCCGCTGAAATAGTCCGCGGTCAGGTGCTCAAAACTCATCTCGGCCCGGGCGCGAGTCTCCGCATAGAGGGCCATCACCCGGTCGAGAACGTCGTCGATGTTGCTGCGGAACTCGATGCGGATATGCGCAAGGGCGCGGAGCTTGCGGCGCATGTCCTTGCGCGCGCTGGCGGTCAGCCGGCCCATATATTCGTCGAGATTTGCGAAATCGATGTCCAGGCTGGCGAGCGGCAGGCTGGCGATCGGCTGGTAGCCCAGAGGCCCCGCCGCGGCGTCCATCACCACCGCGTCGGACGCCGCCACATCCTTCAGGGCGAACAGCCCGCAGCGTTGCTTCAGGGCCTCGGCCTCGAACGCCTCCAGCAGGTGGCGCAGCACCGCGGCGCGGCGGTCCGGCGCCAGGCTGGGGGCGAACCCCAGCCCGGCTGTCGTGGCGCAGGGGGAGCCGATGCAGGCCAGGCGCAGGGTCAGCGCGCCGGGCGCGACGCGCCGCAGGCCCTCCATCATCCGCCGGCCCGGGCCGGCGAGCGTGGTCTCCAGGCCATATTCGGTCAGAAAGGCCGGCGCGGCGGCCAACAGGGCGTCGCCCTCGCTGACCAGCACATAGCGCCAGCGAAAATCCGGCAATCCGGCGCGTTCCACCGCCAGCAGATAGTCGTACCCCTCCAGGGTGTCGGCGAAGAGGCCGTCCCAGCTCGCCGGGTCAACCTGCGCCAGCGACTCCACGACACGCGCCTCAAGCATCGATGGCCTCGCGCGGCGCGACCGATGCGGTCGCCGGCGTCGTCGGCGCGACCGGCGCCGTCGCGCCGAAGAGGCGGGCGGTCAGCTCGCCGACGTGAACATGCTCCTTGTCCACGTGGACCATGTGGTAGCTGTCTTCCAGCAACACCACCTCGTTGGGCCCCCCGAGCGCATCGCGCAGGCGATAGGCATTGCGGGGATTGGCCATGTCGTCCTCGCGGGCGTGGACGATCAGCACAGGCGCGGTGACCTGGGGGGCGACCTGCTCCACGTGGCGCGCCAGGCGGTAGAGCTGATGCATCGCCCCCAGCGGCATCCGGTCCAGCGCGCCCGGGATCATCGACTGCAGCGCACGCGCCGCCAGGTCGCGCAGGCGGACGTCCTTCAGACCGTAGGGATGGGGCTGGGTGAAGCTCAGGCGCCGGATCAGCGGCAGGTTCGCCACGATCTGGATCACGCGCGCGCCCATGGTGATCGGCGGCATGTTCCAGCCGTCGTACTCGAAGAGCATGGAATAGACCGCCGCCCCGCGGATCTGCGGGAACTCCGCGCAGAGCGCCAGCCCGATGGCCCCGCCCGCGCAGATCCCGGCCACATAGACCTCGTCGACCTCGCGGGCGTAGTCGAGATAGGCCGCGCGCGCCGAAGCGACCCAGTCGCGCCAGCCGGTCTTCAGAAGATCAGCCTCCGTCCCGCCATGTCCGGCGAGCAGCGGCGCGTAGAGGCCGAACCCCTGACGGTGCAGCACGCGGCCCAACGCCTTCATCTCGCCCGGCGCACCGGTCAGCCCGTGCAGCAGCAGGACACCGCGCCGCCCGTCGCCGCGAACGCGGAAGCTGCGGTCCTTGACCTTTGCGCGCCTTCCCAAGCTCATTGCTCCCCACCGCCGATGAGTTCGAGCAGTTCGAGATTCACCGCCTCGTTTGCCGCGCGGGTTCGCGCCGGCGGGCGCGACCACGGCTGGTCCAGCAACGCCTCGCCGCGCTTCATCACGCCCGCCACCACCCCGCCGCCATAGACCGCCGGCGACCAGTCGCCGACGACGTCGGCGCCGATCAGGCGATGCTCGGCCAGCAAGGGGGCCAGCAAGGTCTTGAGCAGCGCCAGGCTGGTGCGACCCTGGTCCCAGTTGGTCGCCGCGTCGTCAGCGCGCAGCACGTCCTTGTCGATGGTGACATAGACCGCCTCGGTGGAGATGCGACCGGGCAGGAAGGCGGCGAACTCGGCCTCGCCCATGGCCGCGATAGTCGGCCAGTCGCGACCGCACAGCTCCACGGAGTCACCGCCGTCAGGGGCGGCGTAGGCGTAGAGCTCAAGCCGTCCCTCGGCGAGCAGGTCCAGGTCGGCGCGCCGCGCGTCGGGTCGGCGGATGTCCGGGCTGCAGACGCCGACGGTCACCACCTTGGCCACCCCCGGCAGGCGGGCGGCAAGCCCGACCCAGGACCCGCAATGGGCGCCGTTGGCGAACCGCACCCAGTCGGGATGGTTGTCGAAGTGCACAACGGTCACCGCCGCGCAGCCGGCGACCTCGATCGCCCGCTCCAGCAGGAGCGGCGTGACGTGATGGAAATCCCCCGACCCCGAGAAGATCAGCGCCGGCCCGGCGGCGACCGGCAGATCCTGGCGCAGCCGCGCGCGAAGCCGTTCAAGCGCCGCCGGCCGGCTCCAAAGGCGCAACGACGGACCCAGATCGCGCGCGTCCACCGCCAGGCCGCCGCGCTCGCCCAGCCGAGCGGCAAGCACGTCCTGGCGGTCCAGCGCCGCGTCGAGGTGAAGGAGCGCCGTGCGCATGCCAGCCGATCAGGCGTCGACGCAGCGTCGCAGCAGCGCGTCGAGCAGCTTCAGCGCCAGGTCGATCTCCTCGGTGGTGATGTCCAGCGACGGCGCCAGGGTGATGACGTTCTTGTGGTAGCCGCCGACGTTGAGGATCAGCCCCATGGTCCGGCCGCCGACATTCAGGTCGCCCTTCAGGCCCTCGGCCACCATGCGGTCCAGCAGCGGCTTGTCGGGGGTGTAACTGTCGGACTGGCAGATCTCGGCGCGCAGGGCCAGGCCGAGGCCATCGACCTCTCCCAGCTGCGGCCAACGGGCCTGCAGGTCTTTCAGGCCGGCCAGGAAATAGGCCCCTTTCTCGGCGACGCTGCGCTCATAGTCGCCCTCCATGGCCATCCGCAGGGTCTCCAGCGCCACCGACGTGCCCATCGGATTGGCGTTGAAGGTGGAATGCGTCGAACCCGGCGGAAACACGGTCGGATTGATCAGCGCCTCCTTGGCCCAGATGCCGGACAAGGGGTTGAGGCCGTTGGTCACCGACTTGCCGAACACCAGCACGTCGGGCTGCACGCCGAAGTGCTCGATCGACCACAGCTTGCCGGTCCGGTAGATGCCCATCTGCACCTCATCGACCACCAGCAGGATGCCGTAGCGGTCGAGGACCTGTTTCAGCTCGATGAAGAAATTCTTCGGCGGGATCACATAGCCGCCGGTGCCCTGGATCGGCTCGACATAGAATGCCGCATATTCCGCCTCGCCGGCCTTCAGGTCGAGTACGCCGTTGAATTCACTGTCGAACAGCCGCTCGAAGTTGCGCACGCAGTGAGAGCCGTACTCTTCCTTGCTCATCCCCTTCGGCCCGCGGAAATGGTACGGAAATTCCACGAAGTGGGCGCGTTCGCCAAAATGGCCGAAACGCCGGCGATAGCGATAGGACGAGGTGATCGCCGAGGCGCCCAGGGTGCGCCCGTGATAGCCGCCCTGGAAGGCGAACATCAGGCTCTTGCCGTTCGATGCGTTGCGCACGAGCTTCAGGCTGTCCTCGACCGCCTGGGCGCCGCCGACGTTGAAGTGCACCCGGCCCTTGGCGCCGAATTTCGCCTGGGCGTCGCGGGCGATCAGGGCGGCCAGCTCCACCTTTTCCCGATGCAGATGCTGCGAGGCGACCTGCGGCAGGCGGTCGAGCTGGCGGTGGGCGACGGCGTTCAGGCGGGGGTTGCGATAGCCGAAATTGACCGTCGAGTACCACATCTGCAGGTCCAGGAAGGCCCGGCCCTCGGCGTCGTACATGTACGAGCCTTCGCAGGTTTCGAAGAATTTCGGGTGATCCAGATAGTGGACCGTGTCCCCCCAGGAGCAATACTCGGCCTCCAGGTCGCGGAGTTCCGTCTCGCTGATCATCGGGGCAGGCGCGTCGTACATTGATAGACTCCGAAAATGCTCAGGTCGTGATCTTGGCCGTCATGGACTCGGAACGGATTTTCCGGACCAAAGCCGCAACCTACGCCTTATGTCGAGAAATGCGTCGAAGGGAAGGAGGGCCTTTCTTCAGATGCAGCCAATCGAACCCGCCGCGGCGTTGCGCGTCGAGCCAAAGAAATCCGGCGATAGGGTCGCGCCGTCAGGGTCCGGTAGCCAGCGCATTGCTGTTGATCATTCCAGAAAACAACCCGCCCCGTGCAACAATGACGTCGCCGACGCCAGCCCGCCTCAAGCGCCCGCGACGTCGAGCCGCGGCGCGGTCCCGCCCTACGGCAGGCGCGCGAAGCCGTGCGCTGCATTCAGGTCGCGGCCGCCGCGCGCGATGAGGATCACCTGCTCCAACCGGCTCAGGCCCACCAGCCCGGCGCTAAGCCACAGCCACCCCTGCCAGCCGGTCACCGCGATCGCCGGCCACAGGCAGAACAACAGCGCCGCGCCGACCTTGGCCGACCAGACATGGAACATCAGCACCCGGCGGGTCAGCAGCCACGAGATCGCCAGATAGACCAGCGGCGCGCCGAACAGCACCGCGCTGGCCAGCCACTGCCGCGCGACCAGTCCGGGGTAGGCCAGCGCCAGGAAACCCAGGATCGCCACGGAGAACAGGTTGTCGACCACCGCATCGAGCTGAGCCCCGAAGGCCGAAGCCTGCTGGAACCGCCGCGCCAGCCAGCCGTCGGCCACATCCGTCGCGGCCGCCACCCCATAGAGGCCCAGCGCCAGCGTTGAATGGCCGGCCCACAACAGCGCGAAGATCGGCGCGATCAACAGGCCGCGACTGAGCGTGACCGCGTTGGCCGGCTTGAACCGGCCGTCCTCGACGACCAGCGCCAGCGGAAAGCCGCTCATCGCACCGCCGTCAGCCGCAGGGTGTCGGGATTGGCCAGCAGGCTGGCGATGGAGAAGGCCCCGCCGTGCATCGGGCAGATCAGGTCGCCCGCGGCGTCGAGCCGTCCGAACTTCAGCGGGCCGCCGCGATGCGGGCAGCGGTTCGGCGCAAGATAGAGTTCTCCATCGACCGACAGCAGGAAATATTCGATCCCGTCGCGCCAGATGGGCGGCAGATCGTGGCCGATCCACACCGAGACCGCGGGACCCGTCATGGCGTCAGCCGCCCGATGGCCGCCGGCGGAAAGGCGGCAAGGTCGCGGCCGTCCTCCAGCACGCCCAGGACGCCCACCTGAACCGGCGCGCCGCCAAGATCGCTGGATGGCGTCACCGGGCGTCCCAGCTCCGCGCGCGCCGCCCCCGCGACGCCCCAACGCGCCGACGGGGCTGCGGCAAAGGCTTGCGAGACCCCCAGCAGGTGAGCGCCGGCGCGGGCGAAGGCCGCCTTGGTCAGGTCCGCCCCGGCGATGATCTCCGCCCCGACCTGCGGCCCGAACCGAGCCACCAGCGGCGTCACCGCCTCGTCGATGACCATGCGGGTATGGTGCAGGTCGATATGGGCATGCTCGGCGAAATAGCGCGCGTCGGCGCCCGGGTGATGCTGGCGCAGGTAGCGGTGATGAGCCTTGGTCGACCTCTGATAGGCCGTCTCCGCGTAGAGCAGAAAACCGACCTGCCGAAAGATGTTGCCGGGGTTCTGGAACAGCCAGTGGATGGTGTTGTGCAGGGCCAGCGCCTCGGTGTCGAACCAGGGCCAGTAGCCGTTGTAGGCGTCATCCAGGCCGAAGCTTTTCAGGGTCGCGCGAAAGAGCACGCTGTGCTTCCTGGGATGGCTGCCATAGCCGAATTCGTCGATCAGAATGCGGAACAGCGCCGATTGCGGCTCGCCGAAGTCGCCGACCACCCCCAGCGCCGAGGCGGAGGCTTCCGCCAGCAGATCCGGCGAGGATTGCACCAGGAAATTCCGATAGTGGTCGTCGCGATGCCCCGCCCCGCCCAGCCAGGCGGTGAAGCCATTCTCCGGCGCGTCGCGGATCTCCGTCAGCATGGCCGCGACATAGGGGCCCACCTCGCCTGTCGGCTCCGGCGCCAGCGGGGCGATCAGCTCGGCCTCAAGGCCAGGCCGCAGCGCCGCCAGGGCGCCGAGTCGGCCGGCGTCATAGTGCCGCCCCATCGGCTCCAGCACTCCACCCGCCGGGACCTCGTCGGGCAGCACGACATAGCGCGCCTGATAGGCCCGCAGCAGGACCTGATGCTTGACGTAGGTCCGCAGGCTCGGATCGTCGCCGACGTTGTCGATGCGCCCGTCAAAGGCCGCGACGGGCGCGACGCCGGCGCTATCGGCGAGTCGCACCGCCAGGTCGGCCAGGGTCCGCGGATCGACACTCACGGCGGACCCTGGCGGACATAGACCGAAATTCCGATACCGCCCTTCGCGAACCATTCGATCATCCGCCAGCGTGACAGGCTTGGCTCGAATCCCGGCCACGGCGTCGGCGTCAGAAAGGTGGGCGCGTCGGGGTCGCCGGAGATGACCGCAATGTGCTTGATGACGATCTTCGACACCAGACCCTGTGCGAACAGGCTCGACAGCAGCGTGCCGCCGCCTTCGACGATCAGGCTCGCGACGCCGCGCGCCTCAAGCCGGTCGAGCAGCGTCGGCAGATCGACCGTGTCGTCGCCGCAGCGGATGACCTCGACCGCGGGCAGCGCCTCGAGCGCGGCGACCGTCGCCGCCGTCGCGCGTCCGGCGACCGCGACCAGCGTCGGCAGGCCGTCGTTGAGCAGGACCGAGGTCAGCGGCAGACGACCATCCGAGGACGGGATCACCCTCAGCGGGTTGCGGCCCGGGGCATAGCGCACCGTCAGCGAAGGATCGTCGACCCGAACGGTGTTGGCGCCCACCATGATGGCGTCCGCAGCCGCCCTCTGGCCGTGGAACCAGGTCTTCAATTCGTCACCGGAATAGTCAAACAGGTCCTTGCTGGACGACGCCCGATGCAGCGCGAGCTTGCCGTCGATGGTCAGCTCCGACAGCGTTGTGATCTCGATCATGCGCGCCCTGAAGTCCGCTCACCCCGACATGGTTGCATCCGTCGCCCGGGCTCGCAATCGGCCCTGCCCGCACGCGGCGGGGCAGGCGGGGCGCTCGGACTGGCGCCGCGGCTGGGGCCACCCAGAAACGAAGAAACCTCGCATGGCGTTCGCCAGCGAGGTTTCTCCAGTCCGACAGTCCGGCGGCCGCCCAGGCCCCCCGAAGATGGATCGGCTATTTCAGATGGCCGGCCAGGTGCTTGTTCATCTCGAACATGCTGACCTTGTCCTTGCCGCCGAACACCGGCTTCAACTTGGCGTCCGCCAGGATGTCGCGCTTGTTCGCCGGGTCCTGAAGATTGTTGGCCTTGATATAGACCCAGATCTTCGAGACGACCTCGCCGCGGGACAGCTGCCCCGGTCCGACCACAGCGGCCAGTTCGGCCGACGGCGTCAGCGGCTTTTGCAGAGCATTGGTTTTCTTGACTTCGGCCATTGGGCTCCCCCAGCTAGATATCGGACGGCTGCCGCCACGCATCGAGCGCGTGAACTGAGTCGCTTGGCGGTATCCTAGGGGCAATTCCGCCCTGCGCCACCCCGAGAAGTGCATGGCGGCGGACGGAGGGCGAAAAACCCGCCGCATCGATCCACGGGGGCCCTTCCGGCGAACCGCACGGCATTGAAGGTGTCTGCTGGCCGCGCAAGCCGGCATCGGCGTAGAACTGGAGTCTCGCAAAAGGGCCTCGCGCATGGAATTCGTTCTCGACGCCATCGACCGCCGGATCCTGCGCGAACTGCAGGCCGACGCCACGATCCCCATCGCCGAGCTGGCTGAGCGCGTCGGCCTTTCGCAGACTCCGTGCTGGAAGCGCGTCAAGCGCCTCACAGATACGGGCATTATCGAGCGCCGGGTGGCGCTCCTGGCCCGCGAGCGCCTCGACCTGGGCCTGGTGGTGTTCGTGGCGGTTCGCACCAGTCGCCATGACCAGGACTGGCTGAACGCCTTCGCCAAGGGCGCGGCGGGATTTCCCGAGGTCATGGAGTTCTACCGGATGTCCGGAGAGATCGACTATCTGCTGAAGGTGATCGTCAAGGACATCGCGGCCTACGACGCCTTCTACAAGCGCCTGATCGCCGCGGCGCCGCTGCAGGACGTGAGCTCGTCGTTCGCCATGGAGCAGATCAAGTTCACGACCGCCCTGCCGCTCTGATCGCGAGTTGACTTCCGCCCCCTTGAGGCCCCCACATTCCGGCAAACAAGAAATACCTACGGGGAGAGATCGCCATGGAGGCCTGGACCTTCGCCGACATCTGGGAGGCGATCGCCGGCGCGCAGCCCGATCGTCCCGCGCACATCCAGGGCGAGCGGGTGGTCACCTGGGGCCAGTTTGACGCCCGCGCCGACGCGCTTGCCGCCCACCTGATCGCGGCGGGACTGGACCATCAGGCCAAGGTCGCGGCCTTCCTCTACAATGGCCCGGAATATTTCGAGACCTACTACGCGGCCTTCAAGGGCGGGTTCGCGCCGGTCAACACCAACTATCGCTACGGGCCGGAAGAGCTCTTCTACCTGTTTGATAATGCAGACGCACAAGCCATTATATTTCATGCGGGATTTTCCGACGTTGTGCAGGCGATCCGGCCCCGCCTGACCGGGGTGAAAGCCTGGATCGCCCTGGCCGAGCCGGGCCACCCAGTTCCCGCCTGGGCCGCCGACTACGACGCCATCGTCGCCACGGCGCCCGCCGGGCGTCCCGTGAAGGCGCCCTGGGGCCGTTCTCCGGACGACCTGTTGCTGCTCTACACCGGCGGCACGACCGGCATGCCCAAGGGGGTGATGTGGCGGCAGACCGATCTGTTCAACGTCGTCGGCGCCGGCGGCCAGGTGCTGCGCGGCCTGGCCCCGATCGAGACGCTGCAGCAGGCGGCCACGCGGCTGTCGGATCCGGACCACTACCGGCCGCTGTCCCTAGTGGCCTGTCCGCAGATGCACGGCACCGGACAGTTCTCCTCGATCATCGCCCTCAACCTTGGCGGGGCCGTGGCCACCCTGCCCTCACGCAAGTTCAGCGCCATCGAGCTGTGGAACGAGGCAGAGCGGCTGAAGGCCGACGGCATCGTCATCGTCGGCCTGGCGTTCTCGACGCCGATGCTGGAGGTGCTGGAGGCCAACCCGGGCCGCTGGGACCTGTCCACCGTCCAGGCGATGAGTTCATCAGGTTCCATGTGGAGCCAGGAGAACAAGCGTGGCCTGCTCCGTCACTGCCCCAACGCCATGATCTTCGACAGCTTTGGCTCGTCGGAGGCGGTGGGCCTTGGCGTCTCGGCCTCGGCGCCGGGGGCCGAGGTGCAGACCGCGGCCTTTGTCATCGGCCCCAACTGCGCGGTCTTCACCGAGGACGGGCGGCGGGTGGCGCCCGGGTCCGGCGAACGCGGCCTGGTTGCGGTCACCGGCTTCCTGCCGATGGGCTACTACAAGGATCCGGAGAAGACCGACAAGACCTTCAAGACCCTGGAAGGCCAGCGTTGGAGCGTGCCCGGCGACTGGGCCGAGGTGAACCTCGACGGAACCCTGAAACTGCTGGGCCGAGGCTCGGTCTGCATCAACACCGGCGGCGAGAAGGTCTTCCCCGAAGAGGTCGAAGAAGCGCTGAAGACCCATCCGGGCGTGCGCGACGCCGTCGTCGTGGGTCTGCCCGACGCCCGTTTCGGGGAGCGGATCTGCGCGGTCGTCGAGGCCGATGGCGCGGGACAACCGACCCTGCCCGAACTCTCCGAGCATGTGCGCGCGACCTTGGCCGGCTACAAGGCCCCCCGCGACCTTGTTCTGGTCGACTCCATCGGCCGGGCGCCCAACGGCAAGGTCGACTACATGGCGGTGAAGGCGCGCGCGGTCGCGGCGCTGAACACGCCGGCCTGACCGGCCTCAGACGTCGCGAAGGCTGCGGACGAATTCCACCAGGGCCGCGCGCGGCCCGCCCCGGGGCAACCGCGAGAAGGCTCGCAGCAGTTCCAGTGCGCCGGGCTCGGAAAGCAGGCTGGCGACCTCGTCGATGGCGCCGCTCGCCGGGCTGGCCTCGCCGAACATCTCGGCGACCGGCGCCTGCAGGGTATCGGCAATGCGCGACAGCATCGAGGCGCTCACACGGTTGGCGCCGCGCTCGTACTTCTGAATCTGCTGGAAGGTCACGCCGGCCGACTCGGCCAGCGACTGCTGCGACAGGCCGCGGACCTTGCGAAGCAGTCGTATCCGCGCGCCGACGGCGATGTCGATGGGGTCGGCAAGGGCGTCAGGTCTACGAGCCATGGTGTCTCCGCAAAATCTGAACTAGCTGGCGCGGCGCGACTGGCCGTCGGAGCGCGGGGACCATTCCGCCTCGTCCAGGCCCTGGTCAGTGATAAGATAGCAGGCCTCCGCGATAGCGATTCCCACGGCGCGGCGCAGCTGCCCCATGGCCGGGGTCTCCCGCTCCACCGCCATGAGTTCCTCCTCGTAGGCCGTCAGAATCTCGACCAGATTGCGAGCCAGCGACCTGGTCCGCTCCGAATTCGTCTGAATCATCCGTAGGCCCCCAAGGCTCTTCGCCGATGAACCTTCAGCATCGGGCGGGCGATTGCAAGTCGATGCAACCTGTGGGGGGCTTTCGTCGACGGTCAGTGGGACTCGCGGGTCACCTCGGCGCTCGACTTGCCGACCAGGAAGTCGAGGTCGACGCCCTGATCGGCCTGCAGCACCGTGTCGATATAGAGCCGATACCAACCGCGCTGATAGGTCGAGGGCTTGCGCGCTGCCTGCCAATCGGCGCGTCGGCGCGCCAATTCGACATCATCGACCAGCAGGTCCAGCGTCCGGTTCGGGCCATCCAAGGCGATCTCGTCGCCATTGCGGACCAGCGCCAGGGGGCCGCCCGCGGCGGCCTCGGGGGCCACGTGCAGGATCACCGTGCCATAGGCCGTGCCGCTCATCCGGGCGTCGGAAATACGCACCATGTCGGTGACACCGGTCTGCAGGATCTTCGGTGGCAGGGCCATGTTGCCCACCTCCGGCATGCCGGGATAGCCCTTCGGTCCGCACCCCTTGAGCACCAGGATCGAGGTCTCATCGACATCCAGATCGGGGTCGTCGATGCGCGCGTGATAGTCCTCGATGTCCTCGAACACCACGGCCCGGCCGCGATGGGTGAGCAGCGCCGGGGTCGCGGCGCTGGGCTTCAGGATCGCGCCCTGCGGACAGAGATTGCCCTTCAAGACCCAGACGCCGGACGATGGCCCGACAGGTGTCTCCAGCGTGCCGATGACCTCGCGGTTCCAGACCTTGGCGCTGGCGGCGATCTCGCCCTGGGTCACCCCCGCAACCGTAAGCGCCGTGTTGCGGAACAGAGGGCCCAGCTCGGCCATCACCGCCGGCACGCCGCCCGCGTAGCAGAAGTCCTCCATCAGATATTTGCCCGACGGCATCAGGTTGACCAGCAGCGGCGCGTCGCGGGCGATCTCGTCGAAATCCCCCAGGCTGAGCGGTACGCCCAGCCGCCCGGCCAGGGCCAGAAGGTGCACCACCGCATTGGTCGAGCCGCCCAGGGCCGCGTGCAGCAGGATGGCGTTTTCGAAGGCGTCGCGGGTCATGATGTCGGACGGTTTCACGTCGTCCTTCACCAGCTGGACGATTCGATTGCCGGTCAGGTGCGCGAGCACCTTGCGACGGGAGTCCACGGCTGGCAGGGCGGCGTTGTTGGGCAGCGATATCCCCAGCGCCTCCGTCAGGCTGGCCATGGTCGAGGCGGTGCCCATGGTGTTGCAGACGCCGGCCGAGCGGCTCATGCCGGCCTCGGCGCCCATGAAGTCCGCCAGGCTCATCTCGCCGGCGCGCACCGCTTCGGAAAACCGCCACACATCGGTGCCCGAGCCGATGTCGCGCCCCTGGAACTTGCCGTTCAGCATGGAACCGGATGAGAGGAAGATGGCGGGAATGTCCACGCTCGCCGCGCCCATCAGCAGGCCGGGCGTGGTCTTGTCGCAGCCGCCGAGCAGCACCACGCCGTCGATCGGGTTGGCGCGGATCGACTCCTCGACCTCCATGGCCAAAAGGTTGCGGAACAGCATCGCCGTGGGCCGCATCTGGGTCTCGGGCAGCGACATGGCGGGGAACTCGATCGGCACGCCGCCGGCTTCCCAGACCCCGCGCTTCACAAATTCAGCGAGATCGCGCAGGCCGATCTGGCAGGTGACCAGTTCCGACCATGTGTTGGCGATACCGATGACCGGGCGGCCGTCGAAGACGTGGTCCGGCAGGCCGGTGGCCTTGATCCAGCTTCGATGGATGAACCCGTCCCGATCGAGTTTGCCATAGCTCTTGGTGCTGCGCAGCGGTTTGTCGGCCATGGCCCTACCTCACCCGGCAAACAGCGGCAGCGCCAGTCCTTTCACGCCCGTCTCGATGGCAAACAGGCCGCCCGCCACCGGTTGCCGGGCCCGCGCCTCCAGCGAAAGTCCATCCCAGGCGCTGGTCACATAGAGCGTGGTGAAGTCATCGCCGCCGAAGCAGCAACTGGTGGGCTGCTCGACCGGCATCTGGATGATCTCGGCGATCTCGCCGTTCGGCGCATAGCGGACGATCCGCCAGCCGCCCCATTGGGCGTTCCACAGGTAGCCCCGGGCGTCCACCGCCGATCCGTCCGGGGTGGCGGGCGCGCCGCGGGTGTGGGCGAACACCTCGACCTTCCCCAGGTCGGCGATTTCGTGCCGGAAGATGGTCTGCCGCCTGGAATCGGCCATGTAGAGCCGCCGGCCGTCCGGGCTGACCGAGATCGTATTGGGGATGTGGATGCCGGTCAGCACCCGATCGGTCCGGAACGTCGGCGTGGTGCGATAGACCGAGCCCGGTCGCTTGCCGTGGTCGTCGTCCATCGTGCTCCACCAGAAATTGCCGGCCAGGTCGATCTTGCCGTCGTTGGTGCGAAAGCCCTCGGGCAGCTCCAACGGCTGGACGATGCCGATCTCCCCCCTGTCCGGATCGCAGATCGCCAGGCCCTTCTCGGTGGCGATCAGCAGGCCGCCCTGGGTTCGGGGGGCCGCGGCGCTGGCGCGGAACGGCAGGTCGAAGGCGCCGCGCTCGTCGGTCTTCGGTTCGTACCAGGCCAGCCGCTTGCCCTTGATATCGAACCAATAGACGCGGCCGTCCAGCGGCGACCAGACCGGCCCCTCGCCCAGGCGGTCGGCGGACCCGACGATGCAACGCGCTTCCACTGGCCGCCTCCCCACGCAACCCCGAGCCATGCCCGCCCGGGTGGAAGCTTCTAGCGCGGCAGCTTGGAGGCGCCCATCAGGTGTTCATCGACGGCGCGGGCGCACTGACGGCCCTCGCGGATCGCCCAGACCACCAGCGACTGGCCGCGCCGCATGTCACCGCAGGTAAAGATGTTGCGCACCGAGGTCTGATAGTCGACCACGCTGGCCTTGACGTTGCCGCGCGGGTCGAGCTCCACCGCGCCGCTCTCCACCAACCCCGGCTGGCTAGGGCCGACAAAACCCATGGCCAGCAGAACCAGATCGGCCTTGAGTTCAAAGCTGGAGCCGGCGACCTCGCGCATCTGCATGCGGCCATCGGCGCCGGCCACGGCGTCCAGCCGCACGCATTCAAGCGCGGTGACGCGGCCGTCCTTGCCCACCGCCCGCTTGGTGGCCACCGCGAAATCGCGCTCGCAGCCCTCTTCCTGGCTCGAGGAGGTGCGAAGTTTCAGCGGCCAGTCGGGCCAGGTCAGCAGCTTGTTCTCGCGCTCCGGCGGCTGCGGCATGATTTCCAGCTGGGTCACCGAGGCCGCGCCCTGGCGGTTGGAGGTGCCGATGCAGTCGGAGCCGGTGTCCCCGCCGCCGATCACCAGGACGTGCTTGCCCTGGGCCGAGATCGCCCGTGCCGGCGCGGCCGCCGCTTCCGGATCGCCGGCGTTGCGCTTGTTCTGCTTGGTCAGGAATTCCATGGCGAAGTGGACGCCATCGAGCTCGCGGCCGGGGACGTCGAGGTCACGGGGCGCCTCGGCGCCGCCGGCCATCACCAGCACGTCATAGTCGTCGAGCAGGCGCTGCACCGAGACGGTGACGCCCACCTCGAAACCGGTTCGGAAGATCACGCCCTCACCTTCCATCTGCCGGATGCGGCGGTCGATGAGGTGCTTTTCCATCTTGAAGTCGGGGATGCCATAGCGGAGCAGGCCGCCGATCCGGTCGGATTTCTCGAACACCGTCGGGGCATGTCCGGCGCGGGCCAGTTGCTGGGCGCAGGCCAGGCCGGCGGGGCCGGACCCTACCACCGCGACGCGCTTGCCGGTGCCGCGTGGCGACATCTGCGGGGTGATCCAGCCTTCATCCCATCCGCGATCGACGATCTGGCACTCGATGGTCTTGATGGTCACCGGGTTGTCGTCGAGGTTCAGCGTGCAGGACGCCTCGCAGGGCGCCGGGCAGACGCGGCCGGTGAACTCCGGAAAATTGTTGGTGGACTGCAGATTGTCCAGCGCCTCGCGCCACTGGTCGCGGAACACCAGATTGTTGAAATCCGGGATCTGGTTGTTGACCGGGCAGCCCTGGTGACAGAACGGGATGCCGCAATCCATGCAGCGCGCGGCCTGCTGGCCGACCTCCGCGCCCGGCAGCGGCTTGACGAACTCGCGCCAGGTCTTCAGGCGCGCGGCGACCTTGTCATAGCCACGGTCCTTGCGCGCGATCTCCAGGAAGCCGGTGGGCTTGCCCATCGGGTGGTCTCCGAAAACTAGGGGCTATTCCGCGGCGACG
Source organism: Phenylobacterium sp. (assembly GCF_031360265.1). Lineage (GTDB taxonomy): Bacteria > Pseudomonadota > Alphaproteobacteria > Caulobacterales > Caulobacteraceae > Phenylobacterium. The sequence goes on from NZ_JANMBF010000130.1 coordinate 20,880, forward strand.
GCGGCGGCCGTCTCGCGGTCGGAGGCAAGCTCCAGGAGGGCGCGGCGGAAATCCGCCGGCATGACCTTGACGAAGGCGCCAAGCGCCTCGTCCCAGTTGTCCAGGATGTCGCGCGCGCGCTTGCTGCCGGTATGCCGATGGTGGCGTTCGATGAGGATCCGCAGCCGTTCGGCGTCGAAGCGCAGCATATCGCCCATGCCGCTGTCCTCGACGGAAATCGACCGCTGGCTTGGCCGCGCCGAGGCGCCAGAGGCGTTGGCCGGCTCCGGCGTCGCGGGGCCAACGCGCTCCAGCGCCACCATGGCGGTGTTGCAGAGGTCGCCGAAACGGCCCGCGGGGTCATAGACGTAGGCGACGCCGCCGCTCATTCCCGCGGCGAAGTTGCGGCCGGTATCGCCCAGCACGACCACCACCCCGCCGGTCATATATTCGCAGCCGTGGTCGCCCAGGCCCTCGACCACCGTCACCGCGCCGGAGTTGCGCACGGCGAAACGCTCGCCGGCCACGCCCTCGAAATAGGCCTCACCGGCGATGGCGCCATAGAGCACCGTGTTGCCGACGATGATGTTCTCGGTAGGCTCGCGACGCGATTGCGGCGGCTGGCGCACCACCACCCGGCCGCCGGACAGGCCCTTGCCGACATAGTCGTTGGCGTCCCCGGTCAGTTCCAGCGACACGCCACGCGCGGCGAAGGCGCCGAAGCTCTGGCCGGCGTTGCCGTGGAATTTCAGCGAGATCGTATCCTCCGGCAGGCCGGCATGGCCGTAACGCCGGGCCACCTCGCCGGAGAGCATCGCCCCGACGGTGCGGTTGACGTTGCGAACGGCATACGCACCGCGCATCGGTGCGCCGCCGTCAAGCGCGGCCCTGGCGTCGGCGATCAGCGTGTTGTCCAGCGCCTTGCCAAGGCCGTGATCCTGGCTGTCCTGGTTCCACAGCCCCTTCGCCGCCTCGGCCGGGGCGGCGTAGAGGATGCGGCCGAGGTCGATCCCTTGCGCCTTCCAGTGGTCCAGCGCCGGGTTCATGTCGAGGCGATCGACGCGGCCGATCATCTCGTTGACCGTGGAAAATCCCATCTGCGCCATGATCTCGCGCAGCTCCTCGGCGACGAAGAAGAAGAAGTTGATGACGTGCTCGGGCTGGCCGGTGAAGCGCGCGCGCAGCACCGGATCCTGGGTCGCCACCCCCACCGGACAGGTGTTGAGGTGGCACTTGCGCATCATGATACAGCCGGCGGCGATCAAGGGCGCGGTGGCGAAGCCGAACTCGTCGGCGCCCAGCAAGGCGCCGATGGCCACGTCGCGGCCAGTGCGCAGGCCGCCGTCCACCTGCACGGCGATGCGGGTGCGCAGGCCGTTCAGCAGCAGGGTCTGCTGGGTCTCGGCCAGGCCGATCTCCCAGGGCGATCCCGCATGGGTCAGCGAGGTCAGCGGCGACGCGCCCGTGCCGCCCTCGAAGCCGGAGATGGTCACATGGTCGGCGCGCGCCTTGGCGACGCCGGCCGCCACCGTCCCGACTCCGACCTCGGACACCAGCTTGACCGATATCCGCGCCTTGCCGTTCACGTTCTTCAGGTCGTGGATCAGCTGGGCCAGATCCTCGATGGAATAGATGTCGTGGTGCGGCGGCGGCGAGATACTTTTTAACAACCCTTCCGGGATGGGTAATACTGCAAATGGATTTCAGGCATTTTATTTTTTTAACGGCAACACCGGAGATCAAAATACAGCAGTTGGAAGTTACACGCTATCAAATG
>NZ_JANMBF010000164.1:0-9383 GCF_031360265.1 Phenylobacterium sp.
GGGTACGAACATGGCGACGAAATCGGGCGAGCCCTCGTCCTTGAACTGGTCCCAATAGGCCTTGCTCGACAGGCCGCTCATATGGGCGCGAACGCTCTGGGCGTGGCGGATCAAGCAGCCATCGCGCGCCGCCTCATCGACCGCGTCCTGAGCCTCCAGGAAGGCGTTCAGCGAGCACTTGGCGTCAATCACGAACACTCCGCCGCCCGGCAGCCGCACGGTGACGTCGGGCCGGCGGCGGCCCTCCTCGGTGTCGACGGAGAACTGTTCCTCGAAGTCGAAGCGCTTGGTCAGGCCGGCGGCCTCCAGCACATTGCGCAGGGTCTGCTCGCCCCAGCGCCCCTGCACACCCGCGCCACGCCGGAGCGCCGCCGACAGCTTGCGCGCCTCGTCCTGGGTGGCGGTGGACGCCAGCAGCAAGGCCGAGATCTGCGCCTTCAGCCCGCCAGTCTCCTCGACCCGGACCTTCTCGACCGCCGCCACATGCTCCTGGAACATTCGCAGGCTTTCGGCCACCGGCTTCAGCTGCGCCTCCAGCCGGGCCTGGGCCAGCTGTTCGCGCCCGGCGATCGCCTCCTCGTTCTTCTTCAGGATCGCCTCGGCCACGCCAGCGGCGGACTGCGCCACCTGGGCGTTCACCAGATCGGCATGCTTGTTGGCCGACGCCAGCTCGAACTCCGCGCGTGTGGCCCTGTCGCGCTCGCGAATCGCCCAGACGATGGCGAAGACGGCGAGCGCCGCGAAGAGCACGGCCAGGACCAGGAACACGTTCATGCTGTGTTCCTTAGCGGCTTTGTTGAGTCGCGACTAGGCCGGCCGGCGCGCGCGCATGGCCTGGGCGATGGTGCCGTCGTCGAGCCAGTCGAGTTCACCGCCGACCGGCACGCCGCGCGCCAGCAGGGTCACCGACACATCCGCCCCCGCCAGCCGGTCGGCCAGATAGTGGGCGGTGGTCTGGCCGTCGACCGTCGCCGGCAGCGCCAGGATCACCTCACGGACGCCGGCGTCGGAGGCCCTGGTGACCAGCCCGTTGACCCGCAACGCGTCCGGCCCGACGCCGTCAAGGGCCGACAAGAGGCCGCCCAGCACGTGATAGCGCCCGCGAAACGCGCTCGCCCGCTCCATGGCCCACAGCGCGCCGACGTCCTCGACCACGCAGATCAGCGTCGCATCCCGCTGGCGGTCGGCGCAGATGGCGCAGGGATCCTGGGTGTCCAGCGACGCACAGACCGTGCAGACCTTGACCTTCGCGGCGGCCTCGGCGAGCGCGTCGGCCAGGGGCGCCAGCAACTGATCGCGCCGCTTCAACAGCGCCAGCGCCGCGCGCCGCGCCGACCGGGGCCCCAGGCCCGGCAGCTTGGCGAGCAGGCCGATCAGCCGCTCGATCTCGGGGCCGGCGGAGGCGGCCAAGTCAGGCTCTCGACCTGCTGGGGACCGGCGCGCCGCGCACGGCCCTAGTCGTCATCGTCGTCCTCGACCGGCGTGGGCGCCGCGGCCTCCGGCGGCGGCAGGGTGCGGACACTGAGGATCTCCGCGCCGGGGAAAGTCGCCATCACCGCCAGCACGAAGGGGTCCTGCTCGACCTGGGCGCGCACCTCGCGGTCCTCGCGCTTCTGGCGCTCCCACAGGCTTTCCGCGCCGCCGCCGCCCTGGGCGGCGATCAGCCAGCGCTCGCCGGTCCAGTCCTTCAGGCGCCCCACCAGCCGTTGCGCCAGGTTGGAGGGCGCGCCGGGGGCGGACTCGTATTCGATGGCGCCCGGGCGGAAGCTGATCGGCCGGAAATAGCGTTCCACGTCGAGCTTCAGCGCAATATCCCGCTTGCGCTCGATCAGCGCCAGCATCTCCTCGAAGGTGTTCAAGGTCGCCACGGGTTCGGCGGACGACTGCGGCTGCGGCGCGGTGAAGCTGCGGGCCACGGCGGTCGCCCCGCCGCCCCCGCCGCCAGCAGGCGCCCCGCCTTGCGAAACCGTCCCGGACGGCGTCGCCGGGTCGCCGGCCTGCAGCCGCTTCAGCGCCTCCTCCGGTCCGGGCAGGTCGGCGGCGTAGGCCAGGCGGATGATCGCCATGTCGGCGGCGGCGGCGGCGTCCGGCGCGCGGCGCACCTCCTCGTAGGCCTTCAGCGTCAACTGCCACAGCCGCGAGAGCGTCCCCGCCGAGATCGCCGCACCGATGGCGGCCAGTCGGGCGGCCTGGTCCTTGGGCATGACCAGCGCCTGGGGCCCGACCATCTTGGCCACCGCCGCGCCGTGGCCGTGATCCAGCAGGTCGAGCATCACCTGGTCGGGGTTGGCGCCATAGCCATAGAGGGTGCGGAAGGTCTCGATCGCCGGCCCCGCCTCGCCGCGCAGGATCTGCTCGAAGAGGCCGATGGTCTGGCCCCGGTCGGCGAGCCCCAGCATGTCGCGAATGGTGGCCGCCGTGACCGTCTGGCCGGGTTCGGCCTGGACGATGGCCTGGTCGAGCATCGACTGGGCGTCGCGCACGCTGCCCTCGGCGGCGCGGGCGATCAGCATCAGCCCGTCGGCCTCAACCCGCGCGCCCTCGGCCTCGGAGATCATCTCCAGGTTCGCAACGATCACGTCGGCCTCGACGCGGCGCAGGTCGAACCGCTGGGTGCGCGACAGGATGGTCACCGGAACCTTGCGGATCTCGGTGGTGGCGAAGATGAACTTGGCGTGCGGCGGCGGCTCTTCCAGGGTCTTCAAGAGCGCATTGAACGACTGCGTCGACAGCATGTGCACTTCGTCGATGATATAGACCTTGTAGCGCGCCGAGGTCGGGGCGTAGCGCACCCCGTCCAAGAGCTCGCGCATCTCGTCGACCTTGGTGCGCGAGGCGGCGTCGAGCTCCAGCACATCCATGTGCCGCCCCTCGATGATCGAGGCGCAGTGGACGCCCTCCACCGACAGGTCCAGCGTCGGCGCGTGGATCGTGTCGCTCTCGTAGTTCAGCGCCCGGGCCAGCAGCCGCGCCGTGGTGGTCTTGCCCACCCCGCGCACCCCGGTCAGCATGAAGGCGTGCGCGATCCGGCCACTGGAAAACGCGTTCGTCAGGGTCCGCACCATGGCCTCCTGGCCATAGAGGTCGTCGAAGGTCTTCGGCCGGTACTTGCGCGCGATGACGGTGTAGGCGGCGCTGGCGTCGTCGCTCAGCGTCGGCCTGGGCGGGTCGGCGAACATGTCGCCCGTGTTCGGGTCACGCTCGGGCGGCGCGTCGGACTCGTCGGGGATCAGGTCGTCGTCGCCCATGCCCTACATGTAAGAGATCGCCCGCCCCCCGCGCCATGCGAAAGTGGGGGCCGCGCCCTTTATCCCCTCTCAGTCGGATTTGACGTGTTGGGGAAAGGTGGAGACCGAACGGCGACCCGGAACGGAATTCGTTGTGGCTGCTGCCTTCCGGCCCTGACCAGGTTGGCGAAGCGTCCGCCCGCCGCCGATCTCCGCTCGGGGATATGGCGGATGCGGGGCGTGGAGGCAAGGGTTGCCACGCACAGCAAGTCTCCGTCGGGGTCGCGCTCCGCGCTAGCGGAGCGCGGCCTCACCCCGACGTGGAGAGGCCAGTCCCAGCTTCGTATCTCGACAAGAAATAGGGTTGAACTCATCGCCCGAGATGTACGCGTTTTGTTCCGGACACACAAGCTCTGCCCAAGCCACATTTCTGGGTGAAGGACTTTCGGACCGACGATTCCTGAGGTCAGGCAGCGGACCGGGAGCGGGCGGGCGCATTTTTCCCAAGTCGGCTACATTGGCGAAACGCGCCGCTTCCAGCAGCTGTGCACCACCTGGGTCCCCGCTTTTGCGGGGATGAGCGGTGTTGGAGAAACGCGCCGCCGCGCTATCCTGCGGCCCAGACGGAGACCCCCGCCCATGTGCCGCAACATCAAGACGCTCTACAATTTCGAACCGCCGGCGACCGACGCCGAAATCCGCGCCGCGTCGCTGCAGTTCGTGCGCAAACTCTCGGGCTTCAATGCGCCATCGAAGGCCAACGCCGCCGCGTTCGACGCCGCCATCGAGGCGGTGTTCGCGGCGGGCCATCGGCTGCTGACCTCGCTGGAAACCCAGGCGCCGCCGCGCGACCGCGAGACCGAGGCCCAGAAGGCCAGGGCCCGGTCCGCCGAGCGTTTCGGCGTCCGCGCCTAACTCGCGGCCGGCGCCGCTGGCGCCAGCTTGTCGGCGGTCCTGGTCTCGAAGTCGCTGGCCTCGTGGCGTTCGTGCAGCTGGCTCGACGGGTCGCCGAAGGTGCGGTTGACCATCCGGCCGCGCTTGACCGCCGGGCGCTCGGCGATCTGGTCGGTCCAGCGCTGGACGTGCTTGTAGTCGGCGACCGACAGGAACTCGCCGGCGCCATAGAGCACCCCCTTGGCCATCGCCCCGTACCAGGGCCAGGTCGCCATGTCGGCGATGGTGTAGTCGGCCCCGCCCAGATATTCGCTCTCGGCCAGCCGGCGGTCCAGCACGTCCATCTGGCGCTTCACCTCCATGGCGTAGCGGTCGATGGGGTATTCCATCTTGGTGGGGGCATAGGCGTAGAAATGCCCGAACCCGCCGCCCAGGAAGGGCGCCGAGCCCATCAGCCACATCACCCACGACAGGCATTCCGCCCGTGGGCCGGGCTCGGTGGGTAGGAAGGCGCCGAACTTTTCCGCCAGGTGGATCAGGATCGCGCCGGATTCGAAGACCCGGATCGGCGTCGGCCCGCTGTGGTCCACCAGGGCTGGGATCTTGGAGTTGGGGTTGGCGGCCACGAAGCCGGAGCCGAACTGGTCGCCGGCGCCGATATTGATCAGCCAGGCGTCGTACTCCGCGCCGGCATGACCCAGCGCCAGCAACTCCTCCAGCATCACCGTCACCTTCACCCCGTTGGGCGTGCCCAGGGAATAGAGCTGCAAGGGGTGACGGCCGACCGGCAGGTCCTTGTCGTGGGTCGGGCCGGCGATCGGGCGATTGATGGCGGCGAACCGGCCCCCGTTTTCCTTGTTCCAGCTCCAGACCTTGGGGGGCTCGTAGGCGGTCGGCTCGGACATGCGAGGGCTCCGGGTTCCTGGCGCCAGATCGCGCGCACGTCCGATGTGGGGCGCCCGGGGCCGTTTGGCCAGTCAGCCGTGGACCTTCACGCTTGGGATGACGCCGTTGCTGCGGTGCGGTAGTACCTTCACCATGCCCCTTGACGCCTTTCAGAACACCTTCGCCGGCAACCCGCTCGATCGCGCCAGCGACCGCCGCTCCAAGCCCGACTGGATCGCCGCGCAGCTGGCCTCGCCTGAATCCCTCGGCTTCGCCATCTGGAACGGGCGGCCGTTCGTCGAGCCCGCCAAAGAGGGAACCATGCAGATCGCCTATCTGCCGGCCAAGATGGTCGCCGAGCTGGCCGGCGGCCCCGAGCGCCTGTTGTTCATGGGCCTGTGGAAGGAGACCGCGGTCTTCGCCGTCGACCTGGAAGGCCCGGCCGATCCCGCCGAAGGGCCGCTGCGGGGTCTTGGCGCCTTCGAGGACCTGCGCGCCGTCGCCCTGAAGCTGCCCGCCTCCGACGCCGCCATCGTCGCCACCGCCAAGCAGATGTTCGAGTGGCGGCGGCGTCACCGGCACTGCGCCAACTGCGGCCAGCCCACGGAGGCGACCGACGGCGGCTGGAAACGTCGCTGCGCGGCCTGCGAGGTCGAGCACTTCCCGCGAACCGACCCGGTGGTGATCATGTTGCCGTTCCATGGCGAGCGCTGCATGCTGGGCCGCCAGGAGGCTTGGCCCAAGGGCATGTTCTCTGCCCTGGCCGGCTTTCTGGAGCCCGGCGAGAGCATTGAGGAAGCCTGCGCCCGCGAACTGGCCGAGGAAGCCGGCCTGCGCACCCGCACCGTCCGCTATCATTCGACCCAGCCCTGGCCCTATCCATCCTCGCTGATGATCGGCCTGATCGCCGAAGTGGAGGACGATGAGGGGACGCCCGACCAGACCGAACTCTCCGAAATCCGCTGGTTCACCCGCGCCGAAGCCAGGCTGCTGATCGCCGGTCAGATCGAGGACGCCACCGCGCCTGGCCGCCTGGCCATCGCCCACCAGCTGCTCAAGGCCTGGGTGGAAGAGGGCTGAAACGTTTCCCTCCCCTAGTGGGGAGGGTGGCAGAGGCGAAGCCGAGGTCGGGTGGGGAAGTGTGGGCCGGAGTGCTGACTCCGAGCTTGAGCGCGGCGTCCCCACCCTGGCGGCTTTGCCGCCTGTCCCTCCCCTGTACAGCACGTAGGAAAGGAAGATCGGTTCAGAGCTCGCGATCCGCGAAGGAGGCCATGGCGGCGGCCATGTATTCCGCCAGGCCCGGCTGGCGGCCGTCGTAGCGTTCGCGGAAGCGCCCGTCATTGAGGTACATCTCGCCCAGGCCCTTGAAGGCCGCGGCCGGCGCCGGCTGGTTCCAGCTCCTGGCGATCCAGCCGTGTTGCCGTCGCATGAGCGCGGTGACCGCACCGCCGTCCACCGGCAGTCCGTCCACCAGCGCCTTGGCCATGCCGGCCTCGATCGCCTCGGCCTCGGCCTGCATGGCGTCGAAATCGGCCTGCTTCCAGCCGGACATGCCGGCCTTGGCGGCGTCGATGCGGCTCTGCATCTCCGGTCCGCCGCGTTCAACGAGCTCCTGCTCGTAGCCCGCCTGCTTTTCGGGGTCGAAGCCCCGGTACATCGCCTTGTCTTCCATCTTCGCGTCTCCTTCGAGGGCGGCGAGGGTGTGATCGATCGTGCGCAGCAGCTGCCGATAGCGCCGGGTTTCGGCCTCCAACTTCTGCCGGTGCGCCTTCAAGGCGACGACCCGGTCGAAGCCCTTGGCGTCCATCACGCGCGCGATCTCCTCAAGCGAGAAGCCGAGCTCGCGATGGAAGAGGATCTGCTGCAGGCGCAACAGTTCCTCCCGCCCGTAGTAGCGGTAGCCGTTCTCACCGACGGAGGCGGGCTTGAGCAGCCCCATCGCGTCGTAGTGGTGCAGCGTGCGGACGGAAACGCCCGACAGCTTCGCCACCTGTTTGACCGTATGACCGCGCACTTATCGAATGTCCTCGTCGATGGCCCCTTGATCAGGTCTCACCGGACGTGAGGGTCAAGCGGCTTCGAAACGGAAAAAACAGACCCGCGCCGCGCCGTAGTCGCGGGCAGCCAGGGCGTCGTATCCGGGGATGCTGAGATCGGGCTCGCCGACGCCGCGCTCGAACACCACGATGGCCCCGGGTGCGAGCCAGCCGCCGGCCGCCAGCTTCTCCAGGGCCGCCTCGCCCAGGCCCTTGGCGTAGGGCGGATCGAGGAAGGCCAGGTTGAAGGGCGGCCCGTCGCTGCTGGGGCGGGCGCCCAACTCAGTCGCGTCACGCCGGTGGACGCGGGTGGCGCCGAACAGGCCCCCGTCCGGCGCCAGGGCCTCGATGTTCTGGCGGATCGCGCCCCGCGCGGCCTCGTCCCTCTCGACGAAAAGGCAGAAGGCGGCGCCCCGAGACAGGGCCTCAAGGCCCAGCGCGCCGGAGCCGGCGAAGAGGTCGATGACGCGCAGGTCGCGGACCCCCGGCGACCAGGCGGCGTGCTCGAGGATGTTGAAGATCGCCTGGCGCGCGCGATCCGAGGTGGGCCGGGCGCCCTTGCCCGCCGGGGCTGCCAGCGCCCTGCCGCGGAAGCTGCCGGAGACGATACGCAAAGCCGCAAGCCTCCCCGACGGCGGGGTTGCCCCGCCCGCCCCTTCGATCCAAGCTTTCGCGACAACAATCAAGGGAGGCCGCGCCATGAGCCTGGTCAGCGTCGAGCGCCGCGGCGGCGCAGCTGTCATCCGCTACGCCAACCCACCCTATGGGACCATGACCGGCGCAGGCGCCCAGGAAATGCTCGAGGCGATCCGCCCTCTGGCCGAGGACCCCGCCGTCCGCTCGATGATCATCACCGGCGGCGTGCCGGGGATCTTCATCCGTCACTACGACGTGGGCGAGCTTTCCACCGCCAGCGATGCGGCCCAGGACACCGCCCCGCCGCCGCCGGACTGGGACGGACGCGCCCCCGGCGGCTATCTGGCGCTGGTGGATGTCATCGCCGAGGCGCCCAAGCCGGTGGTGGCGGCGATCAACGGGCTGTGCATGGGCGGAGGCTTCGAGCTCAGCCTGGCCTGTGACCTGCGCATCGCCAGCCCCGATGTCGCGGCCATCGGCCTGCCGGAGACTCGGATCGGCATCTTCCCGGGCGGTGGCGGCACCCAGAGGCTGCCCCGTGTGGTCGGCGAAGCCAAGGCGCTGGAGATCATTCTGCGCGGGCTGACCTTCGAGGCCGGCGAGGCGCTGGCCATCGGCCTGGTGCACGAGATCGCCGCCGACCCGCTGGCCCGCACCCTGGAGATGGCGGCGCAGTGGGATCAGCGCGGGGCGGAGGGGCTGGCCTTCGCCAAGCGGCTTACCCGCGCCGCCCTGGACCGCCCGCTCGCGGAGGGCTTGGCCGACGAGCGCCGTTCGTTCCAGGCGGTGATGCGGACGGCTTCAGCCCGCGCGGGCCTGAAGGCTGGCCGGGCCCCCGCTTCGATCCAGGCGCTTTAGGCACGATCGCGGGCTTGCGCTTGGGCTTGGCCCAGCCGGCCTTGTATTCCATCTTCGCCGGCGGTTCGCCGATAGGCGCCTTGCGCGGTCGCCTGACGGACTTGCCCGTGCGGCCCGCCGGCTTGCCGCCGCGATCGATCTCCACCGCGCCGCGCCTTGGCCCCGCGGCCACGGCAGCGGGCTTTTTCCACAAGGGCCGGTCGCCCTTGGGCAGGTTGGCCGGCGCAATGTGCTCGGCCAGCTGTTCACGGATCACCCGGGGTCCCACTTCCTCGACATCCCCTGGCAGCAGCGTCCCCAGGACGAAGGGACCATAGGAGAGGCGGATCAACCGGTTCACCTTCAGGCCCAGCGCCTCCAGCACGCGGCGGACCTCGCGGTTCTTGCCCTCGGCCAGCACCACGGTGATCCACAGGTTCGCGCCCTGCGGCCCTTCCTTGGCCTTGTCGAGGTGCGCCTCGATGGCGCCATAGTGGACCCCCTCGACGGTGATGCCGGCCTTCAGGGTGTCGAGCTTTTCCTGGGTCACCCGGCCCCGCGCCCGGGCGCGATAGCGACGCACGATCCCGGTGGCTGGCATCTCCAGCGCGCGGGCCAGGCCGCCGTCGTTGGTGAGCAGCAGCAGGCCCTCGGAATTGATGTCCAGGCGGCCCACCGAGATCAGCCGCGGCAGGCCGGCCGGCAGGGCGGCGAACACCGTGGGGCGGCCCTGCGGGTCGTTATGGCTGGTCACCAGATCGATCGGCTTGTGATAGCGAAACAGCCGTGCCGGCTCGGCCTCGGTGACCACGGCGCCGTCGACCGTCAGGATGTCGCCACGCTCGACCTTGACCGCCGGCGTGGTCAG
>NZ_JANMBF010000174.1:0-2008 GCF_031360265.1 Phenylobacterium sp.
CGCCGTCGTCATCGAGAGCCCGTTGATCGACATGCTTCGCTACAACCACCTGTCGGCCGGCGCGTCCTGGATGGCCGAGTACGGCAATCCCGACATCCCGGCCGACCGGGCGTTCATCGAGAAATACTCGGCCTACCAGAACCTGAAACCCGGCGTGAAATACCCGGAGCCCTACATCACCACCAACACCCGGGACGACCGGGTGCATCCGGGACATCCGCGCAAGTTCGCCGCCAGGATGGAGGCAATGGGCCTGCCCTACCTCTATTACGAGCAGACCTTCGGCGGCCACGCCAACGACGCCGACCCGGAACTCAACGCCCGCCGCTGGGCCCGGCACTACGTCTACCTGACGCAGAAGCTGATGGACTGAGTTGGCTAGCTAGGAGCCTGTCTGGATAATCGCTGGCCTGGAGACAGACGGTGTGACGGGCTGGCGCATCTGGGCTGCTCGGGGTTGATCATGCCCTGGCTCCCGCCAGCTTGAGCAGGTTGTGGGCGGTGCAGATCAGGGCCCATTCGCCTCTGGCCTTGTCGAGGCCCCTCAGGAGATGCTGCCGGAAGCCCCTGGCCTGCTTGATCTGCCCGAAGACCGGCTCGACGGTGTGTTTTCGCAGCCGGTAGCGTGAGCGGTAGCCGGCGCGTTTGAGTTTCCGGGCCATGGCGGTCATCCGCGGGCAGTTGACCAGGTGTCGCTCGCCGCCGACGTGGGCGTCGGCGTGCTTGCGGCGGCCGGGCGGCAGGTAGGCTCTGATCTTGCGCGCCGCCATGGCGGCGATGTTGGCTTCGGTGGCGAAGCCTGAGTCGCCGGAGACCTCCCTGAGCTTGCGCGCCAGGTTGGCCCTGGCCTGATCGACCAGGGGCAGGAGGGCCGCGTAGTCGGCCGGATTGGTCGCCAGCCGCTGGGCGACGATGATCTGATGGGCGTGGTCGACGGCGATCTGGGCGTTGTAGCCGGCGATGAAGCCGTCCTTGGTCGGCAGGATGCGGCAGTCGGGGTCGGTGAAGTTGCGCTGCGCCTTGTCGGGCGGTCCGCCGTCCTCGGCCCGCTTGGGCTTGCCCTTCGCCTGCATGCCGGTGGACGGGCCGGGGCCTTCGGGGTCGAGATCGGCCGGGTCGCCGGCCGCCTCGGCCTCCAGCTCGGCCTTGGCCGCCCGGATGCGCGCCAGCCGCTCTCGCTTGTCGGCCATCCAGGCCGGCGTCTCGTCGCCGCGCAGACCCGCCCCGTGCTCGGCGTCCTCGGCCCGATCCGCCGCCTCGGCCGCCTTCAGCCAGGCCTCGACCTCGGCCGCCAGTTTCGGCTCGGTGGTCTTCATCCGCCCATAGCTCATCGCCTTGTGCCGGCTGGCGTTGGCCGCAAGCTTGGTCCCATCTACCGCCACGTGCCCCAGCTTCACCAGGCCTGCCGCTTGGCACAGCTTCAAAACCTGCACGAACAGCTCCGACAGCGCCGCCAGATGCCGCCGGCGGAACTCGCTGATGGTGTGGAAGTCCGGCTTGTTGAGGCCGGTCACCGCCATGAAATCCACCCGCTCCTCGCAGGCCTGCGCCAGCCGGCGCGACGAGTAGACCCCGCGGCTGTAACCGTAGAGCAGCAAGGCCGTCATCATCCCCGGATGGTAGGGCGGCTGGCCGCGGTCCACCGCGTAGGCCCCAAGGATCGCCGTCAGGTCCAACCCCTCGCGCACCGTGTCGCGAACGAAGTGCGCTAGATGCCCGGCCGGCACGAACTCATGCACCGAGGGCGGCAGAAGCCAGCCCTGGTCCACATCCCACGAACGAAAGGTCTTGCTCATGGCTGGAGTGAATCAAGCTTCGCTCCAGCCGTCGAGACGATTATCCAGACAGGCTCCTAGCAGTCCATGGCGCGACGGAGACCTGGTTCTCCTATTATCCCGACGAACTCACCAACCTCGAGAAGATGGTGCTCGTCCTCGAGGATAGGCGCTTCATGACCCACCCGGGCGTGGACGCAATCTCGGGTCTGCGAGAGATTGTTCGCGCAGCA
>NZ_JANMBF010000021.1:0-23037 GCF_031360265.1 Phenylobacterium sp.
TTCGTCCAGGTCCTCGACGAACACCGCGCCCAGCGCCTTCAGCCGCTCGACAACGTGGCGGTTGTGGACGATCTCGTGGCGCACATAGACCGGGGCGCCATATTTCTCGATGGCCCGCTCGACGATCTGGATCGCCCGATCGACCCCCGCGCAGAAGCCTCTGGGCGTGGCGAGCAGGACGGTCAGCGGCGGGCGGGCGGCGGGAACATGCAGCATCGCTCCCTAGGTAAGGCGTCTCGCGCCCAGCCGCCAGCCGCGTTGCCGCCACAGTCCCGAGGCTGTATCAGGACGCCACCCGCGCGATGCTGACGCGCCTCTCGTTCACGGACGCCCGCCATGCGCCGCCTTCTTCTGCTCGCCGTCGCCACCGTGATGACGGCGGCCCCCATCGCCGCGAACGCCCAGTACCCCGGCGGCGCCGGCGGCGGACGCCAGGCCGACGACGACAAGCGCCAGGCGCAGGACGACGCCAAGAAGAAGCGGCGCGACAAGGACTGGGGTGACGCCCAGGCGCCGCTGCAACAGCTGAAGAACGCCGGCCCCTGTCCGTTCGTGAAGACCCTCTATGACGCCAGCCGCTACGTCGAGTTCAAGGACGACCGCGAGGCCTCGGCCAGTGTGGGCTTCTCCGGCGAGATCCAGGGCGTCTCGGCCGGCTGCCAATACAAGGACGACGAGCCGATCCGGATGGTGGTGGACGTGCTGTTCGAGCTCGGCAAGGGGCCGCAGGCCGGGGGCGGCGCCAAGACGTTCCACTATTGGGTGGCGGTCACCGACCGCAACCGCGAGGTGATCACCCGCCAGACCTTCGACCTGCCGGTGACCTTCCCGGCCGGCAAGGATCGGGTGTTTGTCACCGACCACATCTCCAACATTGTCATCCCGCGCGGATCGGCCACCACCTCGGGCGCCAATTTCGAAGTGCTCATAGGCTTCGACGTCACGCCGCGGATGGCCGAGTTCAACCGCCAGGGCAAACGCTTCCGGGTCAACGCCGGCTCGGCGCTGGCCGCCGGGGACACCTCGCCGCACCGATGAGCGACCTCAGAAGAGACCTGAGCGAAGCGGTTGAGGCCGCCTTCGCACAGGAAGGCTTGCCGCCCGAACTGGGCCGTGTCACCGCCTCCGATCGCCCCGACCTCGCCGATTTCCAGTCCAACGGCGCCCTGGCCGCCGCCAAGCGCGTGGGCAGGAACCCGCGCGAGCTGGCCACCGCGGTGGCCGCGCGGCTGGCTGCCGACCCGCGCCTGGCCGCCGTCGAAGTCGCCGGCCCTGGCTTCATCAACCTCAAGCTTACCGACCTGGCGCTGTCGACCCGGGTCCAAGCCATCACGGGCGATCCCCGGTCGGGCGCCGAGCAGGTCGCCCGGCCGCGCCGGGTGCTGGTCGACTACGGCGGCCCCAACGTCGCCAAGCCCATGCATGTGGGGCACCTGCGCGCCTCGATCATCGGGGAATCCATCAAGCGGACCTACCGGTTCCGCGGCGACACCGTGCTGGGCGACGCCCATTTCGGCGACTGGGGCTACCAGATGGGCCTGCTGATCGGCGCCGTGATCGACGAGACCCCCGCCGTCGCCGCGGCGATCGAGCAGCTCAATACCGGCCGGCCCGCCGACGCCACGGCGTTCGAGACAGTGACCCTGGCCGACCTGGACCGGCTCTATCCCCCTGCCGCCGCGCGCGGCAAGGATGACCCCGCCTACCGCGACCGCGCCCGCAAGATCACCGCCGGCCTGCAGGCCAAGGCAGCTGGCTACCAAGCCCTGTGGACCCGCTTTCGCGACGTCACCCGCGTGGCCCTGGAACGTGACTTCCACGCGCTCGGCATCGACTTCGACCTGTGGAAGGGCGAGAGCGACGTCGAGGACCTGATCGCGCCCATGGTCGCCGAACTCGACGCCAGGGGCTTGCTGGTGGACGACCAAGGCGCCCGCATCATCCGGGTGGCGCGCGAGGACGACAAGAAGCCGCTGCCGCCCCTGCTGGTGGTCTCCTCCGAAGGCTCGGCGATGTACGGCACGACCGACCTGGCGACCATTCTCGACCGCCGGCGCAGCTTCGATCCGGACCTGGTGATCTACTGCGTCGATCAGCGTCAGGCCGATCATTTCGAGATCGTTTTCCGCGCCGCCTACCTGGCCGGCTACGCGACCCCCGGACAGCTTGAGCATATCGGCTTTGGCACCATGAACGGGACCGACGGCAAGCCGTTCAAGACCCGCGAGGGCGGCGTCCTGAAGCTCGGCGACATGATTCGGATGACGCACATGAAGGCCTTGGAACGGCTTGCCGAGGCAGGACTCGGCGAGGGCTTCAGCTCAGACGAATTTGGCGACATCGCGCACATGGTCGCGGTCGCGGCGCTGAAGTTCGCCGACCTGCAGAACTTTCGCGGCACCTCCTACGTCTTCGACCTCGACCGCTTCACCAGCTTCGAGGGCAAGACCGGCCCCTATCTGCTCTACCAAGCCGTCCGGGTGAAATCCGTCCTGCGCCGGGCCAGGGCGGAGGGCCATGAGCCTGGGCCGATCGCCGTCGCCGAGCCGGCCGAGCGTGAGCTGGTGCTGACCCTGGACGCCTTCGACACCGCGCTCACCGAAGCCTACGACCGCCAGGCGCCCAACGCCCTGGCCGAGCACGCCTATCGCCTGGCTCAGGCGTTCTCAAAATTCTACGCCGCGTGCACGATCCTGCAGGCCGCCCCGGCCACACGCGCCTCACGCCTGGCGCTGGCGGCGACCACGCTGGCCCAGCTGGAACAGACCCTCGACCTCCTGGGCATCGCCGTCCCCGACCGGATGTAGGTCGACCGAACCAACCGCCCGACAAAGCCCTTATCTTCCGGGCATTCCGCGCGGATCACGGCCCTGTGTCTGTACATCTCAGGGTAGTGTGGACACCGTCGCCCCTGGATGGGGCTCTCGGCGGTGGAGAGGGTCATGATCAGATTGAGTTCGGTGCTGGCGGCGATGGCCCTGGCGGTGGCGGCCTGGCCCGCGGAGGCGGCGGCCTTCCTGCACTTTTCCCTCGGCGGCGCGCATTCGGCGGAGTTCGAGGTTCCCGAATTCCCGACGCCGTCGAGCTTTGGCGCCGGGGTCAGTTTGACCCTGGCCGGCGTCAGCGGGACCTTCGACGGCGCGACAGGGATCAGGACCATTGTCTTCCGCAACGGTTCGGGTCTCGGCGGACTGGCGGTGGTCGGCCTCTTCGACGTCACCGGGCCGCAGACCTACCTGGGCCCCGAGGCAGCGCCGCATCTGCTGGCCGGCGACTACGCCCTCACCGACCGCGCCACGGGCGCCGCCGTCGGGCTCGCCGTTTTCCCGGCGGCGGGCGGCGGCGTGCCGGAACCGGCTGCATGGACCCTGGTGATCGGTGGCCTTGGGCTCCTCGGCGCCCGCCTGCGCCGCCGCCGGGTCGCTGTGCAAGCCGGCCCCCCGAGCTTCGCCCACCACCCCCAGAGGGGGTGGTGAAGGGGAGGGGTTGGGGTGGGGGTAAGGACTTGACGGCATGCATTGGCTCACCGGTCTTCGGTGCGAGGTGACCTCAGGCTGAACCTGCCGCGCTTCAGCGAGATGTGTGATTCCGGTAGCTATCTTCTGCCTGCCCCTATCTTTCAGTCCGGCGCCCCGGCGCGACCGGACGGGTCGATCCGCCGGGAACGCGCGCCAGTCCGGTAACGGGAATTTGCCATTTCACTTTCGGTAAAGTAGCATAACGTCGGTCTCTCGGGAGGGCGAACGATGGGCGCACTACGACGGCTTCTCAGCCAACTGACGGTCCTGGCCAGCCTCGGGCTCTGCGCCTGCAACAATCCCGGCGTCACCGCGCTGCACGATCCGCTCTACCGGGCCAGCCCCCACGTCTCGACCATCACCGCCACCGGCGTGGACTCCAAGGACGGCATAGATTCCGTCAGCATCGCGGTCACCGTCGGCACGCTCACCGCCTGCAACAACGGCGGTTTCACGCCCAGCCTCATCCCCTGCCGCACCGCTGCCTTCCAGTTCGGGCGCGAGTGCATCTTCTCCCACGAGAGGGGTCCCGCGGTGTGCCGGTTCCCGCTGCAGCTCGGCGACCGCAGCCTGGTCACCTACACCGCCACCGCCCGCAACAGCCGCGGCTCAACCGCCAAGACCACACCGATCACCTACGCCGCCGGCGCGCCGCTGACCCAGGCCACCATCCACGTGGTATTCTTCGACATCACCGTCCCCTGGGAGACCGCGCGCCCCGTCTGGTGGCACACGGACCTGCCGCTCGGTCAGGCGGCGCCCGACAAGATCGATGTCGGCTTCTTCCCCGACGCCGACTGGGGGACCAACTACCAGGGCTTCACCGATGGCCTGCAGGTGATCGCGCTCGGCAGCTTCTTCAACGACACCCACCAGTTCTCCAACTTCTACCGGTTCTGGAAAAACGAGTTCAACCTCTGGGCGGGGCCGGCCGGCGGCAACGGAGAGGACAGCTGCGTCCGCAGCCTCGGCGGCGCCGCCTCCACGGTCTCCGGCGCCGTCGACGGCAAGGCGATCGTCCACCAGGCCGCCTTCCGCGACTGCTCCGACATCGCGCTGGGCGGCCTGGGCACCAGCCAGTCGACGCTCACCGACGCGGCCTGGGTTTTCACCCACGAAAGCGGCCACTTCTTGCATGGCCTGGGCGACGAATATCAGGGTGGCGGCAACGGCAACGTCTCCGACCCGCCCAACACCTGGGCCAGCAAGGCCGCCTGCCAGTCCGCCGCGCCCGGCCTTGGGCTCACCGCCAGCCAGTGCGCCCAGATCGGCACGACCGGCTTCTGGCACGTCGATGACGGCGGGGTCACCACCATGCGCGACCGCGACCTGGCCAGCGACTGGCGCACGGCCAGCGGCGTGGCGCTGAGCCGGCGCATCAGCAAATGCACCGGCGGCGCGTGCTACTAGGGAGAGACGCCATGCGCAGAACCTCCAGCCTGCCGCTCACCGTCCTGCCAGGCGCTCTCCTGTCAGGCGCCCTCCTGCTCGCGCTGGGGGCCTGCACGCCGCCCGCCAACCCGGCGTCCACAGCAGGCCCCACAGCTCCGGCCCAGCCCAAGATCCGCGACCTGCCGAAGACGCCGGTCAAGGACGCCGACGACCCGATCAACCGCTTCGTCGCCGACCGCACCGTCGATGGCCTGGTGCTCAGCGTCACGATCGACGGGCCGAGCGTCACCCTCGACCAGGCCGTGCCCGCCCGCGTGCGCAAGACCCAGCGCAAGCCCACCGGCCAGGGCGACTACGCCCCGGTGACCGCCATCGGGTTCGCCGGCGGCGCGCGGATCTCGGAGGTGGCGGTGCCGGACTCGGTCGTGCGCGCCCTCGACGACTGGAACACGCCGCACCGGGGCGCTCTGGTCCGCGTGACCAAACGACAGATCGTCATCCCACTGGCCGCCGCGCGGGCTCTGGACACTGTCGAGGTGACCGCGCCGGCCACCGGCGCCCACGCCCGCCTCGACGTCCGCCCCGCCTACGCCGAATACTGCCGCGCCGGCGAAAAGGCCCCAAATCAGGGCCAGGGCCGCGACAACCCGATGTGCCCCAAAGGCCCCGTCGACCAGCCGCCCGGCGACCAACAGCGGCGCTGAGCGGTCTCGGCTCTCCCCTGGCTCGAAGAGTGGGGGCGACGGAACGAACGACCGCACCGTCAGTTGGTCAGCTGAACGATATGCCCGGCGACACTGTTGGTTCTGAATTGATGCTCCCAAAGCAGGCAAGCTGAGCCCGAGCCGTCCAACCTGTCGTTCCCCGTTTCGAGGAACCGATCATGCCGCAAGCCTCACCCGTCGCCATCGACAAGACCGGAACGCCGGATGATCGCGCCCTAAGACCAGCCGCCGAACTCGCCGGACAATCGGCGAAGCCCTATCCCAATGACAGCCCGGCATACCGCGCCGCACGCACAGCGCTGCTGACCGAGGAGATCGAACTGCGTCGCCATATCGAGCGGGTTGCGAAGCAGAGACGGGCATTGCCGATGGGCGGTGAAGCACTGGCCTATGACTTTCTCGACGAACAAGGCGCGACGGTCCGTCTGGGCGATATGTTCGGGCGGCACGACACGCTGATCACCTATTTCTGGATGTACGGGCCGGAGCGCGAAAGACCTTGCCCGATGTGCACCTCGTTGCTCGGCTCGCTGGACATTCCGGCTGTCGATCTGGAACAGCGCGTCGCCTTGGCGGTCATCGGTCGCTCGCCGGTCGCACGGCAGCTTGCCTTCGCGCGCGAGCGGGGCTGGCGAAATCTGAAATTCTATCAGTGCGTCGGCGATGAATTTCCCAGGGACTATCGGGGCCTCGCCCCCGACGGCAGTGAATGGCCTTCACTCGATGTCTGGAAGGAGCAGGGCGGCAAGGTGCGCCACTTCTGGGCCGGCGAGTCCGGCGAGTCCGCCGATCCGGGCGAAGACGCGCACGGCGCGCCCGATCCGACGCCGCTCTGGACCATCCTCGATCTGACCCCGGATGGGCGCGGGACCGACTGGTATCCAAAACTCAAATATCAAAGCTGAAATTGAGGCGATCTAACCGAAGGACCCGGCTCATGAAAACAATGACATGCAAAGAACTCGGCGGTAAATGCGATCAGCAATTATCGGCGGAGACTTGGGATCAGATCGTGCAGGTCATGACCAAGCACGTCATGGAGAAGCATCCCGACGTCGCCAAGGAAATGGAGAAATTGCACAACGAAGATCCCAAGAAGTGGGCCAAGGAAATGAAACCCAAATGGGACGCGGCGGTTGAAGATTAAGTCGATGACTATTTCGACTGAAGGAAATGACCGTGCATGAGCCAGCGCGTCATCCGTCTGACCTCGCGAAATTTGTGGTGTCACGCATCACTGCCGGCGACATCGATGGCATAGTGGCGCTGTATGACCCTGACGCGATTCTTGTGGCCGACGATGGCAAGGTCCTTGTCGGTCAAGCCGCGATACGAGCCTTCTATTGCTCATTGCTGAAATCAAACGCTCAGTTTGCACCTGGGCGCGAAGCGCCGCCACTTTTCAATGACGCCATAGCGCTGACATCCTCGACTCTGGCCGACGGCACGACGATCGCAGAGATTGCGAGGCTGCAAACGGACGGCTCGTGGCTTTGGATTATCGATCAGCCTGCCATTGCCAGACTTCATACTACAGGTACGCCGCAAGTGAGGGCGACGACACCAATCGGACCCGAAGCCCACATAGCCAACCCGTTGTTGCTGCCATTGGCGTTCCTGATCGGGGAATGGAATACCGAGGGGCGGCACCCCATGGTGCCCGGCAAGAGGCTGATCGGACGAACGAGCTTCGCGTGGGACCAGGGCGGCGCGTTTCTGCTGATGCATTCGGAAATTGATGCTCCCGATTTCCCCAGCGGGGTCGCGTTGATCGGCAGCGACGACGTCGGCACGCTCACCATGATCTACTTCGATGAGCGCCGTGTCTCGCGCGTTTACGAGGCGATGTTGGGGGATCAAAGCCTGACCTTGCGACGCGACGCTCCTGACATGTCCCAGACCATAGTGTTCACGCCTGGGGAAAATGGATCGTTGAACAGCGTTGGGCGCCTCTCCGAAAACGGCGGCGCCTGGGGCGATGACCTTTCGCAGGTTTTTACGCGTGCGTGACCCCCGATCCAGCTGGAGAAATTGCAATGAAACCGGTCATCACCGCCTTCGCAGCTTCGCCCGACAAGGGCCAGGGCCTAGCGCGCGATATGCGCGTGCGCTGGGCGCTCGAAGAAGTGGGCCAGCCGTACGACGTTCGGTTGCTTTCTTTCAAAGCATTGAAGGAACCCGCGCATCGCGCGCTGAACCCGTTCGGCAGCATTCCAACCTACGAAGAAGGCGATCTTGCCTTGTTCGAATCCGGCGGGATCATCCATCATATCGCCGAGCAGCATGCGGGCCTCCTGCCGAAGGATGCCGAGGCGCGAGCTCGCGCGGTGACATGGATGTTTGCCGCTCTCAACACGATCGAGCCACCGATCGTCGAACTCGAACAAACCCGGTTCTTCGAGGAGGACAAGAGCTGGTATCATGAGCATCAGGCGATGGTCGAAGGGCGTGTCCGCGACCGGCTCGGCTGCCTCTCCAACCGCCTCGGCGATGCCGACTGGCTGGATGGCAGTTTCAGCGCAGGCGACGTGCTGATGGTCCTGGTGCTGCGCCGGCTCGACGGGACGGGCATCGTGGAAGAATACCAAAACCTCGCCGACTACGTCGCCCGCGGGGAGGCTCGGCCCGCGTATCAACGGGCATTTGCAGCACAGGCTGCCGTGTTCACGGATGCGAATCCGGGGTCCGACAAGGTAACCAGACAATGACGACGGCTGCCGAGGAAGCGATCCCGGTTCGTGGGCCCGTGCATGACGCACTCAGCGTATTTCTCGGCGAGTGGCGCGCTGAAGGCATGTCGTTTGGTGGAACCGATCAGTCGGGCGCCGACCCAAAAGCCAATGGCGTCCCCTGGGCAAGCACCCACACCGCGCGCTGGCATATCGGCGACTTCTTTCTGATTCAGGACGAGCGCGCGCGAATAGCGGGGAAGGCCTTCGACACCCTCAGCATCTTGGGCGTCGAAACTGCCAGTGAAGCCTATTTCGCCCGGACTTTGAGAACCACGGATTCTATCGGCGCTATGGTCTCGTGGTCGATGACCGGACCTGGATGCTGGAAGATGAAACCGAGCGCGCCCGCACCGTGTTCGATGCGGACGGCAATACCCAGACAATTACCTGGGAGTGGTTGCGCGATGGCAGGTGGCTGCCGCTCTGCGACCGGGTTGCAAGGCGCATCGATGGCGCACCGGGTGCGGCAAGGAGATTGTGATGACCCTGAACGGACACTGCCATTGCGGTCGCAACGCCTTCGAGATCGACGGCGAACTGCCCGAAAAGCTGACGCGCTGCACCTGCTCGTTCTGTTCGAAGCGCGGGCATCTCTATGCCTATTACACCCCCGTCCAGCTCAGGGTGACGCAAGCTGACAGCGACGCCGTCTACCGCTGGAATTCGAAAAAGGTCGCCAATCATTTCTGCAGCGCGTGCGGCTGCGACCTCTATGCCGACAGCCCTGCGTTCGAACAGGACGGTAGCTGGGACGGCAAGACACGGCGCATCGCGGTGAACGCGCGGCTGCTGGACAATTTCGAGGCTGCGGACTGGCCGGTGACGGTGATCGACGGGAAGAACCTCTGGTGAGGGGTCAACGACCGCTGCGGGTGCGCTTGACGTCAGATTGACCCAACGGATCGACGGGCCGGCATGGCGACGGCGTTACGGTAGCCCGGTGGCGCGGTTCGAACGCAACTCCCGCGTTGACTCCCGCCCCCCAATCCCGCATCCCTCGCCCCGACTCTCGCGGGAGAGATCGGGTCACTTGAACCCGGAGCCGAAGGCGCAACCGCCCCGGAAACGCTCAGGCAAACGGACCGCGACGAGCTGATGCACGCTGGAAAGTCCCTTCGTAGCTCGTAGAGCGACGTCGGGCGCCGAAGGAGCAGGGGATCGCGCACCGCTCGCGCCGTCCGAAATCTCTCAGGCCCAAGGACAGCGGGGGCGCGGGATGCCGAGGGTTCGCCCGCGGCTGATCGCGCCATCGTCAGCCGGAGCCGCCGCCCGTGTCCCCCACCGACCTGCCGCTGAAGATCACCCCGCTGCACGCCGCGCACATCGCCGCCGGCGCGCGGATGGTCGCCTTCGCGGGCTACGACATGCCGGTGCAGTATTCTGACGGCGTGCTGAAAGAGCACCTGTGGACAAGGGAACATGCCGGCCTGTTCGACGTCTCGCACATGGGCCAGGCGCGGCTGACCGGCGTCTCGCCGCTGTCGGCCTTCGAAGACGTGGTTCCCGGCGACTTCATCAACCTTGCGCCCGGGCGCCAGAAATATTCCGTCCTGCTCAACCGCACGGGCGGGATCATCGACGACCTGATGGCCGGCCGTCCAGACGAAAGCGGCCTGTTCGTGGTGGTCAACGGGGCCTGCAAGGACAACGACTTCGCGGTCATCGATGACGAGCTGGCCGGACAGGTGGTGATCACCCGCCTGGAGGATCGCGCCCTGCTGGCGCTGCAGGGTCCCGAGGCCGCCGCCGTGTTCCAGGCCCATGCGCCGGCCGCGGCGTCGATGGTGTTCATGGACATCCGCGCGATGGCCGGCTTCGGCACGGACCTGATCGTCTCGCGCTCGGGCTATACGGGCGAGGACGGCTATGAGATTTCCTGTCCCGCCGACTCCGCCGTCCACATCTGGAACGCGCTGTTGGCTGACCCGCGCGTGCGGCCCATCGGCCTGGGCGCGCGGGATTCGCTCAGGCTCGAGGCCGGCCTGCCGCTCTACGGCCACGACCTCGACGCGACCACCTCGCCGGTCGAGGGGGACCTCAGCTTCGCCATCAACAGGAACCGCCGCCAGCAGCGCGACTTCCCCGGCGCCGCGCGGATCATCCGTGAACTGACGGACGGCCCGGCCCGCGTGCGGGTGGCGCTGAAGGTGCTGGACGGCGCGCCGGCCCGCGAAGGCGCCGAGATTCATGATGAGGCGGGGCAACGCGTGGGCATCGTCACCTCCGGCGGTTATTCGCCCTGCCTGAAGGCTGGCATCGCGCTGGGCTTCGTCCCCCCCGCCCAGGCCACTGTCGGCACGGCGCTGAAGGTCATCGTCCGCGGCAAGGCCCAGGCCTGCGAGGTCGTGAAGGCCCCGTTCGTCCCGCATCGGTATGTCCGGAAGATCTATGAATGAGCCTCTCTCTCACCCCTTTCTTGCTCGTCATCCCCCGGACAAGCCGGGGGATGACGAGCCGTAGATAACGAGGAGACCCCATGCGCTTCACCAAGGATCACGAATGGGTCGAGCTCGACGGCGATGTCGCCACCGTCGGGATCACCGCCTATGCCGCCGAACAGCTGGGTGACGTGGTGTTCGTCGAGACGCCCGATGTCGGCAAGACCCTGAAGGCCGGCGACGGCTTCGCGGTGGTGGAGAGCGTCAAGGCGGCGTCGGACGTCTACGCCCCGGTCTCCGGCCAAGTGGTCGAGGCCAACGGAGCGCTTGGCGATGCGCCGGAGACGGTCAACGCCGCCCCCGAAGCCGCCGGATGGTTCGCCAGGATCAGGATCGCCGACCCCGCCGAGGTCGAAGCCCTGATGGATCGCGCGGATTACGAAGCCTACCTGCGGACGTTGTAGCTCCCTCCCAGTTTGATCGTCATCCCCCGGCTTGTCCGGGGAACCCATGGTCACCCGTTACGAAGGATGGAACGCGGCGGCGCCGCGCTCGGCTTCCAACGACGGAGATCATGGGGGCCCGGACGAGCCGGGGCCATGACGAGCCTTAAATAAGGATTTTCCATGCGTTACCTGCCCCTCACCCCCGACGACCGCGCCCAGATGCTGGGCGTCATCGGCGCGGCCGACATCGACGCCCTGTTCGTCGATGTGCCGCCACTGGCCCGCAAGGCCGCGCTGTTCGACCTGCCGCCGCACGCCGGCGAGCTTGAGGTTGAGCGCGAACTGGCCGAGTTGGCGTCGCGCAACCGCGCGGCAGGTGACGGGCCGTTCTTCTGCGGGGCCGGCGCCTATCGCCACCATGTGCCGGCCAGCGTCGACCACCTGATCCAGCGCTCGGAATTCCTCACCAGCTACACCCCCTACCAGCCGGAGATCGCCCAGGGGACCTTGCAGGTGCTGTTCGAATTCCAGACCCAGGTCGCCGCGCTCACCGGCCTCGATGTGGCCAACGCCTCGATGTACGACGGCTCCACCGCCTGCGCCGAAGCCGTGATGATGAGCCAGCGGGTGACGCGGCGCGAGAAGGCGATCCTCTCCGGCGGCCTGCACCCGCACTATGCCGCGGTGACGCAGACCATCGCCCACGCCGAGGGCATGACCATCGTGCGCCAGGCCGCCGCCATCGACGCCGAGGCCGCCGTGATCGCCGCCATCGACGCCCAGACCGCCTGCGTCGTCGTCCAGACCCCCAACGTCTTCGGCGTGGTCACCGACGTGACCGCGATCGCCGAGGCTGCGCACGCCGCCGGCGCCCTGCTGATCGTCGTCACCACCGAGGCGGTGTCGTTCGGCCTCCTAAAATCGCCGGGCGAGATGGGCGCCGACATCGCCGTGGCCGAGGGCCAGTCCATCGGCAACGCGCTGAACTATGGCGGCCCCTACGTCGGCCTGTTCACTTGCCGCGAATCCCTGGTGCGCCAGATGCCGGGGCGCCTGTGCGGCGAGACGGTCGATGCCACCGGGCGGCGCGGCTATGTGCTGACGCTGTCGACCCGCGAGCAGCACATCCGTCGCGAGAAGGCGACGAGCAACATCTGCACCAACTCCGGCCTCTGCGCGTTGGCCTTCACCATCCACATGTCACTGCTGGGCGAGGTGGGCCTGCGCCAGCTCGCGGCGCTGAACCACAGCCGGACGCGCGAGCTGAAGGCGGCGCTGGACGGGGTGGTCGAAGTGCTCACGCCGCGGTTCTTCAACGAGATCGCCGTCCGCGTGCCCGCCAACCTGGCCGCCGGCGACGCCGCGGCCCTGGTGGACGACCTGCTGGCCGACGGCATCCTAGGCGGGGTACCCTATTCGCGCCTCGCGCCAGGCGCCGGGATGGACGACGTACTGCTGCTCGCCGCCACCGAGACCACCACCTCGAAAGACATCGCCGCCCTCTCCGCGGCGCTGAAGCGGAGGCTTAGCCAATGACCCCTAACAGCGTCGGCCGCCCTACACAGCCGCACCCGGCGACCTCTGAAGGCCACGCCTCCCTGACCGGCGGGCGCGGCCTGCTGCAGGACGAACCCTTGCTGTTCGAACTCGGCGGCTGGGACAAGACCGGCGTCGACCTGCCGGCCGCCGAGCATGACGCCTCCGACCTCGCAGGGCTGCTGCGCACCGCCTCCATCGGCCTGCCCGGCCTGTCGGAGCCCGAGACCGTGCGCCACTATGTGCGGCTGTCGCAGATGAACCACGCCATCGACCTGGCGCTCTACCCGCTGGGCTCATGCACCATGAAGCACAACCCGCGCCTCAACGAGAAGCTGGCCCGGCTGGCCGGCTTTTCTGACCTGCACCCCCTGCAGCCGGTGGCGACGGCGCAAGGCGCGCTGGAGCTGATCGATCGCCTGGCCCACTGGCTGAAGACGCTGACCGGCATGCCGGCCGTGGCCATGACGCCCAAGGCCGGCGCCCACGGCGAGCTCTGCGGCCTCTTGACCATCCGCGCCGCCCACGAGGCCCGCGGCGACGCCGCGCGCCGCCGGGTGCTGGTCCCCACCTCCGCCCACGGCACCAACCCCGCCACCGCCGCCTTCGTCGGCTATTCGGTGGAGGAAATCGCCCAGACCGCCGACGGCCGGGTCGACCTGGCCGACCTAGCCGCCAAGCTCGGCACCGACGTCGCCGCGATCATGGTAACCAACCCCAACACCTGCGGCCTGTTCGAACGCGACGTGATCGAGATCGCGCGCCTGACGCACGCGGCGGGAGGGTATTTCTACTGCGACGGCGCCAACTTCAACGCCATCGTCGGCCGCGTCCGCCCCGGCGACCTGGGCGTCGACGCCATGCACATCAACCTGCACAAGACCTTCTCCACCCCGCACGGCGGCGGCGGACCCGGGGCCGGCCCGGTGGTTCTGTCGGAGGCCCTCGCACCCTACGCCCCCGCCCCCTGGATCGTCCACGGCCCCGCCGGCCTGACCCTGATCGAGGAAGCCCGCGACGAGGCCGCCGCCGCCTTTGGCCGCATGTGCGCCTTCCAGGGCCAGATGGGCATGTTCGTCCGCGCCTACGCCTACATGCGCAGCCATGGCGCCGACGGCCTGCGCCAGGTGGCCGAGGACGCCGTACTCAACGCCAACTACATCAAGGCCAGGCTGTCGGCCGAGATGACGCCGGCCTTTCCGGACGGCCCTTGCATGCACGAGGCCCTGTTCGACGACAGCTGGCTCGAAGGCGCCGGGATCACCACCCTCGACTTCGCCAAGGCGATGATCGACGAGGGCTTCCACCCGATGACCATGTATTTCCCGCTGGTTGTGCATGGGGCGATGCTGATCGAACCCACCGAGACCGAATCCCGCCGGGAACTGGACCGGTTCTGCGACGCCCTGCTGGCGCTCGCGCGGGCCGCCAAGGCCGGCGACACGGCGCGGTTCACGGGTGCGCCCTATCTGGCGCCCCTGCGCCGGCTGGACGAAACCCTGGCCGCGAGGAAGCCCAAGCTGGCGTGGCGCCCCGAGCCCACAACTGTGGCGCCGGCGCCATTGGCTGCTGAATAGCTTGACGTGAGCAAAATTTAACGGGCTGGCGCCTTTACGACTCCTAAGGTCGTTCGCATATCAGATCGGCACGGCGGTGGTTTCGACCTCCCCTTGAACCTTCCGCGTGCCCCCAGGTTTAGCTCCCAGTGACTTTTGCCATGCCCTCTTTGCGCGTGCAGCGCGCCTCCGACGAGTTTGCCCGCGACCTCGCCAGCCGCGTCGGTCGATGGCTGCTGCTTGGGCTGGGCGTTGCCCTTATGCTCGTGGCCCTGCCGTTGGTGGCCCTGCCCGGACACCTCGGCCTGCCGCTGCTGGTCATCGGGCTGATGATCGTGCTGCGCAATTCCTTCAAGGCCAAGCGGCACTTCGTGAAGGCGCAGCGGGCGCATCCGAAGATGGTCTTTCCGATCCGCCGACTGATGCGCCGCGATCCGGAGATCATCCCGGTCATGTGGCAGCAGTACCTGCGCGTAGAGCGGCTGGTGCTGCCGAAGCGCGCACGGTTCGCCGCCCGGTGCCGGCGCTATCTCGGCCGCCGCTTACGGGCGCGAACCGCTTAGGGCCCCGGCGTCGGAAGCTACTGCAGCTTGCCGGCCAGCTGACCGATGGCGGCGTCGATCAGCGGATCGCTCTTGGCGCCGGCGATGCGGGCGGAAAGCACCTGTTCGGCGAGATTGGCCGCGAGGTCGCCCGCGGCGGCCTTCACCTCCGCCGCGGCCTGAGCTTCGGCGGTGGCGATGCGGCGCTCGGCCAGTTGACCCCGGCGCTCGAGCTGCTCGGCGAGCCTGACCTGGGCCTCGGCCTGCATGCGCGTGGCCTGGTCCCGAGCGTTGGCCATGATCTCGGCCGCCAGCTTTTCCGACTGTTCGCGATCGGCCTGGATCCGGGCCAGCAACGCCTGGGCTTCCTCGCGCAGGCGATTGGCCTCGTCCAGCTGGGCGCGGACCTTGTCGCCGGCATCGCCCAGGGCCTTCCAGGCGAACTTGTGCACGCCAGCCAGGACCAGGACGGCCAGGAACACGACAAAGGCGGCGCCGACCCAGAAGTGGGCGTCGGTGATCAGTTCCATCGGTTCAGGATCCTCTGGCCGCGGCGAGCTCCGCCGGGCTGGCGACGCGACCGGTCAGCTTGCCGACGATCGCCCCCGCGGCGTCGGCGGCGATGGCGGCGACATTGGCCATCGCGGCATCGCGCGCCTTGGCGATCCTGGCTTCGGCTTCGGCGCCCTTGACGGCGAGCTTGGCTTCTTCCTCGGCGAGCTTGGCGGTGACCTCGGCCTGGGCCTTGGCGCGGGCGTCGGCGGCGACACGCTGAGCGGCGGCGCGCGCTTGCGCCGTCTCCGCAGCCGCGGCGGTGGCCTGGGCCTCGGCCTCGTCCCGAAGCCGGCGCGCGTCGGCGATGTCGCCGCTGATCTTCTCCTCGCGCACCTCGATCGTGCCGCCGACTCGCGGGGCGGCGAACAGGCGGACGAAGGTCAGCACCACCAGGAACATGAGCAGGAACCAGGCGATCTGGCCTGGCCAATACTGGAGGTCGAACTGCGGCAGGCCGGCGGCGTGGGCCTCGGCCGACGCCGTGCCGTCTTGGGTCTCGGTCGCCATTGGCGATCAGTCTCCCAGGAGGGTTAGGAGCCGAACAGGATGAGCAGCGAGACCACGAAGGCGAATAGGCCCATGGTTTCGGTGAGCGCCATGCCGAGGAACAGCATGGTCTGCTGGCTGGAGGCGCCCGCGGGGTTGCGGATGGCGGCCTGCAGATAGCTGCCGAACAGGATGCCGAGGCCAACCCCGGCGCCGATCATGCCCATGGCGGCAAGGCCCGCGCCGATCAGCTTGGCGGAGGAATGGAAGTCGACGACGGAAGCGACGGCGGCGTGGGGGTCCATAGGGTAGTCCTCTTGTCGAATTCAGGTTGGGTTAGTGGCCGTGACCGAAGTTCACGACCTCGTTGAGATAGACGGTGGCCAATGCCGCGAAGACGAAGGCCTGCAATACCGCGACCACCAGTTCCAGGCCGGTCAGGGCCACGATCATCGTGAACGAGAGCACGCTGGGAATGAATGCCAGGGTGGCGATCCCGCCGGAGAGCGCGACGATGCCCAGCGCCACCACGAATGAGCCGAACAGGCTCATCACCACGTGGCCGCCCAGCATATTGCCGAACAGACGCATGGCCAGGGTCACCGGCCGCACGAAGTAGGAGATCATCTCGATCGGCACCATGAAAAACAGCATGGGCCAGGGCATGCCGGACGGCGCGAACAGGGTCAGGAACTTCGGACCGTGCTTGATGAAGCCGAGCAGGAAGACGCTGAAGAAAGTCAGCACCGCCAGCGTCGCGGTCACCGCCAGCTGCGACGTCACCGCGAAGGTCAGGTCGAGGCCGCCGACGTTGCCGATCGCCAGCACCACGCTCATCAGGTTCAGCACCAGGATGACCAGGAACAGCGACAGGATGTAGGGAACGTAGGGCTTGCCCTCGTGGCCAATGATCGGGCCGACCAGAACGCGATCGATGATGTTGTAGAGGCTTTCGGCCAGCGCCTGGCCGCGGTTCGGCACGATCTCCCGGCGCGCGGTCAGGGCGAAGAAGGCGATCAGGATCACGGCGCCGGCGATCATGCTGGCCACTGAATTGGTGATCGACATGTCCACGGTCAGGCCGCCGACATGGAACACCGGCCCCGACACCAGCTTGTGGATCAGGAATTGGTGCATCGGGTCGATGGCGGGTTGTTGCGCCATAGGGGCCTTAGTCCTCGTCTTCGTCGTCGGGCGCGCTGGGCAGGGGCCCGAGCGCATCCAGTTGATCTCTACTCGCCTTCGCCGCGGATCTGACCGCGGTGAAGATGGACAGTCCGGTGCCGATCAGCAGACCGCCGACCACGCCCCAAGGCTGGGTATGGGCGAGGCGATCCAAGAGCCAGCCAAGGCCGACCCCCCCAAGCACCCCACCAACCACTTCCCCGACGAAGCGGTACCCCTGCGACATGGCCACGTGAGTCTCGGGACTCACCTTGCGGGCCTGGGCCGCCTCCGCCGCTCCCAAACGCTGATCGAGGCTCGCGAGGGCCTTATCTGGCGGATCATCAGGGTGTGGCATTCGTCAGCCTATTGACCGCGGCGTCGCCGCCACGACCGGGGCTTTAGGTCGCGCGGAACCTATAGAGCGCGTCAGGGCGCGTCAAGGCTGGCCAGACGCCATTCAATGTATTGTTTTTGCTGAGTATTTGTGAGATCTGAGCACAAGGCCCGTCACCTTGGCTCAAGCGGCCCGTCACTGGGCGGCCAGGGCCTCGGCCTGGCGCAGATCAACAGACACCAGTTGGGAGACGCCGCGCTCGGCCATTGTGACCCCGAACAGCCGGTCCATGCGCGCCATGGTCACCGGATTGTGGGTGATGGCGATGAAGCGGGTGTCGGTCCGGCGGCGCATCTCGTCCAGCAGGTTGCAGAAACGGTCGACGTTGGCGTCATCCAGGGGGGCGTCCACCTCGTCGAGCACGCAGATCGGCGCGGGCTGGGCCAGGAAAACCGCGAAGATCAGGGCCGTGGCGGTCAGCGCCTGCTCCCCGCCGCTCATCAGGCTCATGGTGGCCATCCGCTTGCCGGGCGGGCAGGCGTAGATCTCCAGTCCCGCCTCCAGCGGGTCCTCTGATTCAACCAGCTTCAGCTCGGCCTGGCCGCCCTGGAAAAGGGCCTGGAACAGCGTCTGGAAGTGGCCATGGATCACGTCGAAGGCGGCGATGAGCCGCTCGCGACCTTCGCCATTCAGTTCGTTGATCCCCTCGCGCAGGCGCGCGATCGCGCCGGTCAGGTCGGCGCGCTCGGCCAGCATGGTTTCCAGTCGCGCGGCGTAGTCCAGCGCCTCGTCTTCGGCGCGCAGGTTGACCGGTCCGATGCCGTCGCGCTGGCGTTCGAGATTGTAGAGGTGGGCCTCGACGCCGCCGGCATCGGTGGGGATCGCCACGGCTTCGTCGGCGAGGTTCCGGGCCAGAGCTTCCGGCTCCATCCGCGCGGTCTCGCGAATCTGGCCGCCGACCTCGTCCAGGCGGGCGGCGGCGGCCTCCGCGTGAGCAGCCAGGCTGGCGCGAACTTCGCGGGCTTCGGCGGCGGCGGCGTCAGCGGCGCGGAGCGCGCGGTCGGCTTCGGCCCGCTCGGCCTCGGCGGTGGCGAGCGCGTCGGACGATCCGGCCCGGCGAGCCTCGGCGACGGAGAACGCATCCAGCAGGGCCGCGCGGCGGGCTTCTAGCGTCTGCGGGGCGGCCCCGGCGCGGGCTAGCTCGGCGGCGGATCTGGCCCGCGCCGCGGCCAGCGCGGCCAGCCGCTTGGCGGCGGCATGGGCGCGGCCTGTCCAGTCCTGGCGATCGCCGGTGAGCAGTTCCAGGCGGCGCGCGCGGCCCCCCTTTTCGCGCGTCTCCAGCTCCAGCGCCGCGCGCGCGCCGGCGGCGGCTTCGCGGGCGGGACCGGCGGCGGCGCGGGCGATGGCCAGGCGCTCGGCCAGATCGCTGTCACCGGCGTCGGCGGCCCGCGTGGCCTCGACAGACGCCAGCGCCTGCGCGTGCTCGGCGTGCTCGGCCTGGAAACGCCCGATGACGTCATCGAGGGAGGCGGCATGGGCTTCCTTGCGGGCGGCCTCGCGGTCGAAGCGGTCGAGCGCGGTGCGCGCAATCAGCGTGGCCTGCTCCGCCACCGGAAGTTCGCGACGGGTGGCGCGCAGGGTTTCCTCGAGGCCAGCCAGACGTCCGGCGGCCAGGCCAAGCGCGCGGCGGGCGACCTCGACCTTGGGGTCCAGAGCCTCGATCTCCGCCTCGACTTGCGCCAAACGGGTCTTCTGTTCCAGGCGGACGGCGGCGGCCTTGGGCGCGTCGGCCCGCGCGGTGAACCCGTCCCAGCGCCAGAGATCGCCCTCCTTGGAAACCAGCCGGCAGCCCGGCGCGAGCCCCGCCTGCAGCCGATCGCCGTCAGCCCGGTCGACCACGGCGGTGAAGGCGATGCGGGCGGCGAGCGCGTCGGGCGCCTCGACGAGACCGGCGAGCGGCGTTGCTCCGGCGGGCCACGGCGGAGCCTCGGCGTCGCGGCCGCCCCAGAACGCCGGCGCCGTTCGGTCCAGTGCGGCGTCCAGGTCGTCGCCAAGGGCGGCGGCCAACGCCCGTTCATAGCCGCGATGGGGTGAGACCACATCAAGCACCGGCGTGAACCCGCCTCGCCTCGCCTGGGCCACCAGGCCCGCGAGCGCCCGGGCCTCGGCGGTGAGGCGGCCCAGTTGATCGTCGAGCCTGCGGCAGGTTTCGCGGGCGGTCGCCTCGGCGGTTTGCGCGGCGGCGCGGTCTTCCTCGGCGGACTCCAGCGCAGCGCGGACCGCGACCAGGCCGGCTTCAGCGATCTCCAGGTCGGCCTTGGCCTGGGCGGTCAGCGGACTGGCGATGACACCCAGTGCTTCGCGTTCGCTGCGGGCCTGATCCAGGGCGCGGCGCGTGCGCGCCAGGCGCGCCTGGGCCTCCTCCACGCGCAGATCGGCCGCGCGGCGCTGCGCCGCCTCCGCAGCGAGCTGCCCCGCCAGGCTTTCGACCTCGGCGTCGGCCGAGGCGCGCGCCGTTTCGGCGGCTTGCGCCGCGGCCGCGAGTTCCGGGATGCGTTCCGGCGCCGCGGCGATGGCGGCTTCCAGCGCCGCCAGGTCGTCGGTCAGCCGCGTCAGGGCCGCCTCGGCGTCAGCGACGATGTGCTCCTCGCGCGCGCGGTCGGCATCGATGCGGGCGATGTCGACGGTCAGCCGCTCCAGTTCGGCGGCGTGGGCCTCATGCTCGCGGTCGAGCCGGTCCTTGTCGATCGCCAGCTTGTGCAGGATCGCCGCCGAGATGGTCTCAGCCTCACGGAGCGGCTTGATCGCTGCGTCCCCCCGGGCGGCGCGGGTGGTGGCCGCCGCGGCGAGGCCGGCGGTCTCCTCAACAGCGCGGACGGCGGCGGCCGCCTCAGCGCCCAGGGTTTCAGCAGCGCGGCTGGCCTCGGCCCAGCGGGCATAGAGCACCGCGCCCTGCAGCGCCCGGATCTCGGCGGAAAGTTTCTTGTAGCGCTCAGCCTGGCGGGCCTCGCGCTTCAGCCGGCCCAGCGTCGCCTCCAGTTCGCGGGCGACATCCTCAAGCCGGGCGAGATTGGCCTCCGCCGCGCGCAGGCGCAGCTCCGCTTCGTGGCGGCGCGCATGCAGGCCGGAGACGCCGGCCGCCTCCTCCAGGATCATCCGGCGGTTCTGCGGCTTGGCGGCGATCAGCTCGGAGATCTGGCCCTGGCGCACCAGCGCGGGCGAATTGGAGCCGGTCGAAGCGTCGGCGAACAGCAGCTGCACGTCGCGGGCGCGGACCTCGCGGCCGTTGATGCGAAAGGTCGAGCCGGCGCCGCGGTCGATGCGGCGCACAACCTCCAGCACCGGGTGGTCGTTGAACGCCGCGGGGGCCCGACGCTCGGCGTTGTCGATGGTCAACGACACCTCGGCGTGGTTGCGCGAGGCGCGGCCCGCGGCCCCGGCAAAGATCACGTCGTCCATGCCGCCCGCCCGCATGGCCTTGGCGGAGTTGGCGCCCATGACCCAGCGCAGGGCCTCCAGAAGGTTCGACTTGCCGCAGCCGTTCGGGCCCACGACGCCGGTGACGCCGGGCTCGATGCGGAATTCGGTCGCATCGACGAAGGACTTGAAGCCCGAAAGGCGCAGCCGCTGGAAGTGCATCGGAGCTCTAGCGCGCTCCCTTCACAGCCGCGGATTTCCGGCTCGCCGGCTTCTTCGCCATCCGCTTGCTCACCGCGGCGATGGCGGCGTCCATGTCGGCTGGCGTCAGCGGCAGAGGGTCCAGGCTCACCCCGTTGATGAACAGGGTCGGCGTGGACTCGACGCCGTCCTGCTCAGAGGCGCGGCGCGCCCGCTCATTGACCGCGTCGATCGCCGCGGTGTCCCGCAGGCAGGCGTCGAAGTGCGGCTCGTCCACCCCGTTGTCGGCGGCGATCTGCTTCAGGATGGCCTTGATCTGCCCCTCCTCCCAGCGCGGCTGGCTGCGGTAGACGTCGTCGACGACCTTGAAATACCGGTCAGCGCCGGCGCAGCGGGCGATCAGGAAGCCGGCCATCGCCACGGTGGGCGAGGCCGTCAGCATCTCCTTGAGG
Source organism: Phenylobacterium sp. (assembly GCF_031360265.1). Taxonomy (GTDB): domain Bacteria; phylum Pseudomonadota; class Alphaproteobacteria; order Caulobacterales; family Caulobacteraceae; genus Phenylobacterium. Next base: position 21,438 of record NZ_JANMBF010000021.1, read on the forward strand.
GTGAAGCGGACCTTGCCGGTGTCGACCCATTTGGCCCTGAAGGGCACGAACACCGTCTCGTTGAAATGAGCGCAGTGCGGACAGGAAAGCGAGGCGTACTCGATCACCTCGATCGGAGCGTTGGGGTTTCCCAGCGTCATGTCAGCCGGGGTCGCCGCCGGCGCGCCTTGGGCCGCGTCGGCCGCGCCCAGGCTCGCGACGAGAGCCGCTGCGACAAGGAAACGACGGGTCGGCATGGAACGGTGGTCCTCCTGGAGACCGATGATTAGAGCCCGATTCCCGCCGCGCGGCTGGCTTTCGTCAATCAACCCGGCGCGGCCGCAGGACACCGCGGCCAAGCGCCAGCAAGGCGGCCTTCAGCGGCCCCTCCGGAGCGGCGCCGAGGTCATGGGCAAGGTCGGCCTCCTGCGCGGCGTCGAGGGGCGGGCGGCGGGTCCGGGTCTGCGGGGGCGCAGACGGCCTTTGCAGAGGCCCCTGGACGATCCGCAGCTTCTGCACAGCCTCGGCGCCTAGGAAGAGGTTCACGCGCGCCAGGATCTCGTGGGCCTGGTGCTGGATGATCGCCGCCGAGGGGCCGGCGACCCGGATCTCCAGCGACGAGGGACCACCATTGCGACCCTTGGTGAGTTTCACCGGCTCCGTGCGCTTAGCGATCTCGACGCCGACCACCTCGCGCCAGCGCGCGATCAGCGCCCCAGACCCCTGGCCGAACTTCGCGTCCAGCTCGCGCAGCGTCCTGTTCAGCGCGCGGCCGAGCGGCGGCGGCGGACGGCGTTGCGGGCGCGTCCGCTTCTCGCTGAGAATGCGCATCGCCTCCTGCGCTGTGGGGAGTTGCCGGCGGGCCATTCCGACACCTTACCGTCTTCGCGCGACGACGATAAGGAGGGAGCGTGAACGTCGATGCGCTGCGCGCCCAATTGCTGGCCTGGTATGACGCCAACGCCCGCGACCTGCCCTGGCGTGTGCGGCCGTGGGCGGGCGGCGGCCGGCCCGACCCCCACCCCCGTTGGCGGTCGGTGGTGAGGCTGCAGCCGACCCCCCTGCCGCACGCCACGCCCTATTTCCTGAAGTTCACCGCCCGCTGGCCCACCGTCAGCGACCTGGCCGGCGAGGCCGACGGCGAGGTGATGGCCGCCTGGGCGGGGCTCGGCTACTACGCACGCGCCAGGAACCTGCTGGCCTGCGCCCGCGCGGTGGCGAACGAGCACGGCGGCGTCTTCCCGGACACCGAAGCGGGCCTGCGCGCCCTGCCCGGCCTTGGGCCGTACACCGCCGCGGCGGTGGCCGCGATCGCCTTCGACGAGGCCACCAATGTGGTCGACGGCAATGTCGAGCGGGTGATGGCGCGGCTGTTCGCGGTCGAGCAGCCGCTGCCGGACGCCAAACCGGAGCTGAAGCGGCTGGCGGCCGCCCTGGTGCGCGACAACCGGCCCGGCGACTGGGCGCAGGCCCTGATGGACCTGGGTGCCACCCTCTGCCGGCCCAAGCAGCCGCTCTGCTAGCGCTGTCCGGTGGCCGCCCATTGCGCAGCGCTGGCGACCGGTGAGCCGGCGACCTACCCGCGGCGTCCCAGGAAGGCCGAGCGGCCGCATCGCTATGG
>NZ_JANMBF010000086.1:0-14652 GCF_031360265.1 Phenylobacterium sp.
CCATACGCATCATTGCAACGTTTCGATAATGCCGCCGTCCAGTCCCGCGGCAAGGTGTCAAAGCCGAGAGAGAGCCGGGGCGAGGCTGGAGCAACGCAGCGGACGGGCCGATGCGCCGCCTTGCAATCCGACGCTCGGGAGGTCCGCTTAGGGCCGGTCCTAAGCTCGCAGCCCGCAGGCTGACATTCCCTGAAACCGACAGCGGCCCCTCGAGAGGGCCGTCAACCGCCCTGCCGTGTGGCTTGTCGTCATGGCTAGAGCCAGGCCGGAGTTGGGCAAACTGCGCCTGACCAGAAACGAGAAAGGATCTGGTCAGCCAGCACCGCCGTGAGAGCCGGGCCGACTATCCACTGACCCCGAACCGCGCCTGCATCAGGCTGAGCGTCGCCATGCGCAGGATGATCGCCGAAGCCTCGCTGGTGACAGTAGCGTCGCCCGACGCGACGGCGTCGAGATAGGCCACTGACTTCGATGGATCGAAGAACGGCTGGTCGGCGAAGCTGGACGAACGGATGATGTCCTCGCAATGCTGGCGCAGCGGGTCGGCCTTGGCCGTACGGGTCGCTGGCTGAAGCGGCGGGGCGAGGAAGGGATGCTTCTGGCGCGCATAGAGTTCGGGCGTGATGACGTCGCGGGTCGCCTCGCGCAGCACGTACTTCTCAGTCGTCTCGCGGATCTTGTAGGGCACGGGCAACCCGGCGGCATATTCGGCGACGTGGTGATCGAGGAACGGAACCCGTCCTTCAATCGAATGCGCCATTTCCATCCGGTCGGCCAGCACCGTCAGTATGAAGTTAATCAGCATCGACTTCTGCCAGAGGTACAGCGCGGTGTTCACGGCGTCACGGCCGGCGATCTGGCCCGGAATGTCCAGCTCCGCGAGCAGTCTCGAATAGGGCGCGCCTAGGTCGACGCCGCCGGGCGCGTCAGCCCGCATCAGCTCCGACAGTTGCCGGTACTGGACCGACATGCCCTGGATCCACGAAGGGCAATGCCCAATGGCGGCCTCGATGTGCGCGATCCCGGGGGCCGGCGCGCCGGAGGGGAACATTATCGCGCGCGACAGCGGGTTGTTCTCAAGCAATTGGGCGATCGCCGCCTCGCGGGCGGCGTGGTCGGCATAGCCGCCGCCGTAGAGCATCAGGTCGCGGCGCTCGAACAGATATCCGGCCAGCATCTCGTCCGACCCCTCGCCAGTGAACACCACCTTGATGCCCGCGTCGCGGACCGCCCGCGACAGCAGGAACTTGGCGGCAGAGTTGGCGTTGAAGATCGGTCGCTCGCAGTGCCAGACGGTGTCTTCCAACGCATCGGCCATGGATTGGGGTGAGACGGGAACAGGTTCGTAGTTCGACCCCGTGAAGGCGGCGGTGCGCTGGGCCAACGGCGATTCGTCGAACGCGCCCTCGAAGGCGATGGTGAAGGCGCGGATCGGGCGATCAAGGCGGGCTTGAGCCAGCCCCAGCACGGCAGAGGAATCCAAACCGCCGCTCAGGTAGCAGGCTACCTCGACATCAGCGGTCAGGCGTTCGGCGACGGCTTCGTCGAGCACCTGTCGGAATCCCGCTACGATCTCGGCCTCGCTGCGCCGATCGTCCTGCAGGACCGCGTCGGTCGGGTAGCTGTTCTCCCAATAGCGCTCGATGCGCACCGCCCCGTCCTTGGCGATGACGAGGCAACCGGGCGGAACCTGCTGGATGTCCTGCAGCAGGAAGGCGTCACTGCGCATGCCCGAGAGATCGCCCAGCACGCCTTGGGCGTCCCAGCGCGCCGGCACACCCAGCGCCAGGAGAGCCTTGGCCTCGGAAGCGAACAGAACGTCGCCGTTGATGCAGGCATAGAACAGCGGCTTGATCCCGAAGCGATCACGGGCGGCGATCAGCTCGCCGCTGCGGCGGTCGGCGACCACGACGGCGAACTCGCCACGCAGGTGATCAACAAAACCGAGGCCGTGCCTGTCGTAGAGGTGAAGGGCGATCTCGCTGTCGGACTCGGTGATGAAGCGATAGCCCTGTTCGCGCAATCGGGTCCGAATGGCCTGGTAGCCATAGAATTCGCCGTTGACCACTACGTTGAGATCGCCTCGCGCGTGGCTCAGCGGCTGTACGCCATTGTCGAGGCCGATGATGCTCAGGCGCACGTGGCCAAGCGCGGTCCTGCGGTCCGCAGAGAACCAGCTGGCGCTGCCGTCAGGGCCACGGTGGGCAATGGTCGCCAGGGCGCCGTCCAGGCGCTCAGCCGCAAGCCAGGGCGCGCGCAACTGCGCCGCAATCAATCCGCACATCCGACGTTTCCCCCGCGGCCAAGCGTCGACGCGCGACCGAAATCGCCCCCCGCCCCGCCAGCCTTGCTCATCACGTTTAAGCGCGGAGCCTCGGGTAAAGAAGCGGGAATTGTCAGATCAATTCCACCAAGCAGCAATGCCCCTTCACCTTCACCCTGGCCGCCTACAACCGCTGCGCAGGACAAGGATCAGCCGCTAAACCTCGACCAACCGACAAAACCACCCGCACTCCTCCGGTTTTTCCTCAGCCTGCTAGGGAGCCGCCTGCCCGGTCGATCGAGAAGGGAGAGGCAGCCTTCGTCGGGCTGGCGACGTTCGACCGGGCGACCTCAACGACCTTGCCAGTCGCTCCGGCCTTCAGGCGCGCCAACAGGGCGGCGCCGCAGCCCCTTCGTGTCTGGACAGTCCGCGACCCCGTCCGGACCCCGCGGACAAAGCGCTTGCAATCCGTTCGGTGTTGTAGTTGACTATAACACTGATCCCAGGCGAACGACCTCTGCCTCGGAACGCCCTGCCGGAACCGATCATGGACCCAGAGTGGAATGACAGTCAGCCGATCTACCGCCAGATCCGCGATCGGGTGGTCGCGATGATCCTCGACGGCCTGCTCAGGGATGGCGATCCCCTGCCCTCCGTCCGCACCGTGGCCACCGAGTCGCGGGTCAATCCGCTGACCGTGCTGAAGGCCTATCAGCAGATCGAGGGCGAGGAGCTCGTCGAGAAGCGCCGGGGCCTTGGCATGTTCGTCAGGATCGGCGCCCGGGACCTGCTGTTGCGCGCCGAGCGGCAGAGGTTCCTCAGCGAACAGTGGCCCGCCGTCGCCGCCACCATCCGGCGGCTGGGACTGACCCAGGATGAGCTGGCCGCCGCCGGCCCCGCCCCGACCCGCAAGGAGCACTAAGGCCATGGCCTGCATCGAAGCCCGCGACCTTCGCAAGACCTACGGAAGGTCCGTGGCCCTGGACGGCGTCGACCTGCGCGTCGAGGAAGGCCGCGTCCTGGGCCTGATCGGTCCCAACGGCGCCGGCAAGAGCACCGCGCTCGCGGCCATGCTCGGGCTGATCGAATTCCAGGGCGACCTGCGGGTGCTCGGGCTCAATCCCTGGACCGAGCGGGACCGGCTGATGGCGCAGGTCTGTTTCATCGCCGATGTCGCGGTGCTGCCGCGCTGGATGCGGGTGCGCCAGGCGCTGGACTATGTGGCCGGCGTCCATCCCAGGTTCGACCGCGCCAAGGCCGAGGCCTTCCTCGCCCGGACCACGATCAAAGCCGCCAGCCGGATCCGCGAACTGTCCAAAGGCATGGTCACCCAGCTGCACCTGGCCCTGGTAATGGCCATCGACGCCAGGCTGCTGGTCTTGGACGAGCCGACGCTGGGGCTCGATATCCTCTACCGCAAGGCGTTCTACGACGGCCTGATCAACGACTACTTCGACGGCGCCCGGACCATCGTGGTCACCACTCACCAGGTGGAGGAAGTCCAGCACATCCTCACCGACGTGGCCTTCATCGACCGCGGCCGCATCGTGCTGCACGCCAGCATGGAGGATATCGAGATCCGCTTCGCCGAGCTGATGGTGGCGTCCGACGCGCTGGACGCGGCGCGCGCCTTGCGGCCGATCCACGAACGCCAGCTGTTCGGTCGCCACATCCTGCTGTTCGACAACGCCGACCGTGACCGGCTGGCCGCCCTGGGCGAAGTGCGCCCCGCCAGTCTCGCCGACCTCTTCGTGGCGATCCTCGGCGGCCCCCCCTCCCCATCCGCAACGTCAGGAGCCGGCGCATGAGCCAGGCAGCCAACGCCACGCGCCCCTTCTACTGGTCGGTCCGCCGCGAACTCTGGGAAAGCCGCTCGATCCTGGTGGCGCCGCTGGCGACCACCGGCCTGGTTCTGCTGGGCTTCCTGGTCAGCACCATCGGCCTGCCGGGCCGGCGGCTGGAAACCCTGACCCTCGACCCGCTCCACCAGCTGAAGGTGATTGGCGAGCCCTACGTCGTCTCCGGCGTGATCCTCACGGGCGTCATGATGATCGTGGCGTTGTTCTATTGCCTCGGCGCGCTCTTCGACGAGCGTCGCGACCGCAGCATCCTGTTCTGGAAGTCGCTTCCGGTCTCCGACCTGACAACCGTGCTGTCGAAGGCGGCGATCCCGATGGCGGTGATGCCGGCGCTGACCTTGGCGGCCATCGTCGGCGCGCAGGCGATCATCCTGCTGGTCTCGACGCTGATCCTGGCCGGCGCGGGCGTCAGCACCGCGATACCCTGGTCGCTGGGCGACATCGTCGGAGAGGGCGTCGCGCTCGCCTACGGACTGGTCACGCTCAGTCTGTGGCTGGCGCCGGTCTATGGCTGGCTGCTGCTGGTGTCGGCCTGGGCGCGACGGGCGCCGTTCCTCTGGGCCGTGCTCCCGCCCCTGGCCCTGTGCGCGGGGGAGCACCTGGCGTTCCGGTCCAACCTGTTCACCGCCGCCCTGATCGACCGGCTGACCGGCGCCGACGCCCATGCCTTCGTCGGCGCATGGCCGCTATCGGGCCAGGGGCCGGCCGGCCTGCCGCCGCTGGGGCTGGCGCGGATCGATCCCCTCAGGTTCCTGGGCAGTCCCGGACTGTGGGTCGGCCTGCTGATCGCCGCCGCCTGCCTGGCTGGCTGCGTCTGGCTGCGCCGCCGCCGCGAACCGATCTGACCCCGGCCCAGCTTCGCCACCTCCTGACCCAAGGGATCGCAACCGCATCATGTCCCGCCTGCCCCACCTGATCATCGTCCTGGCCCTGGCCGCCGGCGCCGCCGTCGCCGGCCCCTATCGGGCGCCGCGCACCGCCTTCGGCGCCCCCGACCTGCAGGGCCTGTGGACCAACACCTCGCTGACCTTCCTGCAGCGGCCGCCGGTGTTCAAGGCCCTGATCGCCACCGACAAGGAGGCGGCCTTCATGGAGACCATGTTCCGCAAGATGGTGGGCGACCTGATCAGTCCCGATCCGGTCGATCCGAAGCTGCCCGCGCCGCCGGTGGTCAAGGAGGCTCCGCAGACCGACTACCTGGAGATGGATATCCACCTGGCCCGGGTGAACGGCCAGCTGCGGTCTTCCTGGATCGTCGATCCGGCCGACGGCCGGCTGCCCTTCTCGCCGGCCGGCAAGGCGATCCGCGACCGGGCCATCAAGGACGACCTCGACGGTCCCGAGGGCCGCCCCACCGAGGAACGCTGCCTCACCGCGATCGGCTCGCCGGAAGGCCCGCCGATGATGAACACCGGATTCAACGGCCACTACCAGATCGTCCAGACGCCCGGCTATGTGGTCATCCACATCGAGATGAACCACGACGTGCGGATCATCCGGATGGGCCAGCGCACCCACCTCCCGGCCAACATCCGCCCCTGGATGGGCGATTCCGTCGGCTGGTGGGAGGGCGAGACCCTGGTGGTGGAAACCACCAACCTGAACCCCAAGTCCTACGTCGGCAGCCTGGGCGGCGGGTTTCCCTATTCGGCCCAGGGCCGGCTGACCGAACGCTTCACGCGGACGGCCAAGGACCAGATGCTCTATGAATTCTCGGTCGACGATCCGGGCGTCTTCACCAAGGTCTGGCGCGCCGAAATGCCGATGCGGGCCGCCAAGGGTCCGATCTACGAATACGCCTGCCACGAGGGCAACTATTCGCTGCCCAACATCCTGCAGGGCGCGCGGTCGGAGGAGCGCGCCGCGATCCTTGCGTCACCCGCGACTGGCCCCGAAGTCCGATAGCGGGCGCGGCGCAGCCGCGACGAAGGTCGCGGAGGGCTGCGTCAGGCGAAGATCGCTGTCCGCCGACGGCGCAGGGCCGCGCCGGTCAGACCCATCCCGCCGATCATCAGCGCCCAGGACGCCGGTTCCGGCACACCGCCGCCACCGCCGCCACCGCCGCCACCGCCGCCGAAGCAGCCGCCGCCGGTCGCCAGAGCGCAGGTCGCGGCCCCGACATTGCCGGTCTTGCCAGCCGCGTTGACCACATCGGCGATGAACCACATCTTCTTCCCGCCGTAGACGGTGCTGCTTTGGAACAGGTCCGACAGGGCCAGGCCATTCGCCGTGAACTTCAGTTCCGTCGGATTGATGCCGGGCTGCCAGCCGGGCAGGCAGGGCGTCTTCTTCTTGCCGTTCGTTCCCGCGTCACACTGCAAGGCGTTGGTGAAGGCGCCAAACGGCGAGGCGTTCACGCCGGTGAAGGCCGTCGCGGTCGCCGCGCCGCCGCCGATCAGGGTGATGCCCGAATAGGTGAAGCTCTTGCTGGTGTTGAACGCGAACGACCAGTGGTTGGAGTCGGGCGCGTGGCGCATCTCCCAGCCCGGATTCAGCTTCATATCGAAGGCCAGGTTGCCGCCCGCGTCATTGACGGAGACGTTGCCAAAGGCATCGACGCCGCCGGCCACGGTGGTGACCAATGCCGCCGGATCTGAAATGGTCAGCGCGAAATTATAGACCGTGGCGTTCGACGCGCTCGCAAGACCAAGCACAGACATAGATACAACCAAGCCAAGTATCTTCTTCATATCACAGTCCTGAATTGTAGGTTCAACCTTCCGGTTTCAATCTTGACTATAGTCGACGCCAGCTTGTCGCAATTCTTTTCCCCTGGCGCGAGAATCCAACCGGAAAGGCTTCGGCGCGACCACCGATCCAAGCCTGGGCGCCTATCGATTCAGGCGCCCGCCGCCCACGCCAGGTATTCCGGCCGCGCCAGCAGCCGCTCCGCATAGAGGCCGGCCGCGCCATCGTCGCCGAAGTCCGAAGCGAGCACGCCATAGGTGCGAAACCGCGTCGCCACCGGCGTATAGAAGGCGTCGGCGATCCCCCATTCGCCGCCCCCCAGCCACGGCCCGCCGAACCGCCCCAGCAGCCCGCGCCACAGCGCCACGATCCGGCGGATGTCCTTGTGCGTCGCGTCCGACAGAGCCACCGCGCGCGGCGCGGCGCCCAGGTCCATCGGGCATTCCCCCCGCAGCGAGGCGAACCCGGAATGCATCTCCGCGGCCGCGGCGCGGGCAAACGCCCGGGCCACCGGGTCCGCCGGCCACAGCTGGGCCTGCGGGAACCGCTCGGCCAGATATTCGCAGATCGCCAGCGAGTCGGAGATCGCCACCTCCCCGTCCCGCAACGCCGGCACGAGCCCCGACGGCGACCGCGCCAGGATCGCCGCCCCGCTGATCCCGTTCTCCTGGCGCAGCGGGATCAGCGTCTCGTCGAACACCGCCCCGGTCTTCTTCAGCGCCAGCCACGGCCGCATCGACCACGTCGACCAGGCCTTGGTCCCGATCACCAGTTCCATGCGCTCATCCTCAATGGCCTCCCCCAACGCCTAACCCTTTCCGCGCCGCGGGGAAACGTTTCGGCCCCGCGCCTTGCCGCTTCCCACCTGCGGACAAATGCGGGACGTTGCGCTTGCCGGCCGTCAGAGCCGGGCGGAGGACGCACCCATGGCCGATATCGCCAACCCCTCGCCGGAGGGGCTGATCGACGACGCCGCGCCCATCCTCGCCGATCCGCGCCCCGACGCTCTACGATCCGACGATCCGCCGGTCTCCGACGCCTATCGCCGCTATGCGCTGTGGCTGCTGCTGCTGATCTATGTGGTCAACTTCCTCGACCGCCAGGTGATCAATATCCTGGCCGAGCCGATCAAGAACGACCTGCGCCTGGCCGACTGGCAGCTGGGCCTGCTCTCGGGCTTTGCCTTCGGCATCGTCTACACCCTGCTGGGGTTCCCGCTGGCCCGCGCCGCCGACCGCCACAACCGCCCGGTGATCATCGCCTCGTGCCTGGCCGCCTGGAGCGTCTTCACCGGCGTCTGCGGCCTGGCCCAGACCTTCGTCCAGCTGGTCGCCGCCCGCGCCGGCGTCGGTATCGGCGAGGCCGGCTGCACGCCCACCTCCCATGCGCTGATCGCCGACTATTCGCCGAAGGAAAAGCGCGCCTCGGCGCTGGCCTTCTATTCCATGGGCACGCCGATCGGCTCCCTGCTGGGCCTGGCCATCGGCGGGGCCATGAGCGACTGGCTGGGCTGGCGCAAGGCGTTCCTGATCGCCGCCGTCCCCGGCCTGATCCTGGCCGTCGTGGCGTTGTTCACCCTGAAGGAGCCGCGCCGCAAACTCGCCAAGGCCACCCAGGCGGCGAGCGCCAACCTGGCCACCTTTACCGAGACCTTCCGCTACCTGGCCGGCAAGCGCGCCTTCTGGTTCCTGGCCTTCGGCGCCGGCGTCCGCAGCTTCCTGGGCTACGGCCACGCCCCCTTCCTGCCCAGCTTCTTCTACCGGGTGCATGGCCCCGAGATCACCGCGCTCGCCCATCAGTTCCACGTCGGCAAGGGCGCCTTCATCGGCCTGGCGCTGGGCCTGATCGGTGGGATCAGCGGCACGCTGGGCTCCTGGGTCGGCGGCCAGATCGCCGACCGCTGGGGCGCCCGCGACCTTAGGGTCTATGGCTCCGTGCCGGCCATCGCCGTCGTCTGCGGCGCGCCGCTGGCGCTGCTCATCTACACCACCGACAGCGCCGCCCTGGCGCTTTGCCTGACCAGCGTCACCGCCTTCCTGGGCACGCTCTGGTACGGGCCCGTCTATGCCTCGGCCCAGGGCATGGTGCCCCAGCGCATGCGCGCCATGAGCGCCTCGATCATGCTGTTCGTGATCAATTTCCTGGGCCTGGTGATGGGCGCCCTGAGCATCGGCGCCCTTTCCGACATCCTCAACAAGGGCCTGGGCCTGGGTCCCGCCGAAGGCGTCCGCTGGGCGCTGATCCTGTCCACCGCCGGCGGCACGATCTCCGCCCTGCTGTTCTGGCTGGCCCGCAAGAACGTCCGCGAGGAGATGGTCAGTTAGGAAGGGGGACCACCTTCCCAGCCATGACCTCACAGAAAGTCCTCGTCCGACATGTCCGCCCCGCTGTTCGGATCGGCCCAATAGCTGTCGTCGTCCCCGTCGCTCTCGCCCTCCACCGCCCCGCCCCGCGCCTCGCCGGTGGCGTTCGGGCCCCAGGTCGAGCGCGGCTCGCGGATCACCGCGGGCGGCGGCAGGGACTGGCCGGCCGTCGGACCCTTGTGGTGCACCGAGACCATCGAATACTGGTGCTCCGCCGGTTCGTCGCTCCAGCGTCCCGGCTCGTCCTTTGAGCCGATGATGAACTTTTTCAGATAGACGTGCAGCGCCCCATTATCGCCGCTCGGCGCCTCGGCGGCCTTGATCAGCCCGTATTTCTTGGGCTCCAGCTTGCCCACGTGCCAGCGCAGCTGCGCCAGCCGCACCTGGGTCAGATAGGCCGTCTTCGGCGTCGCCGCCTGCGCCAGCTCCCAGCCCTGCTCGAACAGCTGGTCGGCGCGAATCGCCATGGCCGCCGCCAGGGCGTGCCCGAACTCCGGCTGGTCCTTGCGCCATCTGTAGACCGTGGCGGCCACCGGCATCGACGGATCGCGGCACACCGAGCTCAGCGACTCTCCAGCGCTCACCCGCTCGAAGATCGCCTGCGCCGTCGCCAGGCAATAGGTGGACCGGCCGCCAAAGAACGGCCCCCCCGCCGCGCGCCGCGCCGCCAGATACCGCGCCGCGAACCCCGGCCGCTCACGCGTCCATTTGCACACCGTCCGCGTCGCCGGCATGGCGGGGTCCGCGCAGACCGAGCGCAGGCTCTCGCCCGCCGCGATCCGCGCCAGCAACCCCTTCACCACCCCCGGCGCCACCTTGGCCCGACGCCGCCTGTCCTCACGCGCCACGACCGGCGCGCCCCCGCCATCGGACCCATCCATCGGACCATCCTTGCAAAGTTGAAAAGGGGAAAAGCGGGAAGCCGCCGCACAGCAGCCGCAGCCTCCCCCGCGCGCAATGGCCGGTGAGCGGGAGATGCGGCAAACCGAGGGAGGGGGATATCAGCCGAAGCGCGAGCTACGCCCGAGGCGCAGGAACCACCGCTACCGAATTCTAGCGCAAATCAAATTCAGGCGCAAGAACAAATAAGGAACCAATGGCCCCTTGACGACACGATGGATTACGGTGACAGTTGCGATAACTTCCAAATTCGAAATTCTCGGCAATGGCTCTACAAATTATACAAATTACGGTGACAGTTGCAATAACCCCTAAATCCGAAATTCTCGGCGATGGCTCTAGAGAGAATGGGGGTTATTGCAACTGTCACCGTAATCGGGAGCATCAGGACAAGATCAAAGGCCGAATCGAGGAGTTAAAGGGCGAAGGCAAGGGGCATGTCGCTGGCGGGGACAAGCCTGAGGAGCGTGTAGACACCCCTGGCGGGGAGAAGGGGTCGCGTAGACCGGATATCACGATGGAAAATCCGGATGGTTCGAAATACCGAGAAAACGTCGGCCGGCAAAACAAGGATGGGTCGCCCGTGGCGCGCGAACGAAGAGCTAGAGAGGACATTGAGCGTGCAACAGGCCAATGCAATTTCTCGCCGTACTGCAAATGACCAGAGGGACGCGAAGCGTAAATTTCTTCTGCATGCCAGAGGAGCTTTCTTGCGCAGTTGACCTTGTAGTACGAGGCGAGGACGTATCTGTCTGCAATCTAAGTCTAGATTCGCCCTACATTATCAGGCCAGTAAGGCTGCATAATAATCCGTGGTCACTTGAGCGAGAATTATGGATCGTTCCTGATAGCTACATTGGCGCAGGGCCAGATTTGGTATCATCTCTTGGTCTTGTTCAGCTATATTTTCCAGAGATTGCAGATAGTGCCCTTAGGATGGGAGCTGTTTCGATTAAGGTCCTTGAGCCGGAACACCCCAAAATTCCGACTTGCGAACGGGCTTACAAAGAAATTCGCAAGCGTATAACGAAATCATTTCGGTCGGGGATCTGGGCAACAAACGTCGTGCATGGCGGATCTGCGTTTTACAAGGACCTCTTTATCTCTGGGGAGGCAGATTCATTCGCCAGATCTGGAGGCCAGCTTGTTTCTCAGTTTGGCGATGGAAATGTCGTCTACAGCGTCGAGCCGCCGAGTGTAGATGCACGATAAGGTAAGCCACCTCTCGCAGCCGCTGATGTCCTGCTCGTTGGCCGCGCACGCAGGATAAAAGGGCGCGATGTGCGATGCGGGTAAGTCGCCGCTGCGCCACGTCTTTTTGCACCTCGCCCAGGGTGGTCGCGAGGTGCGGAATCGCCGATCTCCCTGAACTTCCCTGACAATCCGCGAGGTGCGCCGCCGAACGCGCGCGGCAGCCCTACGCGAGGGTGCGATCCGAGGGCTTGGGGACGATGGCAGGATAGCCTTCGTGGCGGCGGATCACTACAGCTTGGCCGTGGCGAGGGTCTCGGGGCGACGCGGGGAGATCGGCCCGGACGGGCGAGCTTGGCTGGAATTAGTCACAAGGGCGCAGTTACGGGTCGGATGTGCTGCGCCCACTGACCCCTGCGCCAGGCCGCTCGCGGCGCCCCGATGATCGGGCTCTCCGCGCGGCCGATCCGAGCCCCAGACCCAAGATTGTGGACAATGGCGCATATACCGGTCGCGTGGGCTACACCCACCCGACTGCTGCGGTCGGGCTCTGCCCGACACCCTTCAAATCCTCCGGACTTGAGCCAAGGCCGCCGGCCTTAGCGATCCCAGGAGCGCGTGTGCGGGCCTTACGGAGGCGTGGTGGGGGAGCGGAGCCGGCCGGCCGCCTCAACCCCGCTGGCGCGCCCTGGCGGGCTCGGCCTGCGGCCTCGGGGTGTGACCCGCCCGCCCGTCCCCGCTGAGGGCTGTCCGTGCGGATCGAGGGGCCGATCCGCTTCGGGGACGAAGCGGCCGGTCGAGGGGGTCTTGAGAGCTGCTGACAGGCGCCGCCAGAGGCGCGGCTGAGAGCCGAACCTTGGGGTGGCGCATCGATGTAGCCGCCGGCTGGCGGCGGCGTCGTCAGCCGATGATCTGGCCGATGGCTTGGCGCAGGGCGTCCTGGTCTTCGGGCGCCAGGGCGCCAAATTACGGTGACAGTTGCAACAACCCCTAAACCGAAGGCCTCGGCGCTGACTCCAGAGAGGCTGACTCCAGAGAGAACGGGGGTTATTGCAACCCGCACCGCAACCTACCGTAACCTTGGACTTTGGGTAACGGTCCGGGCTGTCGCTTTGCTGCTTTTACAGCATGGCTTAGCGAGAGGTTTTTTGGCGGGATAGGCGGCCGGATGGCCTTCTGCGTGACCTACTCGCCAGAGTCCTTGCTGGCAAACACACCCCCCTATCCCCCCGCCCCGCGCCCCGCTAACCTGCCCGCCAACACCGCCACCCGCCAAGCGGGGGCCGCAGTATCCGTTCTTGGGGGAACGCCGAGCATGACCGACACCACCGCCGGCCCGGGCCGCAAGGCCGCCGCATCGGCCGCCGCGCCCGCCAAGCCGTTCTATTCCGAGGGCTACAAGCGCCTGGTGCTGGCGCTGCTGGTCACCGCCTACACCTTCAACTTCATCGACCGCACGATCATCGCCACCATCGGCCAGGCGATCAAGGTCGACCTGAAGATCTCCGACACCCAGCTGGGCCTCCTGGGCGGGCTCTATTTCGCCCTGCTCTACACCCTTCTGGGCATCCCCATCGCGCGCTTCGCCGAGCGGTTTTCCCGGGTCAACATCATCTCCGGCGCCATCGTCATCTGGTCGGCCTTCACCGCGCTCTGCGGCCTGGCCACCAGCTTCTTCATGCTGGGCGCGTTCCGCTTTGGCGTCGGCGTGGGCGAGGCGGGGCTTTCGCCGCCGTCACACTCGCTGATCAGCGACTACTATGAGCCCAAGCGCCGGGCCTCGGCGCTGTCGGTCTATTCCTTCGGCATCCCGCTCGGCACCATGCTGGGTGCGATCATCGGCGGCTATCTGGCGCAGAATTTCTCCTGGCGCATCGCCTTCATGGTGGTGGGCATTCCAGGCGTCCTGGTGGCGATCGCCATCCGGCTGCTGATCAAGGAGCCCCCGCGCGGCCATTCCGAGCCCGAGCAGCCGCCGACCTCGGTCGACGCCCTCAGCATCGTCGAGCCTCCCAAGCCCAAGGCCTCGCTCGGCCAGGAGCTGCGCGAGATCGGCGCGGTGGCGCGCATCCTGTTCACCAAGTGGCCGGTGGTGAACATGGTGCTGGGGGTGACCCTGGTGTCCTTCGCGGGCTATGGCGCGGGCCAGTTCATCCCGCCCTATTTCATCCGCACCTTCCACCTGAACTATGCCCAGGTCGGGCTGATCACCGGCCTGGCTGGCGGCTTCTCGTCGGGCATCGGCACGCTCCTGGGCGGGTTTCTCAGCGACCGGCTGTCAAAGCGCAGCCCGCGCTGGTACGCGCTGACCCCGGCGATCGGCCTGACCATCGCCACCCCGCTCTATATGGCGATCTACCTCGTCGCGACCTGGCAGATGGCGGCGCTGATCTTCCTGATCCCCGGCATCTTCGCCTACACCTACCTGGGCCCCACGTTCGGGGTGGTGCAGAACATGGTCGACACCCGCAGGCGGGCGACCGCCACGGCGATCCTGTTCTTCTTCCTCAACCTGATCGCACTCGGCGGCGGGCCGCCGCTGATCGGCTGGGTGATCGACCATCTGGCCAGCTTCCACTTCACCCATCCCGACATGCCGGGCTTCTTCCAGGGGCTCACCGGCTTCCTCGACGCCCCGCGCCAGCTGTTCCAGACCGCCTGCCCCGGCGGCATCGCGCCCAAGGGCGGCGCGCCCGAGCTGGACCAGGCCTGCAAGGGCGCCCTGGTGCTGGCCACCCGCCACGGCATCCTGATCGGCTACCTGTTCGGCCTGTGGGGCGCCGTCCACTACTTCCTGGCCTCCTTCGGCCTGAAGGAAGCCCTGGCCAAAGCCCGCGCCGACCGCGGCGAAGGCGACTAAGGACGAGAAGAGCAATAGCGGAAGACGCGGAAGACCGCCTTTCGACTCAAGGGCCACGAAGAAGAGGAAGACCGCCAAGACGCCAAGGCGCGAAGCGCGATCCTTATCACAGCGCGAACGGACCGATCCTGACCCTTCGCGCTCTTTGAGTCCTTCTTGGCCTTCGTGTTCCCGTCTTGGCGTCTTGGCGTCTTGGCGGTCAATCCTCCCGCCTCTCAGCCCAGGGACAGCAGCCCGCTCACTCGGACAGCAGCGCCGCCCCGCCTTCTGCGTCTTTCCGCGTCTTCCGTGGTTCAAATTTGACTCCAGCCGCCTTCGCCCGCAAACCCCGCCGCATGATCCCCCGTTACGCCCGCAAGGAAGCCGCCGACGTCTGGAGCCCCCAGGCGCGGTTTCAGATCATGTTCGCCATTGAGGCGCACGCCGCCGACGCCATGGCCGATCTGGGGGTGATCCCCAAGGAAGCCGCCCGGGTGATCTGGGAGAAGGGGCGTCACGCCCTCTGGGACGCCGACCGCATCGACGAGA
>NZ_JANMBF010000028.1:0-3521 GCF_031360265.1 Phenylobacterium sp.
CCGCCCGCCCCGCCCTTGCCGGTGTCATGCAACAGCATGGCCAGGTACAGCGCCTCGCGATCGACGATCAGCGGCATGATGGCGGTGGCCAGCGGATGGTCCCCGGCGAAGCGGCCCGCGTCGATGTCGGCGATCACGCCCACGGCCCGAAGGGTATGCTCGTCCACCGTGTAGGAGTGGTACATGTTGAACTGCATCTGGGCGACGATCCGCCCGAATTCCGGCAGGTAGCGGCCCAGCACATTGGCGTCGGTCATCAGGGTCAGGGTGCGCTGCGGGTCGCGGCCGTGGGCCAGGATCGACAGGAACACCTGGGCGGCGTGGCGGTCGCGACGGACCGCCGAGGTGATCAGGCTGACCGCCCGGGTGGCGGCGGTGAAGGCGTCCGGGTGCAGGTCGAGGTTGCGCTCGTCGGCGATCTTGAACAGCCGCAAGAGGTTCACCGGGTCGGACTCGAAGATCTGCGGGCCGTCGATATTCAGCCGCCCGCCGATCTCGTGGAATCCCGGTTCGTCGAGCGGCTTGCGCTTGGGCCGCCGCGCCGGCAGCAGCCGCGAGATGCCGCGCGGCGCGACCTTGACCCGCTCGGCCTCCAGCTTGGCGGCGAACACCCGGGTCAGGGCGCCGACCTCCTTGGCGATCAGGAAATAGCGGCGCATGAACCGTTCGACCGCCGGCGCGTCGCCCCGGTCGCCATAACCCATCCGCCGCGCCATTTCCGGCTGCAGGTCGAAGGTCAGTCGCTCTTCCGGTCGGCCGGTGGTGAAATGCAGGTGGCTCCGCACCGCCCAGAGGAAATCGAACGCCTGGATGAAGGCGCGGATCTCGTTTCGCTGGAACATCTCCAGCTGCATGATCTTCTCGATCGGCTGGCCCGGGTGCAGGTATTGGGCGATCCAGAACAGGGTGTTCAGATCGCGCAGCGCGCCCTTACCCTCCTTCACATTCGGCTCGACCATGTAGCGGCTGGCGCCGGCGCGGGCCTGGCGCTCGTCGCGCTCCTTCAGCTTGGCGGCGACGAATTCCGCACCGGTGCCACGAACCACCTCGTTCTGAAACCGCCGCACAAGCTCATCGGCGAGCTTCTGGTCGCCGGCCAGCCGTCGCGCCTCCAGGATCGACGTGCGGATGACGAAGTCTTCGCGGGAGAGCTTGATGCACTCCTCGATGGTCCGCGAGGCGTGGCCGACTTTGAAGCCCAGGTCCCACAGGGCGTAGAGCATGTATTCGATGACGCTCTCGGCGTGGGCGGTCTGTTTGTAGGGCCGCACGAACAGGAGATCGATGTCGGAGAAGGGCGCCAGCGTGCCTCGGCCGTAGCCGCCCACCGCCATCAGCGCCAGGCGCTCGCCTTCCGTGGGGTTGCGGGCGCGAAACACATGGACGGTGGTGAAGTCCCAGAGCGCGGTGATCACTTCGTCGGTGACGCCGGAGAGCAGGCCCGCGGTCTCGATGCCACCAGCCCCGTTCTCCAACCGCTCCTTGGCGATCATCCGGCCGCGAAACAGCGCCGCCTTGAGCAGCTCCAGCGCCGCCTTGCGCTGCGCCAGGGCGTCGCCCGACGCCTCCAGCGCGGCGGCCGACAGCAGGGCCCGCAGCCGCGCGCCATCGACGACATATTCCAGGCGGGTGGGACGAAGGCGGGGCGGCATGACGCAACAGATATAGGAATTCAGTTGCGCTTTCCCTCACCCTCTGCGGGAACGATGACTCAGCCGCGCCCAGCGGCTTGCCCGAGGCTGCGTGACCGCGCGACGCCGGCCAGGAGCGGCAGGGCCGTGCAGACGCCGATCGACACCCCCAGCGCGGCGCCATTGCGCAGCAGGAAACTCAGGGCGATCAGCATGACGCCGCCGGCGAACATGGCCCGGCCCGTGAAACGGTGAGTCTTGTCCCACACCGAGGCGTCGGCGAGCGTCCAGGGCGTGCGCAGACCGAAGATCCCGTTGCGGTGCGCCTTGCCGAGATAGTTGCCGACGCCGATCAGCAGCACGCCGGTGGCGATGGCGACCGGGCGCATGACGTTGAAATTGGCGTCGAGGGCCCGGCCGATCAACGCGGTCTGGACGATGAACAGCAGGCCCGCGACGCCGATCAGGGTCGCGTCAAAGGGCTCGGCTGCCCGCTCGACGCCGGAACGCATTCCGAGGTTCGGCGCGAAGGTCATGCTCGCGGTCACCAGGGCGGCGATGGCCGGGATCAGCCACAACGCCTCGCGTGACGAACCATGATGTCGATGTCCGTCGAGGCCAAGGTAGTTGATCGGCACGCCGACGCCGGCGGGAAGCCCGGTCCAGGCCCAGAATGCGACGACGGCGGTGGCGGCGACAAAAGCGGTCGCGACCCAGGTGGCTTGAGTAAGGCGCATCAGCTTTCTCCCGGGCGTGGTCGGGCCGCGAGCGGCCGCGACGTGGTTGTCTGGAATTTGAAGGCGTCCATGAGCGCCATCAGCGCCTCTTCGAGCACCGAGACGTTCAGGCGGTAGATGATGGTCGTGCCGGTCTTCTCGGGCGCGACCAGGCCCGCCTCGCGCAGCACCGCGAAGTGGCCACTGAGCGTCGGCTTGGCGAGCCGGAAATGGTCGGCCAGTTCCCCGGCGCTCATCTCGCGCTCACGCAGTAGTTCCAGAATGCGTCGCCGCGTGGGGTCGGCCAGGGCTCTATAGATTTCGGACACCGGAAGCCTATGCATCGTTTTGTATTTCGCTAAAAAGCAAAATACCGAAATGCGCATGCGGCACAAGGCTTATTTTGGTCAACGCCAAAATTAGGTCAGCAGGTCCGCGAGACGCGCCTCACCGGTCCAGAGCCTCGCACCCCAACCGGCGGCGCGGGCGGCCTCGATGTTGGCCGGGGTGTCGTCGATCAGCAGGAGCTCGGCCGGCGCGAAGCCGGTGCGCGCCTCGACGGCGGCGTAGAAGGCCGGATCCGACTTCCTGGCCCCGAGGTCGGCGGCGTAGTGCATGGCGTCGAACCTCTGGCGTAAGCCAAGGGCGGTCCAGAGGTGATCGGCGCGCAGATGTTCCTGCACCGTGGCGAGGTGGAGTTCGATGCCCGTGGCGCGGACGACGGCGAGGTCTTCGAGAAGCCGGGCGTCGAGCTGGGCGTCCCTTTCGAACCAGTAGGCGGCGAGCTGTTGGCTGGTCAGATGGGGCGCGATCCTTGCCAGCACCGGCGCCAGGCGCTCGTGCAGACCCGCCTGCCCCAGCACGATGTCGGTCCAGTGCGGCGCAAAGAAGTGCGTCTGCAACGCCGTGGGGGAAAGCCCGAGGTCGGCCTCAAGATTCGCCGCCCAGCCGCCGCGCCCTGGGATCACGATCACCCCATCGACATCGACCATCAGCGCCTTCAACGCCGGCCGCCGCGGCGCCCGACCGCGCACCTAGTGTCCCGATTCCGAAGTTCGCGGGCGCCTGAGGCCGGTGCGGACGAACTTCGGGATCGATGAGGACACTAGCAAGCCTTTGTTTCCTAGTGTGCTTCTTGGATCTGAAGTTCGCTCAGAGCCTGATCCCTCAAGAA